>DASVGY010000160.1:0-12323 GCA_036379295.1 Pelobium sp.
AATCTATCCCAACTTGGGTGCTCCAATTTATGCATTATATCAGCAATGTTGCGGTTTTCTTTTCCATCCGAACCTAAGCCTGCTCTGCCAATTTCTAAAGACTGACAAGCTTTTTGTAAAGCTTCAATGAATGAGCGACCAATTCCCATTACCTCGCCTACAGATTTCATCTGCAGACCTAATTCTTTGTTGGCGCCTTTAAATTTATCGAAATTCCAACGAGGAATTTTAACAATTACATAGTCTAAAGTAGGTTCAAAATACGCGGAAGTTGTTTTTGTAATCTGATTTTCTAACTCGTCCAAGTTGTAACCAATAGCCAATTTAGCTGCGATTTTTGCAATTGGATAACCTGTTGCTTTTGATGCTAAGGCAGATGAACGAGAAACACGTGGGTTAATTTCAATAGCAATGATGCTTTCATCTTCCGGATTTACCGAAAATTGTACGTTACATCCTCCCGCAAAATTACCAATGGCTCTCATCATTTTGATAGCCTGATTACGCATATCCTGGTAACAACGGTCGGATAAAGTCATTGCCGGCGCTACCGTAATAGAATCTCCGGTATGGATACCCATTGGGTCAAAATTCTCGATAGAACAGATGATAATGACGTTGTCTTTATTATCTCGCAAAAGTTCCAGCTCGTATTCTTTCCAACCTAAAACTGCTTGTTCTACCAAAACCTCGTGAGTTGGCGATGCTTGTAAACCGTGAGAAAGGGCAGCATCAAAATCTTCTTTTTTGTGCACAAAACCACCACCGTAGCCTCCTAAGGTATAAGATGGGCGAATTACCAATGGAAATCCGATTTCCTGTGCGGCTTCTTTACCTTCTAAAAATGAATTGGCTATTTTTGATTTAGCCACGCCAATACCTATATCAACCATTAATTGACGAAAAGCCTCGCGGTTTTCTGTTTTTTCAATTGCAGCGGTATCAACACCAATAATTCTTACGTTATATTTTTCCCAAAGTCCGCGTTCCTCTGCTTCTATCGCTAAATTTAAAGCTGTTTGGCCGCCCATAGTTGGCAATACCGCGTCTATTTGGCGTTCTTGCAAAATTTCTTCAAGTGAAGCAACAGTGAGTGGCTTTAAATAAACATGGTCTGCAATAACCTCATCTGTCATGATGGTTGCAGGGTTAGAATTGATAATGGAAACTTCGATTCCTTCATCTTTTAAAGATAAAGAAGCTTGGGAACCGGCGTAATCAAATTCGCAAGCCTGACCAATGATAATGGGACCTGAACCGATGATTAAAACTGACTTAATGGAGTTATCTTTTGGCATAGCGTAATTTTAAGGGGATTTTACGCTTTGTAATAAAACAAAAATCCCGACCTGTTTGTCGGGATGCAAAGATAGGGATTGAAAACTTTTTTACGGCATAAATCTTATGATTTTTTGAAATCGGCATTAAGGTCCAAAAGCTAAAATTGCGGTTTTTAAGATAGAGTTATCATTAGGGCGTTCCCCGCAAAAAAAGCGGGTCGGGCTATTCGTTACAAGTCCTCGCCGCTTTGGGCGGCTGCGGGCTTTTCACTGCTATCCCTAACGCTAAGCGTTGTGGTTGGCAAATTAGTTCGCTTTAAAAAATGCGCACTTAGTAGAAAAAGATTCAGAATTTGAGTTGGCGGTAATGAAATAGCTAGGCGAAGTAGAAAAATCTAAATGGGTTGGTGATAATACCAAGCCCAAGTAAACCATCTGTAAAAATTATAAAACCCTAACCTAAATTACTTCGAGGGATTATAGCCGCCAAATGGCTTTCGCGTTTCCGACTTAAGCGAACCTCCCGCTAACTGAAAAAATATAGGAACGGTGTAACTTACCCTAACAGCCTTGCCTCTTTGCATGCCAGGATTCCAATTAGGCGATTTATTAATTACCCTTAACGCTTCCTCATCGCAACCATGTCCAATTCCTCTGAGTACTTTTGCCTCAACCAACGAACCATCTTTTTCAATCACAAACTGTAAAAATACTCTGCCTTGTACATTATTATCCCGAGCATCGCTGGGGTAACGGAGGTTCGCCGCTAAAAAAGATCCAAATGCTTGACTACCCCCTTTAAAAGTGGGCAAACTTTCCAAACCATCATATTCAGTTTCATTTCCCTGGGCATCAATTGTTTTACCTTTTACATACTCCCCGGCTTTATATTCGTCTAAGTAAGTTTCACTCTTCTTTTGGTCTACCGTCTTCCATGTTTTATCCTTTAAACCCTTAGTGTAAGTTCCTTGCAACGCGTTTCCATTTTCATCTACAGTTTTAAAGGTACCGGTTCCGTCTTTATCTAAAAATTGTGTTCCTGTTGAGTCGTTAAGTGCTAAAACCACCTCTACACTCTTGTTTTTTTCAATTTCAAAATTTGCACTTTTCCTCAACTGCTTATTTGCGAAATAATAATTAGAAATTCCTTTTAAACGGCCGTTAACAAATAGCTCCTCTGCCGCTATATTGCCATTTTTAAAATAAGTGATTACTTTGCCATTGTAACGTGGAAATAAACTGCTGGTAAGTGAATTTGCTATTCTCCTTGGGCTATTGTCTAAATAATATTCGGTTACGTCGTACAAATTTTCGTTGTTTTTCTCGGTTGCTATTGTCCGTATGTAATCGGCGCTATCTTTATCAAATACCCTTATGCCGAAAAAATTACTTGCCAAACCATTGTCTTTTAAAAACACGGTTTTAACTGCTGCCTGCTGAGCCTGACAAAAAAATGAAGCCGCAAGCAGTAACATAGTGAATATTGGTTTCATACTAAAAAATTGGTTTATCAATTATAAGTATTAAATGCGGAATTATATTAGCTTAATCCCAATTTTTTGTGCAAATACTGTTACAAAGCATTTAGCTGCTAAGTAATCTTTATATTTGACCTTCTACATATTTTTTTAATGATTTATAAACAACAGATTTTATAAAATGCAAAATCCAACGATAAAAATTGCCGTTGTTGGTCCCGAATGCTCGGGTAAATCTACCTTATCACAGGCCTTAGCACAACACTACCAAACCAACTGGGTGCCAGAATATTCTCGTTTCTACTGCGAAAACCTCGCTCAAGATGCAACGTTACAAGATGAACTGAACATGTTTTACGGCCAGCTTGCTTTGGAGACCGCCATACAAACAGTAACTACAAAAAATTTATTGATTTACGATACCACCATTTTAACAGTTAAGATTTGGAGTGATGAATTTTTTAAAGAAACGCCTGATGTGGTTTTAGAAAAGCTTAAATCTCATCCTTATCACTTTTACATACTTTTAAAAAACGATTTGCCCTGGCAGGATGATCCGTTGAGGAACTTCAAAGGTCGGGGAGATTATTTTATGAATATTTGGCGAAAAGAGCTAAGTACATTAAATGCTTGTTACGTAGAAGTTGGAGGCGTTGAAAATCGAACAAAAAACGCCATTAATGCAATTGACAAATTTTTAAATACCCTATAAATCACCATTAATCCCTATTAAATGAACATTAAAAAACCCTTTTATGCAATGCTGGTTTCGCTGTTTGTGATGGCCTGCAGCCCCAAGGTAAGCAAACAAGTTTCTGATAGTGCTAGCGCACCAATCCCTAAGGATAGCAATTTAGTCATCGGTACTTTGCCAAACGGACTTACTTATTATATCCGTAAAAACGTAGAGCCAAAAAATAGAGCAGAACTTTATCTGGTAAATAAGGTAGGTTCTATTTTAGAAACCGATGAGCAGCAAGGTTTGGCCCATTTTACAGAGCACATGGCCTTTAACGGGACACGTGATTTTCCAAAAAACGAATTAATTAGCTATTTACAAAAAGCGGGTGTACGTTTTGGTGCTGATTTAAATGCTTACACCGGTTTTAACCAAACGGTTTATCAGCTGCCGTTGCCAACCGATAGTACAGCGGTTTTTGAGAAAGGTTTCGATATTTTAGCAAACTGGGCAGGTTATGTTACTTTTGATGACAAAGAAATAGACCAAGAACGCGGTGTGATTATAGAAGAAGACCGCCAACGAGGAAAAAATGCGCAAGAAAGAATGAGCAAGCAGTTGTTGCCTGTTTTGCTTGCAAATTCTAAATATGCAGAACGGTTGCCGATTGGAAAATTGGATATTCTGCGCAATTTTAAATACCAAACCATTAAGCAATTTTATAAAGATTGGTATCGCCCAGATTTACAGGCTGTGATTGCCGTGGGTGATTTTGACGTGGCTAAGGTTGAGCAACTGATAAAAGATAATTTTTCTGATTTAAAAAATCCGGTTGGCGAGAAAAAAAGAGAAAACTTTGCCATACCGGACAATGCCGAACCCTTAGTTAAAATAGTAACCGATCCTGAGTTTCCTTACAACGTAGCCTCGGTCACTTATAAGCATGCAGAGGTTTTAGAAAACACCGAAGCCGCTTTAAAAAACAAAATTATAACCAACTTAATCAATACCATGTTAAGTAACCGCTTAACAGAAATTGTACAGAAAGGAAATGCGCCATTTGTTTTTGCCCAAAGTAATTATGGCTCTTTTCAGGGTGGCTTGGTTAACCTTGATGCCTTCAACAGTGTTGCCGTTTCTAAAGATGCAGCCGGTTTAGAAGCAGCAATAAAAGCAGTAGTAGCCGAAAACGTAAGGATGAAAAAGTACGGCTTTACCTCTACAGAACTAGAAAGGGCAAAAGTAAATTTACAAACCGCCGTTGATAAACAGTTTAAGGAACGCGACAAAACTAAATCTTCCGTATTTGTACAAAAATATGTAGATGGCTTTTTGAAAGGCCAAACCGTTCCGAGTATTGATTATATCTACAATTTTTACGCTAAAAACCTAAGCAATATTTCCATAGCCGAAGTGAATAAACTAGCCGCCACTTTTGTTACCGAAAATAATATTATTGCTACCATTCAGGCTCCAGAAAAAGAAAAAGAGAAACTACCAAGCGAAGCTACCTTTTTAACCTGGATTAAAACCGCCGGTGAGGATGTAAAACCATACGTTGACAACGTAGTGGATAAACCTTTAATGGCTACTAAACCTAAAGCAGGAAGCATTTTAAGTGAGAAAAAAGTGGCTGAAATTGGGGTTACGGAGCTCACCTTATCAAACGGAGTAAAAGTTATTTTAAAACCAACTGAATTTAAAAACGACCAGATATTATTTACCGCAAGTAGCAAAGGAGGCACTTCCTTAGCTTCTGATGAAGATTTCCGTTCGGCGCAAATGGCAGACCAGCTCGTGAACGAATCTGGTATCGCAGATTTTAACGAAACCCAACTGGGTAAACTTTTAACTGGCAAAGTTGCGAGTGCCAGCCCCTATATTGGTACTTATAGCGAAGGAATTAGCGGTTCGGCAAGTCCTAAAGATTTAGAAACGGCACTACAATTAACTTACCTTTACTTTACTGCGCCGCGTAAAGATGAAAGTGTTTTAAAAACACAGTTAGAAAGCTTGCAAACCGTTTTAAGCAACCGTTTAACGCAACCAACGGCAGTTTTCCAAGATACTGCTACGGCCGTTTTAAACAGCTATAAAAAACGAGCACAACAAATCACCATTCCAGAACTTAGTCAGATTAATTTAGATAAAGCAATAGCATTTTATAAACAACGGTTTGCCAACGCTGCAGATTTCACTTTCACTTTTGTAGGAAACTTTAAACTGGAAGAAATTAAACCATTGCTTACCACGTATTTGGCGAGCTTACCTGCAAATGGCAACAAAGAAACGTTTAAAGACTTGGGCTTAGAGCCAGTTTCTGGAGAAATTACCAAAAAAGTTTACAAAGGTTTAGAAGATAAAGCAAACGTATCTTTAATTTACCATGGCAATTATAACTATTCAGACAAAGAGAACCTGCAGCTAGATGCACTTAAAGCGATTTTAGAAATTAAAATATTAGAGCGCTTAAGAGAAAAAGAAAGCGGCGTTTACAGTCCGCGAGTAAATGTGAGCTATGATAACGAACCAAAACAGCAATACAGCGTAGGGATTTCTTTCAGTTGTGCTGCCGCAAACGTTGATAAATTGATTGCCGCTGCAATTGACGAAGTAAAAACGTTACAAAAAAATGGTGCTTCCGCAGATGATATCCAAAAGTTTAAAGCAGAAGAAGAACGACAGTTAGAACTTCAATTAAGAGAAAATGGCTTTTGGTTAGGCTATTTGCAAAATGCTTACACCAATAACGAAGACCCTAAAAAGGTTTTAACTTATACAAAAACCTTAAGCGAGGTAACCAACGCAAGCACTAAAAAAGCCGCTGGCCAGTATTTAAACAACAACAATTTTATTAAACTGATTTTACTTCCAGAAAAAAAATAGGCAAAGCTAAATTTAATAAATAGCCTCGGGATAAATTCTGAGGCTATTTTTTTACCCTTCGCACAATCTGTATATATCTTTTAGGTTTCTGCCCAAGCCATCATAATCTAAACCGTATCCAACCACAAATTCATTGGCAATCTCAAAGCCTACATAATCAATTGCGCCCAAGTCAATTTCTAAAGCATCCGGTTTTAAAAGTAGCGTGGCAATTTTTACACTCGCTGGCTTTAAGGTTTTTATTTTTTCGAAAATATAGTTTAACGTTCTACCTGTATCAATAATATCCTCTACAATAATTACATCTCTGTTTTCCAAATCCATCGAGATTGAAAGCTCTTCCGTAATAGTTCCAGAACTTTTTAACTCGCCATGGTAGGATGCTAATTTTACAAAAGTAGTTTCACAAGGGATGGTAATTTCTTTTAGCAAATCGGCCATAAACATAAATGAACCGTTGAGCACTCCCAAAAAAACAGGAACCCTATTTTCGTAGTCCACGTTAATTTCAATCCCTATTAAACGCGTACGTTTTTCAATCATGCAGTACTCTAACAGCGACTCAAAATTTTTATCTTTTATAGTGATATTCATGCTTCCTGATGTTTTTGATCTGGACTGTATAGCAGTAAACTTAACCTTTTACTGTCCAGCACCTCGTTTGCGATAGCGATAAGCTCTTTGGCAGTTACCCGATTGATTTTTTGGTATATCTCTTTTAGGGAATCAATTTTGTTATAATCTAACAAACTTTTTGCCATTGATATTAAAACGCCCATGCGGTTCTCTTCGCCTAAAGCTATTTGACCAATAAATCTCTTTTTAGCCTGAGACAATTGAATTTTTCCAAGTTCTTTTTCGCGTAACTTCTGCAGCTCCTTATTAATTAGAGTTAAAGCTTTATCTACCTTTTCGGCATCTGTACCAAAATAAATCGAAAAAAGTCCGGTATCGGTTAAAGGCGAGTATGCCGATTCAATGGTGTACGCAATGCCGTGTTTCTCACGAATTTCTAGATTCAGCCGCGAACTCATACCAGTGCCGCCCAGTAAATTATTTAATAACAATAAACCAGGCTTTTGTTGGTGGTGGATATCGTAAGCGGTGCAGCCTAACATACAATGCGCCTGATTAATTGATTTAATTAGGGTTTTATTTTGCGGGCTACTATGGGTTGGCGCAGCCCTAACTTTTACTGATTTGTTTTCGGGGATAATGCCAAAATATTGGTTTGCTAATTTCTCAACTTTGGCCAAAGTATAAGCACCAGAGACTGCAAACACCATTTCGTGAGTGTTGTAATTTTTAGCGATAAAACTTAGCAGGTGTTGCTGTTGAAAGCTTTTAACTGATGCGGGAGTGCCCAAGATATTTTCACCAAGGCTATGCCCGCTAAAAAGCATTGCTTCAAAATCATCATTGATGGCTTCTTCGGGCTGGTCCTCATAACTTAAAATTTCATCTAAAATCACTTCTTTTTCTTTTTCCATTTCCTCTTTAGGGAAGGTTGAGAAAAAGGCAATATCTTGCAAAAGCTCCATGGCCCGCTCTAAATGAGGTTTCAGAAAAGAGGCCTGCAAGCATGTATATTCTTTGGTGGTGTAGGCATTTAAATCGCCGCCTACTATTTCTAAACGGTTTAAGATTTGGCTGGTATTTCTTTTGGCGGTTTCTTTAAACAATAAATGTTCTATAAAATGCGCTAAACCAGGTTCGCCAACTTCCTCATCTCTTGAGCCGGCATTAATAACCAGGCAACAATGTGAAATAGCAGATTTTACTGGCTTTAATAAAACGCGTATTCCGTTTTTTAGTGTGATAATTTGGTGATCTCTCATTTTTACGGATGCAAAGATAAGCTTTTGTGTTGCTATAAAAACCATCAGAAAATTACCACCGGCTTTAAAAAAAGTATTTTTCTTTGTCAGTTTGTTTTCGCATTAACGATAGTAGCGGATACCGGCCAGCGCATAATGCCCGTGGCGTATAAGCGGATAGCGTGTTTAAATGCCCGAATAAAAATTATAAAACCAAAAGGCAATGGCGTAATTATTGCGCTTAATCCAATCGAAAATCTTAAATTTAAATCTTTCACAGTATAAATTAAAAACCATGAATTTAAAATTTAGTACTCCATTTTTGTTTTCGGGCTTAATTGCTTTGGCAAGCTTGAGCGCATGTAATCAAAACGGCAACAAAACAGCCGAAAGCCAAGACACAGTAGTTAAAACGGCCATGACCATTGAGCCCTTAGCAGAAACAGCCGAGTTTCCGGATGCGAAATTGACCATTGCCAACGTAAAAACAGAAAAAGTAGGGACCGATTCGGTAAAGCTGATGTACACATTCAATGTAGCTAATTACGAGTTATCTAAGCAAACGATGGATAACCACTCTGGCGAATGTGCTAATTCTGAAAAAGGGCAACACATTCATTTTATTATGGATAACAAACCTTACCAAGCTTTATACAAACCAGAAAACACGATTACTTTACCTATAAACTCTGAACATTATTTGTTGAGTTTCTTATCACGTTCGTACCATTTATCGGTAAAATCCCCGGAGGCTTCTGTTTTGGTTCATTTTAAAATAGATAAAGACGGGAAGTATGTGGAAATGGAAAGCGTAAAGGAGCCAATGTTATTTTACAGCAGACCAAAAGGCGAATATGTGGGTAAAGACACGCAAAATGTTTTATTAGATTTTTACGTAAAAAACGCTACGCTTGCGCCTGATGCCTACAAAGTAAAGGTTGATTTAGCCGATACCACTTTTACTGTTGATAAATGGCAACCTTATTTTATTAAAAATGCGCCAATGGGAGATTTAAACGTTAAAATTACCCTTTTAGGTGCTGATGGGAAAGAATTAACAGGGGATAATACTTCTGTAGAAAGAAGCGTTACGTTAAAACAGTAATTGCCGTTAAGCTTTGTTACAGGTTTTTTGCCTGTAACAAAGCTTTTTTATCTAAAATTACCAAACCCATAGCCTCAAAAGCTATGATTTCTTTAGTCTTTTCTACGTTTGAGATAGGTTTTGAAAGGTTTGTATTGAAGGATTTTTGCTGCGCTAAAGGCAAATTTTTAAGTTCGGCAGTACCGTCTAAAACTACTGTTTTACCTACTAAAGTTTTCGGGAACAACAAATTTGTGTTTACAAAACTTGCAACTATCTCTTTACCAGAAGGGCTAATCAAGCTTATCCAAAAACCGCTTTTGTCCACCTTTTGTACTTTACCAACTACCCTAAACCTGTTTTGGCTGCTATTGACCACCTCGGCCAACTCTTGTGTGCTTTTGATGTTAAAATCTAAAACAGAATCACCAATGAGCTGTCCGTGTAAATTTTGCGGTCCTTTTAACTTAATTTGATGATTATTTTGGCAAGCCAAGCAAAAACCAAAAACAACCAAATAATATAGCCTGTTTACTTTCATTTCAAATGATGTCGGCAAAAATGTAATTTTTCGCTAAAAAAATCTAACATTTTAAATACTGACTTAATTGTTTTACTAAAAAATTACAATTTTTTCTAAAAATAAAATTAATTACCACACGTTACCATAATGTTAAATTAAGCCAAATTGCGCTCGGATTAGCAGGCAAAACGCTAAATTTGTTTTAAAACGCATTATATGAAACTTTTGAAAACCTTTTTAATAATTCTTCTTTTTAGTCCGTTATGTTTATTTGCACAAAAACCCAAGGTTGCGGTATTGGTTAACAAACTGAGCAGCCAACCCGCCAGGCCAAAGCTGGTAGTAGGTATTGTTGTAGATCAAATGCGATGGGATTATTTATATCGTTTTGCTAACCGATACGGGGCTGGTGGTTTCAACCGACTTTTAAGAGAAGGTTTTACTTGTGAAAACACACAGATACCTTACTTGCCAACCTTTACCGCTCCGGGGCATACCAGTATTTATACCGGAACTGTGCCTGCCATACATGGTATTGCGGGTAACGACTTTTTAATTCAGGCAACCGGCAAATCCTTATATTGCACCGAGGATAGCACCGTAAAAACCGTAGGTAGCACTTCAAAAGCTGGCGAAATGTCGCCGGCAAATTTGCTCACCACTACCATTACAGATGAGTTAAGACTGGCCACAAACTTTAAATCTAAGGTAATTGGCGTTGCTCTAAAAGACCGCGGCGGAATTTTACCGGCAGGCCACACCGCCAATGCTGCTTATTGGTTTGATGACGCCACCGGGAACTGGATTACCAGCACTTACTACATGACCGCCCTGCCAACTTGGGTAAATAATTTTAACAACCAAAAAATAGCTGAAAAATACATTAAGCAAGATTGGAACACACTATATCCGATTGAAACCTACAATCAAAGTACAGCTGATGACAACGCTTATGAAGGGAAATTGAGCGGCGAAAAAGCCCCGGTTTTTCCGCACCAGCTATCAAAAATGTTTAAAGGAAATTACAATATTATTAGAACCAGCCCCTATGGCAATGATTTAACATTGGATTTTGCAAAAGACGTGATTAAAAATGAGCAAATGGGAAAAGGTGCTGCCACAGATTTTTTGACCGTTAGTTTTTCTTCAACTGATTATGTGGGGCACAATTATGGGGTAAACGCTATTGAAACCGAAGATACCTATTTACGCCTCGATAAAAATATTGAAGACTTACTGAATACACTTGACGCTACGGTTGGTAAAGGCGAATATACTGTGTTTCTTTCTGCGGATCATGGCGCCGCTCATAACCCTACATTTTTAACAGACCGCCGAATTCCGGCGGGCTTGTGGCCAAGCTCGGCCATTTTAAAAAGTTTAAATGCAGCGCTGGAAACAACATTTAAGCAGCCTAAAATTGTGTTAAACTTTGGCAACTATCAGGTTAATTTTAACAATAGTTTACTAGAGAGCCAAAACCTAGACTATAACGCAATAAAAGATTTTACGGTGAAATTTTTAAGAAAGCAAGAGGGGGTTTATAACGCAATTGATATGGAAAAAACGGCTACGGCCAGCATTCCAGATGCGCTTAAAACCAGAGTAATTAACGGTTACAATCCCGCCAGAAGTGGCGCCATCCAAATCCTATTACAACCCGCTTTATTTTCGGGTTACGGCGCTACCGGAACAACACATGGCACATGGAACCCTTACGATACGCATATTCCCTTGGTATTTATGGGTTGGGGAATTAAACATGGTTCTTTAAACCGCCCAACTAGCATGACAGATATTGCCTCGACTTTAGCTGCCTTATTGCACATTCAGGAACCTAACGGAAACATAGGTTTACCTATTGAAGAAGTTTTAAAAAAGTAATTTTTGGGGGTTTGCCTTTTGGAAAGCGAAAAGCAAAAGGCTGAAAGCTGAAAGCGAAAGTGAGAAGGCTTAAAGCTTACGATAAATGATTTTTTAACGAATGAAAAAATATATCTCCAAACTACACTACTTAACACAGGATTTAGCAAATCTTTCTCATACAGAACAAGTTCAATTAGCTTGCGAAGCTGGCGCTAATTGGATTCAATATCGCTGCTTTAGCAAAACAAACGAAGAAATGTTGGAAGAATTACATCCTATCGCGTCCATTTGTGACGATTGGGGGGCAACGCTGATTGTAACTAATCATACTCATTTAGTCCATTTAGTAGATATTCAAGGTGTTCATATTGAAGACACAAATGCAGACCTTAGTTTGGTGCGTAAACAAATTGGCGAAGCTAAAACACTAGGCGCTTCAGCCACAAATTTAGAACAGATTAAAAAACACATTAAAAACAGTGCAGATTATATTGGGTGCGGACCGTTTGCACATACCAACACCAAACCCAACAAATATGAACCTTGGGGTATTTCTGGATATCAACATGCTGTGGAAACTTTAAAAAACGAAGGAATAATTTTCCCGCTAATTGCAGTGGGCGGAATAAAACTGCATGATGTTGAGGCAATAATGGAAACCGGTGTTGCTGGAATTGCGGTTTCGGCAGCTATCAATCTTTCAGAAGATA
>DASVGY010000161.1:0-5179 GCA_036379295.1 Pelobium sp.
GAGAGTTTTTTGTTTACTTTTTTGCGGAAAAACCTGCGAAGCATGCTTGAATGCCTAACGAGTAAAATAAATAAAAATGAAAAAAGTAAATGCCATTGCCCGGCATGAGGGCAGGCAAGCCAAGAGCGCAAGGCTCTAGCCACAAAAGAATAAAGAGAACTAATTCCTAAGTTTTTACGGTGAACCGAGGGAGTGCAAAGGAACAAACAGATCTCTCCTATCGTCGAGATGACGGTAAAACAGCAGCGCCAAACCAGCAAAAGCAAGAACCAAGGTACCGCGAAAAAATCGGCCTTGGCCTTTGCGGCCACGAATGACCAGAGTAACAGTAGAGCCTTTGTAGCAAAGGGCGCAGCCGGGAGCTTTTTTGTTAATTTTTAGCGGAAAAAAATTAAGGAAAGAAAGGGTTCCAGCGGGCAAAGGCCAAACAGGACGTAACGCTCTCGCCACGAAAAAAAATAGAACTAAGTCCTAAGTTTCTCCGGTGAATCGAGGGAGTGCAAAGGAACAAACAGATCTCTCCAATCGTCGAGATGACGGTAAAACAGCAGCGCCAAACCAGCAAAAGCACAGACCAAAGTACTGCGAAAAATTCGGCCTTGACCTTTGCGGCCACGAATGACCAGAGTAACAGTAGAGCCTTTGTAGCAAAGGGCGCAGCCGAGAGTTTTTTGTTTACTTTTTTGCGGAAAAACCTGCGAAGCATGCTTGAATGCCTAACGAGTAAAATAAATAAAAATGAAAAAAGTAAATGCCATTGCCCGGCATGAGGGCAGGCAAGCCAAGAGCGCAAGGCTCTCGCCACAAAGAAAAATAGAACTAATTCCTAAGTTTTTACGGTGAACCGAGGGAGTGCAAAGGAACAAACAGATCTCTCCTATCGTCGAGTTAGCAGAAATAGTTCGACCCAAACAATCCTCCAAAAACAGGTTGTTTTCAGTTCACAAATCAAAATAAATTGTATCTTTGTATGGAAACAATCCGTATTGAATGAAAAAATTTGAAGTTCTATTCCTGACCGAAGCGAGAGAATTTCTATTGCTTATAGATGCGAAAAGTCGTGATAAGATAATCTTCAACATCGACAAAGCAAAAATTAAGACCGACAACGAACTATTCAAAAAAATAAAAGGCGAAATTTGGGAGTTCAGAACGCTTTTTAACAAGACACATTATCGAATTTTCGCTTTTTGGGACAAAGAAAATAAACAAGAAACTCTCGTTCTTACGACTCACGGAATTATAAAGAAAACAGATAAGACACCGGAAAAAGAAATTGAAAAGGCCGAACAGATTAGGTTAAAATATTTTGAACTTAAAGAAAGGAACAAAAATGGCAACAAAAATTAAAGAATTGGAAATATTCACTTTTGATCAAATAAAAACCGAATTTATTGGCGAAATTGGAAGTGAAAGAAGAGTTCAATATGAACAAGAACTTCAACTCGAAGCCATGGGAGAAATGATTCGTAAAGTACGACTAGAAAGAAAATTGACACAGGCAGAATTAGGTAAATTAATTGGTGTTCAAAGGGCTCAAATTTCAAAATTGGAAAACAACACGACCAATGTTACAATGGAGACCATCTTAAAAGTGTTTGGCGCATTGAAAGCAAAAGTGAATTTCAATGTCGAAATAATGAACAACAAAATACAAATCGCCTAAAAAACACTACTTCTGCTAACAGCAAATTTGCACAAAAATGGCTGACGGTGGTTCAACTCGGTTTTTTCGTTATTAACTTTGGTTTGTGCGGAGCGACATTGGTTCTGCAAGCAATGCCATTTCTGCGCAAATTATCAAAACGATAACGGCAAAATAGCAGCACCCACCCAGTAAAAACAAGAACCAAAGCACACCCTCGCTTAGTTTTTAAAAACATAGGCCCCAGAGCAATCGACCCTGCTACATACAAAAATTAACATAATATTCGTTAATTTAGAAAAAAAATTAAAACCCTTATCACACATGAAAACATTTATTATCGCACTCTCGGCCAGCGTTCTTTGTTTCGCCGCCTGCAATCAAAATAAACCAACTGATAGCACAACAGCAGACATGCAAGACACTACAACAAGTGATAAACAATGCTATCAAGCCGTTGTAAAAACAGATTCCGCTTCACTATCTTATCAAATCGTTCACGGCAAAGTCATCGGAACACTTGCATTCAACTTCGCAGAAAAAGACGACTCTCACGGAGATATAAAAGGTGAGTTTAAAGGAGATACTTTATTTGTGGATTATGTTTTCCAGGCAGAGGGCACCACTTCTAAAAATCCTTTGGTGTTTTTAAAATCGGGAAACGATTTAAAGCAGGGTTACGGGGAAATCACCACTTATTTGGGCAAAACCTATTTCAAAGACCGCTCGCAATTAAAGTTTGAAGATGGTTTTTTATTTAAGCCTGTAGCTTGTCAATAAAAGGAGCTCGGAGTAAGTTTTTATAGCACTTTATTTTCACATTTAAGTCACGTAAATTAACCAAGCTCATCCTTAGGTTTAATCCAGAAAGCTTTTTGGGGTAGCAACATTTCCGTTTTAAAAAATAATATTTACAAAGAAGAAACGTATAATCGTGGGTATCAGAATTTAATATTACATTTGCAATCGTTTTTAAATCCGTATGATTTTTAAACAAAGCATTGCATTTGCTAACAACAATTATCATAGATGAACATTAAAAAGCCGCTTCTCCTTTTAATCCTATTCATTAGCGTTTTAATTTCCCCTCAACTTAAGGCACAAAGTATCAACCAGCAAAACTTTTCTAATGTAAGGGTCGATGATTTAACAGATGATCAAATCCGGCAGATTATCAAACAGATACAATCTTCGGGTTTGCCCGAATCGCAATTGGAACAAATTGCCGCCGCTAGGGGAATGCAACCTTCAGAAATCGCAAAATTAAGAGCCCGGGTAGAAGCCGTAAATGCAAAGCCCGCCGCTACAAGTTCAACAGAAGCCACTGTAAAAGGAAAAGATGGCAGAAGGAGCAGAAGTTTTGAAGGCGAAGTTGAGGATATCGCCAATTCTGATGATAAAAAAACAGAAACAGAGGCCGATGTAGCTTTGCAATCTCTAAAATCAAAAATATTTGGAAAAGAGCTTTTTGCAAATGCATCTACTACTTTTGAGCCTAATTTGAGACTGGCTACTCCTTTAAATTATGTAATTGGTACCGCAGACCAACTCCTGATTGATATTTACGGCTACTCAGAGGTAAGCTACAACCTAACGGTAAGTCCAGAAGGAACCATCAATGTACCGTACGCCGGAATTATCCATGTAGGCGGTTTAACGGTAGAAGCAGCAACATCGCGTATAAAAACTAAGCTTTCGCCAATTTACAGCGGTTTAAGCACAGGCAACACCAAATTGAGTGTGACCATCGGAAACATCCGCAGCATCAAAGTAATTTTAACAGGCGAAGTAATGAAACCGGGTACCTATACGCTACCATCTTTAGCTACACTTTTTAATGCACTTTATTCCTCTGGCGGTCCAACAGATAATGGTTCGTTTAGGAATATCGAAGTCATAAGAAACGGAAGAAAGGTAGCTTCTTTAGATGTTTACGATTTCTTGTTACGTGGCGACTTAAAAAATAATGTGCGCTTGCAGGATCAAGACATTATCCGCGTTCCTGTTTATCAAAAACGGGTAGAGATAGTTGGCGAAGTAAAACGTCCGGCTATTTTTGAGATGAAACCCAACGAAAAATTTGAAGACTTGCTGGCTTTCGCCGGAGGTTTTACCGAAAGAGCTTATAAGGCAAGGGTAAAAGTATTGGGTAATACCGATACGGAGCAAAAAATTGCCGATGTGGTGGCTTCAGAATTTCCGACTTATGTCCCTAAAAGTGGCGATAAATTTTTTGTGAATGAAATTTTAGACCGTTTCCAGAACAGGGTAACTATTGAGGGGGCGGTTTTTCGTCCGGGGCAGTATGAATTGGCGCCCGGCTTAACGGTGAAATCTTTGATAGAAAAAGCCGAAGGGTTAAAAGAAGATGCTTTCACCAACAGGGCCTACATCACCCGCTTAACCGATGATTTAAATACCGAATTGATTTCTTTTGATGTTAAAAAAATATTAAACGGAGCCGCAGAAGACATTCCGCTGAAAAGAGAAGATGTGGTGAGTATCTCTTCAATTTTCGATTTAAAAGAAGAATATAAAGTTACTATAAACGGACAAGTAAGGCGCCCCGGGGATTTTCAATTCTCTGAAAACATGAGTTTAGAGGAGCTGATTTTAAAGGCAGGGGGTTTTAATGAATCTGCTACGCCACAGCGGATAGAGATTTCCCGCCGTGTTAAAAACTCGGATGCTACCTCAGTTTCTGCCAGAACAGCCGAAGTATTTCAAATGACTGTGGACAGAAACTTAAGTATAGAAGCTGCCAAATTTGTTTTGCAACCTTATGATATCATTACCGTTCGTTCATCTCCTGGCTACGAAGTGCAAAGACAAGTGAAAATTGAAGGTGAAGTATTGTATCCAGGCTTTTATACCATTACCAAAAAAGATGAAAGGCTTTCTGATTTGGTAAAAAGGGCGGGTGGTTTAACAGCATTGGCCTTTACAGAAGGTGCCTCTTTAAAGCGAGCAGGAAGTTTTGAGAGCCAATTAGATAAAGAAAAAGAAGACCAAAAAATAGCGCAGTTCAAAAGAATCCAGAAAAATGCTAAGGACAGCTTAGCATTGGATGTGCAAAATTTAGCCATCCGCAACAGCTTTGTGGGGATTAATTTAACCGCTATCCTCGAAAAGCCGGCAACTAAAAAAGATTTGTTTTTAGAAGATGGCGATATCCTTAACATTCCAAAACAGCTACAAACGGTAAAGGTAAGCGGCGAGGTGCTTTCTCCAAACACCGTTATCTTCAACAAAAGTAAAGGCTTTAAGTCTTATATTGTAAGTGCTGGTGGCTTTGGTCAAAATGCTTTAAAACGGCGTTCATACATTATTTACGCCAACGGATCGGTACGTAGCACTAAGAAATTTTTTCTATTTAACAACTATCCGGTGGTTAAAACCGGTTCAGAAATTTTTGTACCTAAAGATGCTGAAAAGCGAAAATTAACGCCAACGGAAACGGTGGGTATTTTATCTGGCTTGGCGTCTTTCGGCGCAATTGTTTTAGGCGTAATGAACTTGATTAGCAGATAGTTT
>DASVGY010000162.1:0-16739 GCA_036379295.1 Pelobium sp.
GAGAGTTTTTTGTTTACTTTTTTGCGGAAAAACCTGCGAAGCATGCTTGAATGCCTAACGAGTAAAATAAATAAAAATGAAAAAAGTCACTGCTCTTTACCCGGCATGAGGGCAGGCAGGCCAAGAGCGCAAAGGCCAAAAACTATAAAGTGTAGGCTAATTATACTTCCTATAAAAATTACTCACCCTCTGCGTCAACTGCTCATAAATAGGTTTTGTAAAAGCTAAAAATAAATCCTGTGGCGCAGGCGGACGGCTTTCTCTTCTGCTCAACAACGCTTTGTCGTTATCCGTAAGTGCCCGTTCATCACCACGGTAAGTTGCCCAAGTATCTACCCAAACGTAAGTGCCTGGCATTTTCTCTCTATTAATGACTTTATTAGTTGCAAGGTCGATAATTTGGAAATCTAACAACCCGCTAGAGCTGATGGTTTTTTCGTAAGTAGTGAGCCTTCCATTTACAGTGCCGTAAACAGGTTTTGGAACCGAGTCGCGGGTTTCTCCAATTTTTACATTTTCTCTCTTAATATCCTCCACTCGTTCTTTAACGTAAGTTTGACCGACTACAAAATCATCGAAGTTTAATTGTAGAACCTGGTCGAACTTTACTTTAGCTAACATCGCTTCTTTCGGATTATAAAAACGGACAAAGCTTTTACGTTCATAGTTTTGTAGAAATTCATCAATTTTATCCTGAAAATATTCGTTGCTCAATTTGTACAAACGAGAGTTAACTTGAACAGTTTCCACTCGTACCCTAATTACGGCAGCCCAATACGCATCATCCATCTTGGCCTTTGCATCCTTAAAATCAGGATAATATTGCTCTGCTTTTTCAAAATTATAATAGGCATCACGGGCGTCAACCCTGTTTTTCCGATCTAATAATTTTATCCCGGCGTTATACCTTGCTTCGGCTGCAAAATATTTAGCATCGCTTAAATCGGCAACATATTTTGGCGCATCCGGAATTACGGCTAAGCAAGCTGGACAGTTTCCAATCTCGTACGCCAAATTATTTATTTCCTGATATTCGGCAACAATGCGTTCCCATTTAAAAACATCATCAGTGAGTTTAATGTCTTTTATTTTTTCCAAATGCCTATCTAAAGCATAATCGTAGCCCGTTTTTAAGGTTTCGATGGCTTTTGATTTATTTGGGTTGCTTTTTAAGCGATTAACCGCGGTGTAAACTGCTTGGTCATAATCGCCTTTTTGGAGCGCCTTTTTTCCGCTGCTGCAAGCGTTTAAGATGAGTAAGCTTAACGCGATTGCAAATATGTTGAGCTTGTTTAGTTTCATGTTGATAAGGTTTGATGGTTTAGTTAAAGCTTTAATGTAAAGACGATTGTTAATGAACAAAGGTTACGTATTTAGGCAATAATAGTTCTAAAAGTTAAGTTCACCCGTGGCGAATTTACTTTTTTTGTTGGTGGCAAACGGTGTAACCAATTACTTTGTGTTTCGCCATGCATTAAAAGCAGACTTCCGTTCTGTAAAATTAGCTCCACTTTTTCCTTTGTTTTTTTATGCTTGAAAGCGAATTTACGCTCTGCACCAAAACTTAACGAGGCAATAGCGGTGTTTTTACCGAGGCTTTTTTCATCGTCACTATGCCAAGCCATGCCTTCGTCGCCGGTATGGTATAAATTTAGCAAACAGGAGTTGAACTGTTTGCCAGTAATGTTTTCTGACAGTTTCTTTAATGCTAAAAGTTCGGCTGTCCAAGGCAATGCTTCTCGCGAAATTTTTGAATAAGTATAAGAGAAATTGCTGTCGGCGTACCATGCTACTTTTCGTTTAGTGATGATGTGCTTGCCGTAAATGATGGCTTCATCGTTTTTCCAAGCAATTTCTGATAATAGGTATTGGAGGTATTCCTGCGCTTTCTGCACCGACATAATTTGCCCATAGTAATTTACTTCGCCGTCGGCGGGGAGTAAGTTGGGGTTGGTGTTTGTGCTGAATAAATCCATAAGGAACCAAGATTTTGGCGTAAAGATAAGCGACAGGGGTGGAAATTTAGCTATGGTAAAATAGGCGGAAAATTTTTAAATTTGGTTATGGGCATTTTAGAAGACAAAATTACACTCGCAAAAAGGATTTTAGAAACGGAAGATCCATCCTTGTTAGAACAAGTTAAGGAGCTTTTTGAGGTTCGAGCTGTCGATTTTTGGGATGAATTACCCGAAGCTGTAAAAGAGGGAATCAGAAAGGGGCAAAAGGAAGCTAACGAGGGCTTGTTAACGTCTCATGAAGAAGTAATGAAAAAGTATCAAAAGTATTTATGAGTTTGTCGGTTGTTTGGAATCAGCAGGCGCAAATAACTTTTGACTTAATTTTGCAGCATATTGATATGGCCTGGGGAGAGCGAGAAACGACCAAATTTTTTAATGACACTCAGCGTGTCTTAAAATTGATATCCAGGCATCCTTACCTTTATAAATCATCGGAAGTTAATATAAGCGTTAAAAAGGCATTAATTTCAAAACAAACCTCGCTATTCTATCAAGTCGAGGAGAATCGGATTGTTCTGCTTTATTTTTGGGATAACAGACAATATCCTATGTTTTAAGATGATAATAAGTTTGACAAAGGAAATTTAGTTGTGCTGTTCAACGGCTTTCAAAGAAATCCCAGAAACACGAAAAAAGGAAATCGACTTCGCATCGAAATTAAAAAACAGGTACTTCAATTCTAAAACGGAAAAATCATGAACAAAGAAACCGTAAGAAATGCTAAAAACTTTGACGAGTTTTTAGCTATTAAATATGGAAAAATTAGAGTAGAAATGCGAGATGAATTTGAAGAAAAAGCTCAATATTTTGTAATTAGTAAAATGTTGAAGGAAGCTCGAAAAGAGGCAAACACTTCAATCTTATCATATTTAAAATCTAGACAAAACTGGTCTGGAATTAAGTTAATTATACTGTTCTTTATTTTAGGGCTGACAAATTTTGGTTGTAAAAAAGAAAGGGAAAGCATTAAGGTAACAACTGATGAATACTACGTAAAATACATTGTAAAAAGTAGCACCGCTTATATTCAAGGAGGAAAAAGTATATATAGAACCGCTGAAATAGCTTCAGAAAACAATTCAAAGCAAAGTTTTACCTTCAACAATGCTACTTGGGAAACTATAATAGGTCCTGTGAAAAAAGGGTTTAACGCTTCACTTAAGGCTAGCTATAATGTCACTGCATTTGGTGGCCCTAGTCGAACTTATATAAATTCCGAAATATATGTAAGTAAGAACAATGGTCCATTCGCCTTAAAAGCCAGTGATATTAGTACGACTGAAAGATTTTCTGCTTCAACAATTAAATACGTTATAAATTACTGATTTCACGAAAAAGATGTTTCAAAACTTTAGGTGCAAGCAACTCGAGAGAATCAGCCAAATAACAAGTCAAATGTCTGTGTCTCAGGTCAAATTTAGGCTTATTTACGTTTGAGATTAAAATAGTAAAACATTACATCTGTCCCCACAAAAAAATCCCCATTCTATCAAGATCAGGGATTTCCAAAATATCATCGTCCGAACTCAATCGGAGAAAACAGACTATTTATTAACGTACATTACTTCTTTAACCGCTTTCACCACTCGTTCAGCATTTGGTAAACTAGCTGCAATTAAAGTTGGTGCGTAAGGCAAAGGCACATCTGCACAAGTGATACGTAAAACTGGAGCATCTAGATAATCAAATGCATTTTTTTGTACATGGAAAGCAATTTCAGAAGAAATGGAAGCCAAAGGCCATGCTTCCTCAACCACTACCAGTCTGTTGGTTTTTCTAACCGATGTTAAAATAGTTTCAAAATCAATTGGTCTAACAGTTCTTAAATCAATTACTTCAGCATTAATTCCTTCTTTTTCTAATTTTTCAACCGCTGGCGCAACAACTCTCGACATCATTTTACCAAAAGAAACAATGGTTACATCTGTACCTTCTTTGGTAACTTTTGCTTTTCCAATTTCAATCACATATTCTTCTTCTGGCACTTCACCTTTATCGCCGTACATCAATTCAGATTCCATAAATATAACTGGGTCATTATCACGGATAGAAGCTTTTAACAAGCCTTTTGCATCATAAGGATTTGATGGAATCACCACTTTTAAACCTGGGCAATTTGCAAACCAGTTTTCGAAGTTTTGAGAGTGCTGTGCACCTAATTGACCGGCATTACCGGTTGGGCCTCTAAATACAATTGGGCAGTTAAACTGTCCGCCAGACATAGAAAGTGTTTTTGCAGCAACATTAATAATTTGGTCAATTGCTACCAAAGAGAAATTGAAAGTCATAAATTCAACAATCGGGCGTAAGCCATTCATTGCAGAACCAATAGCAATACCAGCGAAACCCAACTCGGCAATTGGCGTATCAATTACTCGTTTTGGACCAAATTCATCCAACATTCCCTGACTAACTTTATACGCTCCGTTGTACTCGGCAACTTCCTCACCCATTAGGTAAATATTCTCGTCTTTACGCATTTCTTCGTTCAATGCCTCACGAAGCGCCTCTCTGAATTGTATTTCTCTCATTATGATGTCTCTAAATTATGTATTTACGGAACGCAAATATAAGGAATGTTGCTATAAAAACAACGCTCAATCAGATTTAAAGGTTAAATGCGGAAAGCAAAAAGCTCGAGGCTTAGCGCAAGACTAAAACAAGTAAAATGTGAGAAAATATTTATTGGAAAAAACGAACCGTGTTTCGAACTTTTACTAACTACTAACTACTAACTACTAACTACTAACTACTAACTACTAACTACTAACTACTAACTACTGACCACTAACTACTAACTACTGACCACTAACTACTAACTACTGACCACTGACTACTACTTCGCCTGCGCTTCTAAAATCGCATTATAAAGCTCGGTCTGTTTTTGCGTACCAATGATGTAGATTAAACCGTCTCTATCGGTCAACTTAACAGCGTCTTTTCCGCCTGCATAAAATTTTATGGTTCCTTTTCTGTGAAGATTGTAAACCGGATTATTTAAAAAATAAGTGCTGTAAGGAACTTTTTCAACCTTTACAATACTATTTAAGTCTATTTTAACCAAACGGGTAGTCCACAAACCGTTTAAAGTGATAGATTTATTGTTAACAATGGTACGGTATTGCAATAAAAAAAGCATAAAAACGCTCAACAATAAAATGGCACAACCCACTAAAAGCAATAATTCGCCATTTCTTTCGCGATTTTCGGTAACCCAATAAGCTATCAAACAAAATACCGCCATCACCAACCTAATACTAATGAAGTTGTAATCTCTTCCTAAATATTGTTTTTCGTGAAACGGATATGTTGTTGTCATTTTTTTATTGATTCTGCAGCTCGAAGGTAATTATTTTTTCGCTTTTTAAACTTACTTTATATCGGTCGTCGGTTCTAAAGCCACCTACCCAAATAATTTCTCCGTTGCCATTTACTAAAATAGGGATTTGATTTTTTTGCTGCAATGGAATTTTCTGACTGATGAAATAATCGCTCAGCTTCTTAAAACCCTTCATCCCGAAAGGCTTAAAACTATCGCCCAGTTGCCAGTACCTCAGTTTTAGCGGGAATATAAGTTGTGCTGCATTTACATGAATTATATTTTTCTCGTTTAAAACCGATGGAAATTCTGCGGCTTCTTCTATCGATAAATGGTGATTATTGAACTGATAATTCCCTAAACCATAGATGATTTCTTCCGAGGCTTCTTTGGGATTTGAAATAGCTGCAATTTCTATAAAATCTCTATCCACACTCAAAATATAAGCATCGCTAAAAAACTGTTTTCCAGCATCTCCTAATAAGCAAGTGAGTAAATTTTCTACTTGGGTGGCATTAAATCCGTAAGGGTTTAAAAATTCAAAAAGTAATAGCTGTTGCGGATGTAGGTTTATAATATCAGCAATCTTAATTTTTACGATGCCGTCTTTTTCTTCAATAATTTGCGATTTTAAAGTGCTCACCCGCTCGTTCAGCAATTCTTCCAATTGCGAAAAGTAATCAATGTTTTTTTTGAAGGTCTGCGCTAAAGACGGGTTTAGCTTTTCCATCTCTGGGATGATATCCAAACGCAGTTTGTTACGCATATATTTATTGGAAGCGTTGGAACTATCTTCCAAAAATTCGATGTTGTTTTCTTTTACAATCGTTTCAATTTCGCCCGATGTAAAACACAATAAGGGCCTGATGATATTTTCTCGGTTATTTCTGATGCCATGCAGACCCGCAATTCCGGTTCCTCTAATTAAATTGATAAGCACCGTTTCAATCGCATCGTTTTGATGATGTGCAACGGCGATTTTAGCAAAACCTTCGCTCAATCGCAGTTCCTCGAAAAAATCGTAACGCAATTGCCTCGCCGCCATTTGAATACTGATTTTCTGTTGCGTAGCAAATATTTTGGTATCGAATGATTTTAAATAGAAAGGGACTTTTAAATGCTCAGCCAAAGCTTTCACAAAGTTTTCATCCCTTAAAGACTCCTCGCCACGTAAATTGAAATTACAATGCGCAATGGCAAACTTAAATCCACATTGGGCAAATAAAGTGGCCATTAAAACAGAATCTTTGCCACCGCTTACTGTTAACAAAATTGCATCGCTCGGCTTAAAAAGCTTGTTGCTGTTTACGAAATCTGTAAATTGCTTTTTTGCTAATAACATCATTCAAAATTAACCGTTTAAAATCGTTAGTAAAAAACTAATTTTGCCGCGTGAGAAAATATTTGCTGTTTTTACTAATTGTTAGCTGTTCACTTGTTTCCGTGGCACAACAAGTCACCCGTGTGGAGCTGCTGCAATCAGAATCTTTTATCGGCTTAAAGCGAAACGGAGAAAATACCAACAAGGTGATAAAACCTGTTTTTCAGCAAGATAACGCCACTTTAACTTGTGATTCTGCTTATTTTTACCTCACCAAAAATAGTTTTGAAGCTTTTGGAAATGTGCATATTAACCAAGCAGATACGGTAAATATTTATTCGGATAATTTAAATTACGATGGAAATACAAAAACCGCGGTGCTCACTAACAACGTTAGGTTAACCGATAATCAGGCTGTTTTAACCACTAATGATTTGGTTTATAACCTCGGGACTAAAATTGGGCAGTACCAAAACGGCGGTAAAATTGTAAACGGTAATAATACCTTAACCAGCCAAAATGGTTATTATTTTACCCAAAACAAGGATGCTTATTTTAGGTACAATGTGGAGGTCAAATCGCCAGAAGTGCTGATTAAATCCGACACACTAAAGTACAATACCATCTCTAAAATAGCTTACTTTTTTGGACCCACAAATATTTACGGCAAAACAGATACGCTATACACAGAAAACGGGCAGTACAATACCAAAACCGACCAGGCTTCTTTCGGGAAGAAAAATTTATACACCCAAAACTCCAAAAGTTTAAAAGGTGATAGCTTGTTTTACGATGGTAAGCAAGGTTACGGCAGGGCAGTAAAAAATATTATTTTTATGGATACTGCGCAAAAAATTGAGTTGCGTGGCGATTTGGGGCTTTACAAAAAGAAGGACGAAAGCATTACCGTTACCAAAAATGCTTACGTAATTTTTTTGACAGAAAAAGATTCGGTAACAAAGGATAGCATTTGGCTTACTGCCGATACTTTGAAAAGCAGGGTTTTGCGTAAAAAAGATTTGTATCAGCTGCGGGAAAAGATTCGATTATCCATTTTAGAGGGAAATGCCAAAGCCGATAGCCTCAAAAATATAGATGTAGAAGATACCGAAGAACCACAATTGGCAGCGCCGCCTGTACTTTCAAAAGATAGTTTGAATAAAGATAGTACAGCAACAGATAGCGTACGAATTGCTTTTGTAAAAGATAGTTTGTTAGCCAGAAAAACGTTTTTAAAGGATAGTATTTTACATGTTAAAGAACTCCTGAAAAAAGAGAACGACCGTTTGCGAGAAGAAAATAAAAAGCCCAAAGCTTTAAATATTCCCGTTGTTAACCGAGCGCCAAATAAACAAGCTGTTTGGCCCGCACTAAAAGAAAATGAAAATAAAATAGGATTGATACCTATAAACGTAAAAAACAAAAAGCCGAATATCAATTTTGTTCCGATAGATTTTGATGCCAGTGATACCACAAAAATTAGGGTGGTTTCTGCCTATCGAAACGTTAAGATTTTCAAATCTGATTTGCAAGCGAAAGCCGATTCAGCGTTTTTCAGTTACGGAGATTCAACCATGCGGATTTACCAAAAACCTTTAGTTTGGGCGCAGGGCAGTCAGCTTTCCGCCGATACCATGTATATCCAAATGAAAAACAAGAAATTGGATAATTTGGAAATGATTAGGAATGCTATCATTGTAAATACCGATAAAGACTCTGTGAAATTTAACCAGATTGCAGGGAAATTGATGACCGGCTATTTTAAAAACGAAAAGCTAGATGTTGTATTTGTAAACGGAAATGCAGAAAGTATTTATTTCCCCAAAGATAGTGCAAGTAAAGATGGATTAATGCGTTCTATAGCTTCGCGGATGCGGATTAATTTTGATGATGACAGTGTGATGAGCGTAACTTTTATTCGCAAACCCGAGCATACCTATTATCCAGTAGAAAAAATAACCGAGGAGCTGAAAACACTGCCAAACTTTAATTGGAAACCCAAAGAACGCCCAAAATCAAAAGAAGATATTTTGCCGAGTTTGATGAAAAAGCCTGCGAAAAAAGCAGATGCTAAAAGTTCGGGTAAAAAAGCGGTAGATAAACCTGCGATTAAAAACCCTGAAAAGCCTGTTGATAAAAATTTGCCGGATACAAAGGATACTACTAAGCCAGAAAAACCAGTTGAAGATAGTCCGAAGTTTAATGACAAGGTGAGAAAAGCAGCGCCAGCTTACGAACCGCCAAAAGAAAAGTAAGGGTTAAAGTATTATTTCGAACAAACTTAGGGTCGCGTTTTTGTAATGTAGTGGCATTCCTTCTTCCCAGTTAGGCATTGTTAAGCCTTTGTAGGTAAAGCCGCAATTAATATAATGTTGGTTAATTCTTTCATTACCGCTTTCAGTATCTAATCTGATATAATCAATATCGAAATCTACAGCGTTTTGTTTGAGCCAATTGATAATGATTTTCACATAACCTTTTCCTCTAAAACTTGGGTTAACCGAAATGCGATGCACATAAACTGCTTTGTCCTTGTTTGCTTCTTTCCAAATTAATTCATCGTCAAAAGCAAGGACGAAAGTACAAGCAATTGCTCCATCTTCCTTAATTACATAATGTCGGTTTTCTGATATTTCCTGTTCAACTAAAGCTACATCAAAACCTTTCCAGGCATTCCCTTTAACGGATTTTTGGTAGTCAATGGCTTCATCATAAAGTTTAAAAATCTGCGGAATATCTTCGGATTTACTAAGTGTAATTTGCATTTTTTTTGGTCTTTTGTAAAACTAACTTTTT
The DNA here is from genome assembly GCA_036379295.1 of Pelobium sp. Classification (GTDB taxonomy): domain Bacteria; phylum Bacteroidota; class Bacteroidia; order Sphingobacteriales; family Sphingobacteriaceae; genus Pseudopedobacter. The sequence goes on from DASVGY010000162.1 coordinate 9,455, forward strand.
AAGAAATTGATAAGTTTTTCCATTGCTCTTCCGCGGTGACTGATGATGTTTTTTTCTTCTAAACTCATTTCTGCAAAAGTAATATCGTAACCTTCAGGTTCAAAAATTGGGTCGTAACCAAACCCATCTTTGCCACTTTTTTCTGTACGGATTTTACCGTTCACAATTCCTTCAAAAAGATGTTCTTCCTCTTTAATTATCAGAGAAATCACCGTTCTAAATCTTGCGCTTCTATCAGTTTTACCTTGCATCTTTTCTAACACTAAATCCATGTTTTTGGTAAAATCCCGAGAGCCAGAATAGCGAGCAGAGTAAACGCCAGGTTCGTTGTTTAAAGCAAAAATCTCTAAACCTGTATCATCAGCAAAGCAATCTGCCTGGTAGTTTTGATAAACGTACTGACTTTTAATGCTCGCATTCTCTTCTAAAGTTACGCCTGTTTCTTCTATATCTTCCTCGCAACCAATCGCCTTTAGGCTGATAATTTCAAAAGCATCCCCAACTTTTAGCTGCACTTCGTCTAATTTATGCTGATTGTTGGTGGCAAAAACCAATTGATGTTTCATGTTTTTTTAAGTAGTAAGTGTTAAGTAATAAGTTTTAAGTAGTAAGTTATAAGTAGTAAGTGTTAAGTGAAAAGTAACAAGTAAAAATTTTTGAGCGTATTCTCTCCTACACTCATTCTCTCCTTCACTCCTTCTATCATTCATCCAACCCTTCACTCCTTCTCTCCTTCAAAATTATCCTAGAACTCCTTTAACTGATTCCAGAAAATGGTCTTTTTAGACACATCCATTTGGAGCTTTGCTAAATCCCAGGTACCTAAAACGGCAACGTTTTTATACATGCTTTTTTGATTTGCTAACGCACCAACAATATTTAAAGCCGTTGGATTAAAACCGAAGGTGATTAGTTTGTTGCATGCAAAAAAAGCTTTCAACTCATCAAAATCTAACTTCGCATAATTGGCTTTATTTACAATTGCAACGTCTTCTAAACTCCATTTTTTTGCACTTATGATTTTTGTTAAAAAAGCTTGGTCGGTTTTACTCAAAAACTTTTCATTTGCGTTATCCACAATAATTAAAATGTATTTATTGTTTTCTCCCAAATATTCAAAACCTTCGGATTTTGCAGGTGCAGGTTTCTCTTGTTCTTCAATTTTAGGGATAACAACTTCTTTAGCGGCAATTGTAGGTGGACTTAAACTCGGAACTACAGGCGGATTTGCTGCTGCTTTTGGTAATTCTGGCAATTCTTCAACTGCCTCCATGGCAACAGCGCTAGTCTCACTTTTAGGCAAATCATTTAACACGTAAATATCTTCATCCAATAATAAACTTAGCGCAATTAAATTATCTGTTTGTAGCTGATTCATGTTTTGCAAAATTCGCCAAAAAATGTTAAAATAATTAAAGCATGGCTAAATTACGCTAAAAAGGCTTTACTTTCGTTTCCAAAATGATGCAGTTATTTAAAAATCTAGCGTTAGTTATCGCGTTAAATTTGTCGTTTATTTCTTGTAATAACCTTAATGATTCAAATGGGAAACCTATTGCAAAAGCTTTCGATAAATATTTGTACGTAGCCGATTTAGAAGGAGTTGTACCCAAAAACACTCACGGAAACGATAGCCTTGCGATAGTGAAAGCATTTATCGACCAATGGCAGCATGAGCAGGTTATCCAACATCAGGCAGAAAACAACGTAAATATCGATAATAAAAGCATTGATAGCCGTTTGGCTTCCTACAAGCGCTCGTTAATTAGGTTTGAGTACGAGCAGGAACTCATTAGGCAAAAATTAGATACTGTGGTAAGCGAGCAGGAAATACAAACTTTTTACGAAACAAATAAAGATAATTTCCAGCTAAAAAAACCAATTTTAAAGGTTTCCTACATCAAATTACCAGAAAGTGCGCCCAAGGTAACTATGGTGAAAAAGCTATTTTCATCCAAAGATATGCGAGATGTTGATTTGTTAGAAAAGTACTGCTTTAAGTATTCGCCCAACTTTTCTTTGATGGATACGGCCTGGCATTATATAGATGAGTTGGAAAAAACGTTACCAATAACAAAAATATCAGAAAACAATTACAACAATTTAAACCGTATTTTTGAAATTTCTGATAATAATGCATTATATCTTATAATTTTGCGAGATTCAAAATTTAGGGATAGCTTGTCGCCGATAGCGTTTGAAAAAGAAAATATTCGAAACTTAATTTTAAATCAACGGAAATTGGCACTCATTAATCAAATGGAAAAAGAAGTCTTTAACGAGGCTCAAAAAAACAACGAATTAGAAATATACGATAAATGAAAAAATACATAGTATTAATAGGCATCATCTTTTTAGGTTTAGCAAATGGCTACGCACAAGAAAAGGTGGTAGATAAAGTGGTTGCAGTAGTGGGGGATAATATTATTTTAAAATCTGAAGTTGACCAACAGTACGCCCAATATTTAGTGCAAGGAAACAAGCCCGATAAAGATATTAAATGCAGTTTTTTGCAAAATATGTTAAGTCAGAAATTGCTGACCCAGCAGGCCGTTTTAGATTCTATAACCGTTGATGAAGAAGATGTAGATGGCGAAATTGACCGTAGGATGCGTGTAATGACGTCAAGAGCAGGCGGACAAGAAAAATTAGAGGGCTTTTTAGGCAGATCCTTAATTCAATATAAAGACGAAATTAGGCCCGAAATTAGGGAGCAATTGGTTGCACAAAAAATGCAAGCAAAAATTACCGAAAAGGTTGAAGTTACACCGCTTGAAGTGGAGCGTTATTTCAACACGTTTCCAAAAGATTCTTTGCCAGAATTTAATACAGAGGTTGAAGTTGGAGAAATTGTGGTTTATCCCGAGCTGACAAAAAAAGAAAAGGAAATTTATAAAGATAAAGCCGAGGCGCTTCGTCTGAGGATAAAAGGAGGCGATAGTTTTGCTACCTTGGCCAGGCTTTATTCACAAGATCCAGGCTCTGCGAGAGAAGGAGGCGAATTGCCTTTTTTCGACAGGCAAACCATGGCTAAAGAATTCACTTCTTGGGCTTTTAAGCTAAAAGAAGGTGAAATTTCTCCTGTTTTTGAAACCGAGTTTGGCTTCCACTTTTTAGAGGTTTTAGAGCGCCGTGGAGAGCAGGTTAGGGTAAGGCACATCCTAATTATTCCAGAAACGCCGCCAGCAGCGCTAGAAAGAGCAAGGGTTGAAATAGATTCTACCTACCAGAAAGTTAAAAGTGGAAAGCTTGATTTTTCTACAGCAGCTTCTTTATTTTCTGACGAAAAAGAAACAAAATTTAACGGTGGAATGATGTTGAACGCGGAGAACGTACAATCCCGCACCACTTTTATTCCTACAGACAAATTAGACCCGCAAGTGTTTTTAACAATAGATACCATGAAAGTTGGGAGCTATTCTGCCCCGGCCTTGTTTACAGATGCCAGAGGAAAGTCGGGCTATCGGTTCTTGTATTTAAAAAGTAAAATCCCTCCTCATAAAGCAAATTTAAACCAGGATTTACCAAAAATTAAAGACGCCGCTTATGAAGATAAAATCAATAAAACGGTGAGTAAATGGTTTGAAAAAAGAAGAAAGTCCACTTACATAAAAATCGACGATGAATACAAAAATTGCGATATTTTAAAAGATTGGGTTACAGATAGTTCTACAGCAAGCAATTAAAAATGAATTACCAATCAGACGCAGATGCTATTGATGCCTTTAGCAACATTTACCAGGAAATTAGAAAAGAAATCTCCAAAGTAATTGTTGGGCAAGATGAAGTTGTAAAGTCTGTACTGATTTCTATTTTTAGCAACGGGCATTGTTTATTGGTAGGTGTACCGGGTTTAGCGAAAACTTTATTGGTGCAAACGGTAGCCAACGTTCTGGATTTATCTTTCAATAGAATTCAATTTACGCCAGATTTAATGCCGTCTGATATTATCGGTAGCGAAATCTTGGGCGAAGACAGGCATTTCAAATTTATTAAAGGCCCAGTATTCTCAAATATCATTTTGGCGGATGAAATCAACCGAACACCGCCAAAAACGCAAGCTGCTTTGTTAGAAGCAATGCAAGAAAAATCCGTTACTGATGCTGGGGTTACGCATACCTTGCCCAAGCCATTTTTCGTTTTGGCAACTCAAAACCCAATAGAGCAGGAGGGAACTTACCCTTTGCCAGAAGCACAGTTAGACCGTTTTATGTTTAACGTGGAGCTCGGCTACCCAAGTTTTGAAGAAGAGTTAAATATCGTTAAAAACACCACTGGCAACAAAACCACAGACTTACAAAAAATTTTAAACGCAGCGCAAATAACCTTTTTTCAAGATTTAGTTAAAAAAATACCAGTTAGCAATAACGTTCTTGAATATGCAGTTAAATTGGTTGCAAAAACTCGTCCGCAAACAGAACATGCTACCGAAGCGGTAAACAAGTATCTTTCTTGGGGAGCGGGGCCGCGGGCATCACAATATTTGGTAATTGGGGCAAAATGCCACGCCGCAATAAACGGAAAATATTCGCCAGATATAGAAGATGTGCAAGCGGTTGCCAACGCCATTTTAAAACACCGGATTGTTAGAAATTACAAAGCCGAGGCAGATGGCTTAAGTGTAGAAAATATTATTTCACAGCTTTTTTAGGCTGCTAACTCCAATCACCTCAAGTTTAATAAAACTAAGCTCTATTTTCTGGGTCCATGTTGTGTTCTACTATCTCAACGGAGCTCATAAACTTCGTTTTTTCCGCATCGGCATACATGCCGTAAGCATCAATCACCAAACCTTTGGCTCCATCGTTACTTTCAACAGCATATAAAATTGAGCTATCTTCAGGGTCTGTAATTCCCTCAAAACGGTGTATTTCTACAACTTTAAGCTCATCAGAACCATATTCCCGATTTTCAGTGCCGCAGCATAAGTGCGCATCTTTAAAATCAAATTCATAAGTAAAACCTCTCTGTTTCAAATCATTCATCGCTTCTACAAGCGTTTCGTAGCTTCCGTGTGGCAGTTTCATAGTTGTATAATTTAATTTAGCAAACTAAAACAAAATCCATACCTCAAAGTTAGCAGCAGTAAAAATTGGTTGTAATTTGAGCATTCGGGCGGGCTATCCACTCATACTACTCAAGGCCTTAAGCGCTGGGCCGGTATCCGTTGCTATCCCTAATGCGAAAACATCGTAATACCAAAATCCTTTTTTCTAAAAAACCCGTTTTTAAAATAAATCACGTAAGCATCTAAAAAATAAGTTTAGTATCTTCATAACAAATCACAATTGCCATAATAATTAGGTAGCTATTAGTTAAATTCGCACCAATTTATTTTGCCTCACAAATTTTAAGCGCAAGCATGTATATTATCATTTTCTTTATTGCCCATTGGTTTCTCTCTTTATTTGTACAAACATTTTTTTTACATCGCTACGCGTCTCATAAAATGTTTCACCTTAATAGTTTTTGGTACAAGTTCTTTTACATCCTTACGTATATTGGGCAGGGTGCATCTTATTTAAAACCAAAAGCTTATGCCATTATGCATCGTATGCACCACGCCTTTAGCGATACAGAAAAAGACCCTCATTCGCCACATTTTTTCGAAGACGTTTTTCAAATGATGTGGAATACGCGAGGTATGTATGTAATTTACGAAAGAGATTTAGAACAACCCGAACCACAGTTTAGAGGGGACTATGCGGAGTGGAAGTTAATTGATAATATGGGTACTTCAATAATCTCCAGAACATTGTTTGCGCTGGGCTATATCGCGTTTTATGTAGTTTTTGCCACTCAATGGTGGATGTGGCTGTTTTTACCTTTCCACTTTGTAATGGGCCCTTTACATGGCGCTATTGTTAACTGGTGTGGTCATAAATACGGCTACGCCAATTTTGATAACAATGACAAATCTAAAAACACTACTCCTTTTGATTTTTTGATGTTAGGAGAGCTTTTTCAAAACAACCACCATAAATTTCCAAATAGCGCAAATTTCGGTAAAAAATGGTTCGAGATTGATCCGGTATATCCAATCATGAAAGCCATGCATTGGTGCAAAATCATCAGACTAAAGAAAGTTTAACTTTTAAGCATTAGTTGAAATATTTAATAACGCTCTTAAATTTATTTTAAAAGCGTTTTTTGCGTTAATGGCGCTTTAACTTTATTTGCGCTTTGTAAAAAGCTGTTATTTATTGCGTTTATTGTTGTATTTAAAAAAAATTATGCGCTCTTTTGCGTTGTAAAACAGGCTTAAGCCCTGATACTTAAAAAGATGAAACAAACTAATTTACATAAACAAAACTGTGGCACTTCTTTACAGGAGTTTGCGGTTTCTGTGTTTATTTGTTTACCTTCTTTCAGAACAACTCCTTTGCGACGAAGACCGCTATCTGCTCTCAGATTTTGATTGGTCTGCGAACAGAAATAACCCCCCTTTACCGTCTTTTTGATGGTAGTTTTATCAAAAAAATTCATTGTTGTTTTAACTGAAAACGTGGTTTTGAATTACCACCTAAATAATGCATAATCCTGATTTTAACATCCTCGTTGCCAACGTACAACATGTAGGTTTTGCGGAAACTATTTGTACTGAAATGGCCGAATCTGCCAAGGCCAGGGGTACCGGCATAGCCAAACGTTCTCCAGAATACATCGCAAATAAAATGCTGGAAGGCAAAGCAGTTATTGCGTTGCATAAAGATGGTACGTGGGCTGGCTTTTGTTATATCGAAACTTGGAGTCATGGAGATTTTGTGGCCAACTCGGGGTTAATCGTAAATCCTATTTATCGGAAAGCGGGTTTGGCAAAATCGATAAAAAATAAAGTTTTTGCACTATCCAGACAAAAATATCCTGATGCTAAAATTTTCGGTTTAACCACCGGACTAGCAGTGATGAAAATCAATTCGGATTTAGGTTACGAACCGGTTACCTATTCTCAACTTACTCAGGACGAAAAGTTTTGGGATGGTTGCAGAAGTTGCGTAAACTACGATATTTTGATGAGCAAAGGACGCCAAAACTGCATGTGTACAGCTATGCTTTACGACCCCGCAGAAAAGAAATTGGAAGAGGAAGAACGTTTTAAGCAACTATCGAAAAAAGCAAATCTGTTTAAAAGAATAGAAGCAAAGTTGAAAAGTTTCACTAAAATTATAGCCGTTAGTTTGGCGAATTAATAGTATAGAGTATGGCGTATTGAGAATTGAGTCTCAATACGCTGTACTCAATTCTCAATACCCACAATATGAAGAAAAAAGTTGTTTTAGCGTTT
>DASVGY010000163.1:0-6135 GCA_036379295.1 Pelobium sp.
TTACTTGGGTTAAGCCACAACTCGTGTGCGAAGTAACCTACACCGAATGGACTAACGACGAGCATCTTCGTCACCCGGTTTTTAAGGGCCTGCGAGAGGATAAGGATAAGGATACGGTGAAGGAAGAAAAAGTAAAGCCTGGCAAATCAACTAAACACAGTTTCTCTGGTAAAGAGGATATCACCAAAACTTATCAATCTAAAAAAGTAACACTTAGCAACCTTGATAAAATTTACTGGCCTAAAGAAGAAATTACCAAAGGAGATTTGTTAAATTATTACGACCAAATTGCGGAGCAGATGTTGCCTTTTTTGAAAAATAAACCGCTCTCGTTAAACCGCCACCCTGGCGGAATTAACAAACCTAGTTTTTTTCAAAAAGATGTGGACACCAAACACCTTCCAAAATGGGCAAAAACAACCGTAGTTCATTCCGATAGCAACGATAAAGATATTGATTACTTAGTTTGTAACGACCAAGCAACTTTACTTTACATGGCAAATTTAGGCTGTATCGAGATTAATCCTTGGCTTAGCACTTACAAAAAACCAGAAAATCCCGATTTTATGGTGATTGATTTGGACCCGGACGGGAATGATTTTCAAGAAGTTGTTCAATTGGCTTTAGTGGTTAAATCTGTTTTTGACGAAATGGGAGTTGCGGCTTATGTTAAAACATCGGGTTCAACCGGAATTCATATTTACGTGTACATTGGCGGAACTTACAATTACGATTTCGTTAAAGAATTTGCCAGGTTTGTGGCTCAAAAAGCACACGAAAAAAGCCCCGACAATACCAGTTTAGAGCGTTCGCCATCTAAAAGAAAAGGAAAAATCTACATCGATTTTTTACAGAATAGGAGAGGGCAAACCATCGCCGCACCATACTCTGCCCGGCCAAAACCCGGCGCCACTGTTTCGTTTCCATTAACCTGGGATGAACTTGATGAAAATCTGGATATGAAAGACTATGATATTTTTAACGTTCCAGAACTCATCAGGACACGAAAAGATCCATGGGCTAATATTTTCAGTAAAAAGCAGAATTTGAAAGAGGCGCTGAAGAAGTTAAGTAAGTTTTAGGTTGTAAATTTTAGGTGGTAAGTTTTAAGTTCCGGAGTAATAATTAATAGATATAGCCGCAAAAACTTTGATAGTCTGTTCAGCTCTGTAAACTTTGTGTTCTCCGTGGTTATTAATTGCATCCAGTTAACGCTTTTCCACATTAAATCTCTTGGGCTAATACTTTGTTGAATAAAAAAGAGCTAAATCAATAAAAAATCTCCAATTTAAATCTCCGCTGGGCGCACAACAAAAAAAGGCTCCGGATAAAATCCGGAGCCTTGGCATATAAAATAATAATAGAATAAAGCTTATCTATCGCCACCTCTACGGCCGCCACCACTATATCCACCACCACTACGGCCCGAACCGCTATCCTTTCTATCTTCTCTGCGTTTTCCAGAAAAATCTCTGAAACCGCCGCCGCCAGTTCTCTCTCTGCGTTCACCACCGTTTCTGCGTTCACCACCGCCGAAGCCACCGCTATTTCGGCTGCGTTCGCCGCCGCCACTGCGTCTTTCGCCGCCGCCGTAACCACCGCCACCGCTTCTGCGTTCGCCGCCGCCGCTTCTTCCTCTGCGTTCGCCGCCATCGCTATGTGCAGGCGCATCACCAGAAACTTCGATTCTTACGTCACGTCCGTGGAAATCAATTGGTTTAAATGCTTCCGTAACTTTATCAACTAAGTCGCTTTCTACTTCAAAGAAAGAGAAAACACCTTTCATATCAATTTTACCTACCGAACGGCCAGAAATACCTGTGTTGTTGCAAATGTAACCCAACAAATCACCTCTGGTAAAATCGTCAACCGCACCTAAGTTGATGAACAAACGGGTAAAGCCTGCGCTTGTGCCTCTGTCACCTCTTTCTCTGCGTTCGCCTCGCTCGGCTCTTTCACCATCTCTGCCTCTGTCATCAGCGCTGGCGTTCAAATCTCTGGCAGTTTTGTAGTAATCTAAAAAGCGGTTAAACTCTAAAGAAACAAAACGTTTAATGATATCCTCTTTACTCATATCAATAAACTCATCCATTATACGTGGTAAGTATTGTTCAATTTGAGCTTCGTTAACTTCAACTTCTTTAACCTTATGCACCAATCCAAATAATTGTCTTTCAACAACATCAAAACCACTTGGAACTTCTGCCTTGGTAAATTGTTTTCCTAAAACTTTCTCAATCTGCCGAATTTTATGTAATTCTCTTGAATTGATAATTGCGATAGAAATACCAGATTTCCCCGCCCTACCGGTACGCCCGCTACGGTGCGTATAGTTTGCAATTTCATCTGGCAAAGAGTAATTGATAACGTGGGTAACCTCGTTTACATCAATACCGCGAGCCGCTACATCAGTTGCTATTAATAATTGCAAACTTCTATCGCGGTAACGCTTCATTACCTTATCACGTTGCTGTTGTGATAAATCTCCGTGTAAAGCATCAGCATTGTAACCGTCTTTCACTAAAGATTCAGCAATTTCTTGCGTTTCAATTTTGGTACGGCAAAAAACAATACCAAAAATATCTGGCGTATAATCAACAATGCGTTTAAAAGCAGCGTATTTATCGCGGGCTTTCACCACATAATACTCATGCTCAATATTTACGTTACCTGTGTTTTTTGTACCCATGGTCAACTCTTTCGGGTCGGTCATGTAGTTTTTAGCAATCGCTCTCACTTCACGAGGCATGGTTGCAGAAAATAACCAGGTTTTTTTGGAGTCAGGAGTGGTTGATAAAATCTCGTCAATATCTTCCTGAAAGCCCATATTTAACATCTCATCGGCTTCGTCTAAAACAACGTAGCCAACTTGTGAAAAGTCAATGGCTTTTCTGTTCAAAATGTCTTTCATCCTGCCTGGGGTGGCAACAACAATTTGAACGCCTCTTTTAATGTCTCGCAACTGGTTTACAATATTGGCACCGCCATATACTGCTACAACACTTGCGTTAGGGAGGTTTTTTGCATAATTTTTAATGTCATTGCTTATCTGCAAACAAAGTTCGCGGGTTGGGCAAAGAATTAAAGCTTGGGGGAAATTTTTCTTGTAGTCTATTAGTTCTAAAAGTGGAAGACCAAATGCAGCGGTCTTTCCGGTTCCTGTCTGGGCTAATCCGACAAAATCGTTGCTGCCTGATAACAAAACCGGAATGGCACCTTCCTGAATCGGAGTTGGACTCTCAAAGCCTAACTCGGTTATCGCATTAACAATATCTTCACGGATCCCCAATTCTTCGAATGGGTTCATGATAATTTATAAAGCTTAGCAACATTGCTAAACAAGGTGCAAAGGTAAATTTTTTATTTGTTAATTACAAGTTTGCTAAGTTGCTGAATTTTAGCTAGATTAATAATTGGCTGAATGAGGGGTTACCAATTCTGTGGCTTAATAAGGCGTGTTTTTGTGGTTGCTTACATGTTTTTTGAAAAGGTGCTGTAGTGCTTCTTATTCCCGATAGTCCCGTTTTGCGCTATAGTCCTCGCTCGCAGAAAAAAGCTCGCTGTGGGCTGCCGCTACAACCGGGTTTAGCTTACTTAATTCTTCTTTTTTAACTCGCGTCTTACTTTAATTTGTGCAACAGAAGGTTTTTAAATATCAAAAAGTAAAAAGCAATTCCTACAGCGCTAATCGCAAAAAACATGGTCATTTATATTAAAAAAAGAAAAGTTGGCCCTTGCCAACATTACTAAATTTTATTCCTGTTTATTTAGTTCAACTTTGATTTTTGCTTATAATTGTTAACTTGACTTCTTAAAAAAGAAAAATAAGTGGAATGGAAAGCAGAAAATAATGCCCTAAAAAAAGAGTTTAATTTTAAAAACTTTGTTGAAGCTTGGGCATTCATGTGTAAAGTTGCCATGGTGGCCGAAAAGATGAACCATCACCCCGAGTGGACTAATGTGTACAATAAAGTTAAAATAAGCTTAAGCACTCATGATAAGGGCAGCACCATCACAGAAAAAGATCGCGAATTAGCAAAAAGCATCGATAGTTTGGTTTAGCCTCAAATTAAAAATTTAACAATTTTATGCGGAACTTTTTTATTTTTTTTACTGTCTTTATTTGTAGCGCTACCGCAAAATCACAAACCACGGATACCACGTTTATTAAGCAAATGATGGAAACGAAACCCGGCTTGTTTGCCGAAGTTTTGAATAGTGCGGACCACAAGCAGGTACAAATTTTATATACGCAAATTAACAGAGATGCCAATAACAAACCTTCTTTTAAAAGCTATAGTTATAACTTAAATCCACAACACTATTTTTACCCGGCAAGTACGGTAAAGTTGGCGGTAGCTATTTTTGCGCTCGAAAAGCTGAACGAGTTGAATATAAAAGGTCTTAACTTTGCCAGCACCATGATTACTGATAGCGCATTTGTAACACAATCTAAGGTGTTTACAGATTTAAGCGCTAAAAACGGAAAACCCAGTGTTGCCCAATACATTAAAAAAATATTGTTAGTGAGTGATAACGATGCATTTAATAGGTTGTATGAGTTTGTTGGCAGAGCAGAAATTAATCAAAAACTTAAAGAACATGGTTTTATAAACAGCAGGATAGTTAACCGCTTGTCGGTTGGCGACTCGCCCGAAAGCGCTAAACACACCAATCCTATCCGGTTTTACCACTGCGGAAAATTAGTATATCAACAGCCAGCTCAGTACGATGATCATGAGTATCCGCTTCAACTGTTTGGTTTAAAAATGGGAAAAGGCTACATGGATAGGTCTGGAAACTTGGTTCATCAACCTTTTAGTTTTGAAAACGGCAACAATTTTCCATTAACAGACCAGCAGCTGCTCCTAAAAAAGCTGATGTTTCCGGAAGCATTTGCAAAACCAGATCAATTTAATTTGCGATCTCAAGATTATAAACTGCTTTATAAATATATGGGCATGTATCCGCCTGAAAGCGATTATCCTAATTATGATCCAAAAGAAATATGGCCAACTTACACCAAGTTCATTTATTTCGGGAGCGAGCAAAATATTGATTTGCCCAAAAACATCCGAATTTTTAACAAGTGCGGCGATGCATATGGCTATGCAATAGATAACGCTTACTTTGTTGATTTTGACAAAAAAATAGAGTTTTTAGTCTCGGTAGTTATACAAAGCAACAATAACCAAATTTATAACGACAATAATTACGAGTACGATTCGATCTGTTTTCCGTTTTTAAAAAATTTAGGGCAAATGCTGTATAATGTGGAGATTAACAGAGAAAAAACCTACCTGCCTAATTTAAAAAAGTTTAAATTTAACTATAAGTAAAAGGAAGTTTTTGAATTTCAGAAGCTTCGTCAAGCTTGTTCTACCAGTTTGCATGGGTTAAAGATAAAACCAGTAGAGTTACCCAAACTTTCAGGCTGGCTAAGGCGCCAAAAAATTGTTTTATGTTTAAGAGGAAATGATATACAAAAGTTACAATGTTAACGATTATTTAATAGCCTTAAGCCGCAAAATATAAATAATAGTGCTGACCTTTGCCTCATACTAAAAAAACTAAAACATGGACAAAAAATTACAAAAACGATTAGCGCTTTCGTTGGTGATGCTGTTTTTTACGGTGTTTTCAACGCTGGCTCAGGTTACCACAAGTAGTATGAGCGGAGTGGTAAAAGATGGTAAAGGAGATGCTTCCATTGGAGCTACGGTAAAAGCAGTTCACGTACCAAGCGGTACCGTGTACTCGTCGCAAACAAATGTTGACGGTCGGTTTTTTATTGCTAACATGCGTACCGGCGGTCCTTACACACTTGAAGTTTCTTACATCGGGTATCAACCGCAAAAATTTACTGGAATTAACCTGTTATTGGGTGAAACTTACAAAATAACGGCAACGCTATCATCTTCGGATAAACTTTTAAACGAAGTTGTGGTTACTGCACAAGGTTCAAAGCTAAATAACAATAAAACCGGCGCAAGCACAAACGTAAGTACAGAGCAATTAACAGTGTTACCTACCATTTCTAGAAGTGTTACGGATTTTACACGCTTAACTCCGCAGGCAAATGGAAACGGTTTTGCTGGTAGAGATGGTCGTTATAATAATCTCCAAATTGATGGA
>DASVGY010000164.1:0-5379 GCA_036379295.1 Pelobium sp.
AACGCAGTTTACACCGGAAACATGTTGTTGACCCATTTTGCCGGCGAAGGAACTGGGCAAATGGTTGATGAATATTACCGCACAAAATCATTTACAGACTTGGGTTTTAGGATAGGGCGTATTTTTGAATTGAACAAATTAAAAACGAGTATAGAATTATTTGCAGGAATGAAAAATGTTTTCGACCAGTACCAAAATGATTTCGATACCGGAAAAAACAGAGATAGCAATTACATTTATGGACCATCTTTACCACGAAGTATAATTTTTGGGTTGCGATTAAAATCTCTTTAAAAATCTTCTATCTATGAAGTTGAAAAAAGCTGTTGTGATAGTGCTATGGCTGGGTGGCTTTCTATCCGGTCATCCTTCTTTTGCGCAAAAAAAGAATGTAAAAATCAATTGGATTTCCTTTTCAGCTTTAAACGATTCATTAAAGGCAAATCCAAAACCTGTATTCGTTATTTTTTATGCCGATTGGTGCAGCCTTTGCAAACAAATGGAACGCAGCACTTTTGAAGATAAACGGATAGTAGAACTCTTGAACAGGAACTACTACGCCGTAAAAATGAATGTGGAAACCAAAGACACTATTATTTTTGGCAACCAAACTTTTATAAATAAAAGAATTAAAAAAGTAAACCCAATCCATGATATTGCACTGCTGATGGCCAGCCGAAAAAACAGACCTTTTTCTTTACCGGCTATTGTTTTGTTAGATGATAAATTTATAGCGAAAGCAAGGTATTTCCAGTTTTTGGATGCGGAGGCAATGGATAAAATTTTGTTAGAGATGATTAGGTGTTCGACAATTTCGTTAAAGTGAACGATAGTAAAACATCTCAACAAAATGTGGTTTTGTTTCCAGATGCTTTGTTTGAACAGCGTCTTTTTTGAGACGCTGCGTTTATAAAAATTCGTTTAGGGCGTTTAAACACGCTTTGCGCTCATACGCCACAGGCATTAAGCTCGATGCCGGTATCCGCTTCAATCGTTAACGCAGTCTTGAAATATCGAAACAAAACTCCTAAGTTGTAATGTTTTAAGAACGCAGGGTCGTCTGCGACAGACCCTGCTTGGACATGATATAGTCTGCGACAGACCCTGCTTGGACGTGAATCGTTAACGCAGTCTTGAAATATGGAAATCAAACCTCTAAGTTGTAATGCGTTAAGAACGCAGGGGCGTCTGCGACAGACCCTGCTTGGACTTAAGTTGCTTGGACTTAAGTTCTACAGAAAAGCAAACATCAGTAAGAAGCTTTTTCTCCCTTTCGGTCATAAATAAGCCTTTTTGTCTGTCGGATATTTCTTTTTAGATATGGATTTTTGATGGAATCTTCCGTTAGCAAATCAACTTTACGTTTAAATAATTCTTCCAGACTATTCCAAAGCGAGAGTAAAGCAACGCCTCTATCTGCCGGATTTTGTATGTCAATTTTTACCACAATATCTATATCACTTGTTGCTGCGTCAAATTGGGGAGTTATGGACGAGCCAAAAGCATAGATTTTTTCTACCTGATGCGTTTCGCAAAGATTGATGAAAGCCTTACGGTGTTTAGTGATGATATTTTTCAAACCCATATTCATATATAAGGTTTTATTTAATCTCGAAATACTTTTTTAAAACGGTAACGGGCACAATCCCCTTTTAAAAATAGCCCCGATTGCAGTGGAAATCCTTTTTGCCTACCTCCGCTTTGCAAGTGGCAAAAAGATTGTAGCGTAAAGCGGGACTGTCCAGAATTGATAGCACAAGCTTTCCTGCTTCGTAAAAAAACAATCGAAAAAACACCAATTAAATTAACACCAAACTTACTTAGCTTAAATTTTTCCTTAATTTAGCGCAAACAAAAAACAATTAAAATGCAGTACGATGTCATCGTTATAGGTTCTGGTCCGGGCGGATATGTTGCAGCAATCCGCTGTGCACAATTGGGTTTAAAGACCGCTATGGTCGAAAAATATTCCACTTTTGGTGGTACTTGTTTAAACGTTGGGTGTATTCCGTCAAAAGCGCTCTTAGATTCTTCGGAGCATTTCCACAACGCTACGCATACTTTTGCAGCGCATGGAATTGATGTGAAAGAGGTGAAAGTGAACATTGCACAGATGATTAAAAGAAAGAATGAAGTGGTAGAGCAAACTACCGGCGGCATTACTTTTTTAATGAAGAAAAACAAAGTGGATACTTTTGAAGGATTAGGTTCTTTTAAAGATAAAAACACCGTTAAAATAGCCTTAACTAAAGGTGGCGAGCAGGAAATTACTGGTAAAAATGTAATTATTGCCACCGGAAGCAAGCCTACCGAACTGCCTTTC
This sequence comes from Pelobium sp., assembly GCA_036379295.1. Lineage (GTDB taxonomy): Bacteria > Bacteroidota > Bacteroidia > Sphingobacteriales > Sphingobacteriaceae > Pseudopedobacter. Next base: position 2,324 of record DASVGY010000164.1, read on the forward strand.
TTGAAAACGGATGGCAAAAGAATTATCACTTCAACCGAAGCTTTAAATTTAACTGAAGTACCTAAGCACCTGATTTTGATTGGTGGTGGTGTTATCGGTTTAGAGCTGGGTTCGGTTTACGCCCGTTTAGGTGCAGAAGTTACTGTGGTGGAGTTTATGGACGCCATTATCCCAACGATGGACAAAACTTTAGGTAAAGAACTTCAAAAATCTTTAACCAAACTGGGCATGAAGTTTTTGCTGAGCCATAAAGTTACGGGCGCTACGGTTAAAGGCAAAAAAGTTACCGTAACTGCAGATTCGCCAAAAGGAGAGAAAGTAGTTTTAGAGGGCGATTATTGCTTGGTTGCAGTTGGACGTACGGCCTATTCTGAAGGTTTAGGTTTAGAAAACATCGGCATCAGCATTGAAGAACGCGGCAAAAAAATCCCAGTTAACGATCATCTAGAAACTTCCGTTAAAGGCGTTTACGCCATTGGCGATGTAATTAAAGGTGCTATGTTGGCGCACAAGGCTGAGGAAGAAGGAACCTTTGTTGCGGAAACCATCGCTGGGCAACAACCACATATCAACTATAATTTAATTCCGGGTGTGGTTTACACGTGGCCAGAAGTTGCTTCCGTAGGTTATACCGAAGAGCAATTAAAAGAAAAAGGAACAAAGTACAAAACAGGAACTTTCCCATTCAAAGCCAGTGGAAGAGCCAGAGCAAGCATGGATACGGATGGTTTAGTGAAAGTTTTAGCTGATGCTACTACGGATGAAATTTTAGGCGTTCACATGATTGGTCCGCGTACCGCGGATATGATTGCCGAAGCGGTTGTTGCCATGGAATTTAGAGCAAGTGCAGAAGATATTGGCAGAATTAGCCATGCACACCCAACTTTTACAGAAGCCTTTAAAGAAGCGGCTTTAGCAGCAACGGATAATAGGGCGATACATATTTAGTAACCGAGAGAAGGATTGAATTTTGAATGAGAGAATAAATTTGCTAGACGGATAATCCAATCTCTCATTCATTTTTTTCTCATTTTACGCTATTTAATCCTTCACTCATTCAAAATTATTTAAGCCATTATTCAATCATTACTCAATATCTTTATCATCCTAGCTACCATCGTTGGAATGGAGATTTTGTCGTGGGCGATACATAAGTACCTTTTCCATGGACCATTATGGTTTATTCATAAAACGCACCACCAAAAAAGACATGGTTTTTTTGAGTTGAACGATATTTTTAGCTTGGGTTTTGGAATTTTAGCATTGTGGCTGATGTGGGCCGGACATGAAAGTTTGAACTACCAGTTTTGGATAGGCACTGGAATTTCGGTTTACGGAGTAATTTATTTTATTTTTCACGACTGGTTTATCCATAATCGCTTAAAAGCATTCAAATCTGAAAACAAATATTTAAAGGGAATCAGGAGAGCGCATAAAATCCATCATAAAACAACAGAAAAAGATGGGTCTGAGGAGTTTGGCTTGTTAGTGGCTAGTAAAAAATATTTTAAGTAGGTGGTTAGGTGATTTGCTAAATATTCTATCATTCAAAATTCTATCATTCTCTCATTATAAAGGCTATTCTATCATTCAAAATTCTATCATTCTCTCATTATAAAGGCTATTCAATCATTCAAAATTCTATCATTCTATCATTAAATAACGCATGCTACAAATCCACGAAAACGTTTCTTTAAAAAACTTCAACACTTTTGGTATCGAGGCTGCTGCCAGATATTTTGTGGAAATAAACCATAAGGAAGAATTGAGAGAGCTTTTTGCTGATAGTAAATGGGATAGTGTTGAGCGTTTGGTTTTAGGTGGCGGCAGCAATATGTTGTTCACCAAAGATTTTGATGGCTTGGTTATTAAAATGAACATCCGAGGAATTGAACACCGCATTAACCATGAAGAAGTGATTGTGGAAGCTGGTGCCGGCGAAAATTGGAACAGCTTTGTAAATTATTGTGTGGATTGGGGTTTTGCAGGCGTAGAAAATCTGAGTTTGATCCCGGGTTCGGTTGGTGCCTCTCCTATCCAAAACATTGGCGCTTATGGCGTAGAAGTGAAAGATGTTTTTGAAAGTTGCGAGGTTTTTGAAATTGATTCGAGCCGGTTTATCCACTTCGATAACAAGGCTTGCAAGTTTGGCTATCGCGATAGCATATTTAAGCAAGAGAAAAAAGGGCATTACATTGTTTGCAGCGTAAAGTTCAAACTATCTACCAAAGAGCAAATCAATATCAGCTACGGTGCAATTAGTACGGAGTTAGCACAAAACGGAATTACTCAGCCAACCATCACTGATGTGAGTAAAGTGGTTTCTAAAATCAGGGTATCCAAACTCCCCGACCCTTCCACTATTGGTAATGCAGGTTCATTTTTTAAAAATCCGGTAATCAGTACAGAAGAATTTGCACAAATTTATGCGCAACACCCTGAAATTGTTCACTTTGAAGTTACCAATGGAATTAAACTAGCGGCGGGCTGGTTAATTGAACAATGTGGTTGGAAAGGAAAAGTGGTTGGCAAAACTGGCACCTGGAAAAATCAGGCATTGGTTTTAGTGAACCATGGCCATGCAACCGGAGAAGAAGTGTATAATTTTTCAGAAGAAATCATCAATTCTGTTCAACAGAAGTTTGGCGTTATACTGGAAAGAGAGGTCAACATCATTTAAATTTTAAAACAAATCAGTTTAAAAGCCGCTCGTAAGTACTTATGAACGGCTTTTTTAATTGGCGTTTAAGCGATTTTAGATCACAAATTTTTACTGGCTTATTTTTTGTTTAACTATTTACAAAATAAGTTAAACAAAATTTGGACGTTTCAACATTAATGTTCAACTTTGTTTAAGTTTCAAACACATTAAGTTAAACAAAATGACACAGATAGAATTTAGTACCCTTGTAACTCGTCAATCATCTTCATTGAAAACTTATGCATTGCGATTCACTCGTGATATGGATGACGCTAATGATTTGGTGCAAGACACCCTGTTAAAAGCCATTACTTATTACAACAACTTTAAAGAAGGAACAAACATTAACGGTTGG
>DASVGY010000165.1:0-3623 GCA_036379295.1 Pelobium sp.
TTTTGCACAAGATAGGTACGCAATTGAGCAAGCGTCTGTTGCATTGAAAAACGCTGCTGGCAATTTTTACATTAATGATAAATGTACCGGAGCGGTTGTTGGTCAGCAGCCTTTTGGCGGCGCCAGAGGATCTGGAACTAACGATAAAGCTGGCTCTATGATTAATTTGCTCCGTTGGGTTTCGCCCCGTACCATCAAAGAAACGTTTAATCCTCCTACAGATTATCGTTATCCTTTTATGGAAGAGGGAGATTAATTTTAAAGTGAATTTCGAATGATAGAACACTTCCCAGTCTTTGTTCCTTGCTCTTCATCTTTTCTCTTTTGAATGAGCGAAGGATTAAATTTCGAATGATAGAACACTTGCTAGTCTTTGTTCCTTGCTCTTTTATCTTTTCTCTTTAACTAAAGGCACAGTTTTTGAAAACCTAGAATAGCTACCTAGAAAAACATTAATTATGAATAAGTTAAAGAAATTAGTTTTCACAGTAATAGGATTGTTAATTTTCATAGCGATGGCATCCTTTAAAGCCCCAAATCCTGATGCTATTTTGGGTGTTTGGAAAGAGAAAGACGGTACAAAAACCATCCAGATTTATAAAATAAACTCAAAATATTTCGGAAAAATCACAGAAAACTTAAGCGAGGACGAAAACAAAATTCAACCCGGAACAGTAATCATGAAAAATTTTGTTTTTGAAAATGATGAGTGGAAGGGAACTATTGAGATTCCGACGAGGAATTTAACTTTAAAAGGAAAAATCACTTTAGAAAGCCCTAAACAAATTAAATCAGTTGCCACCATTGCTTTTATAGGTAAATCTAAAACATGGCTAAAAGTGGATTAATGCCATCCGTTAAAAAAATGCCACGGTCGCTTCTTGCTAACGCTAAAGATGTAGTTTTTTTATGCTTAACCGAGTGCAATCCCGAAAAAATGCAAGCGCCTAACTCTAATCTTTTTTCGATAAATTTGCACCGATTTGAAAGATATCTTACTCGTAACCCCGCCCTTTACGCAGCTGAACACGCCTTACCCGGCTACAGCTTATTTGAAGGGATTTTTAAACACTAAAAACATCAGCGCTTACCACGCAGATTTGGGTATTGAGGTGATTATAGAAATTTTTAAGAGCAGCAGTTTAAGGCAACTATTTCAACACGCTTCTAATCAGCAAGCTAATTTCTCAGACAACATCAAGCGCATTTTTGCTTTAAAAGATGAGTACATCAAAACCATTGATGATGTGATGATTTTTTTGCAAGGTAAAAATCAAACGATGGCCCGCCAAATCTGTAGTGAAGATTTTTTACCACAGGCATCCCGGTTTCAACAACTAGACGATTTGGACTGGGCTTTTGGAAACATGGGAACGCAGGATAAAGCAAAACATTTGGCAACACTGTATTTAGAAGATTTATCTGATTTTTTGGTGGCGTGTGTGGATGAAAACTTTGGTTTTAGCCGATATGCCGAACGTTTAGGCAGAAGCGCCAATCAGTTTGATGAATTGTATGCTTTTCTTCAGAAACAACCCACTTATATTGATGAAGTTTCCCTAGCACTGCTCAAAAGTAAAATTGAAGAGCACCAGCCTAAATTAATTTGCGTTTCCGTCCCCTTTCCCGGAAACTTGTATAGCGCTTTTCGCTGTGCGCAGTTTATCAAACAAAGCTATCCAAATATAAAAGTAAGTATGGGCGGTGGTTTCCCTAATACTGAATTGCGCAATTTAAAAGATGTTAGGGTTTTTGAGTTTTTTGATTACATCACGTTAGATGATGGTGAATTGCCCGTGGAGATTCTACATTCAAATATCATGGATCCATCGGCAAAAAATCCAAACCACAAAGCCTACAAAAGAACATTGTTATTGGAAGATAGTCGGGTTGTTTATAATAACTTTTCTTTAAGACAAGATTATAAACAGCTGGATGTTGGCACTCCAGACTATTCTGATTTATTGCTGGATAAATACATTTCGGTAATTGAAATTGCCAATCCAATGCATAGTTTGTGGAGTGATGGCCGCTGGAATAAACTTACTATGGCACATGGTTGCTATTGGGGAAAATGCACCTTCTGTGATATTTCTTTGGATTACATTAAAAACTATGAGCCTGTTGCTGCCGCAGTTTTGGTTGACAGAATGGAACAGCAAATTGCACAAACCGGCGAAAAAGGCTTTCATTTTGTAGATGAAGCCGCTCCCCCAGCATTAATGCGTGAAGTAGCGTTGGAAATTATCCGCAGAAAACTGGTGGTTACCTGGTGGACTAACATTCGTTTTGAAAAAAGTTTTACCAAAGATTTATGCCTCTTACTGAAAGCATCGGGCTGTATTGCCGTTTCCGGCGGATTAGAAGTTGCCTCTGATAGATTATTAAAACTGATTGATAAAGGTGTAACGGTTGAGCAAGTTGCAAAGGTAAACAGCAATTTTACTAACGCTGGCATTATGGTTCATGCTTATTTAATGTACGGTTATCCAACGCAAACAATACAAGAAACGGTAGATAGTTTAGAAATGGTGAGGCAAATGTTCGAACTCGGCATTATGCAATCGGGTTTTTGGCACCAATTTGCGCTAACAGCGCACAGTCCGGTGGGTTTAAACCCCGAAAGTTTCGGCATTATACCGAAGCTTAAAAAGATAGATTTTGCGCATAACGATGTTGAATTTACGGACAAAACCGGCATCAATCACCAAAAATTTAGCGAAGGTTTAAAAAAATCGCTTTTCAACTATATGCATGGCATCTGCTTTGAATTTCCATTGCAAAAGTGGTTCGATTTTAAGATTCCGCAAACTACCGTTAAAAAAGATTTTATTTGGCAAACGCTAAATTTGCAAACAGAATTTTCGGTAAAAGCTAATGCAAAAATTGTTTGGTTAGGCGGGGTTCCGGAAACCGAGATTATTTTAAAATCAAAAAAAGGCAAAAGCTGGGAGCTGATATTACTTACTTTCCACAACAAAACAGAAACATTTTCCATCACGCTGGATAAAGAAAAAGGAAAATGGCTACTAAAAAAGTTAGAGAGCTTAACTACTAATAATCAACCGCTTGTAACGTTTAGCCAACTTAAGCATGATTTTGAAACCTTTTTTGAAGATTTTGAGCTTTTTTGGTTTAGCAAGCCCATGCTACAACTTAGAGATAAAGGGCTGCTGGCGGTGTAGTAATTTCATTTTAGTAAATATTTTAAATCTAATTTATTTTTTAATTAAATAAACCTTACATTTGCGCCACTGAAAAACATCGTTAACTATCATCACAAAAACATGAAAAACGCTAGAGAGTTTGTAAAAATGCTGCCAGGCTTCTTAAAATTTTTATATAGAAGAGGGATTCGTCCTTTGTAAACATAACACTTTTCGAATATTTTGTTTTAGTTAGTTTAATTTAGAAGCTAACACCGCTGTCTTTTTGTATTTTTTTACTGTACCGTTTAGTTCGTAAATTTCAATATATAAAATATAAATTCCTGTTGTGGCTTTTGTGTTATTTTCGGTTAAGCCATCCCAAAGCCAATATCCTTCTGCATTTAAAGTTTCATTACTGGCGAGTTTTTTCACTAAGCGACCTTGGTCATTAAAAACAGAAACCGAGGCCACCTT
>DASVGY010000166.1:0-5863 GCA_036379295.1 Pelobium sp.
TTTTGCAAAGCGCACCAATTCACTTTTCTCTATTGTAGCTAAAAATTTGGCCGGACCAACCGAGCCGGTACTTTCCACCTCTTGACCATTAAACATAATTTTGTTCATGTTACCCACTTGGTAAAACTTACGATTTGCAGCGGGCTCGCCGTTGTAAAGCTTTTCTCCGTTGGCTGTTTCCTCAATAGAAAGCGCCTCTTTTAAGGTGTAAGTTCCGTTTTTCTCCTCTAAAGAAAACCATCTTGATATGTTATCTTTTTTTAAGTTAACATAGGTTTTTTCTTTTGCTTCCTGTTGCGATAAGACTTGCCAGCCCGCAACTTGGGTCACTTTACCATCCTGCACTTCTGGCGTTAAACTCATGAACTTATGGTAGGGTTGCCCTTCATGATTGGGGTTTAAAGTAAAGCCGTTTTTTAAGATGTAAACCGTTAAAATGGTCGAAAGAATAATCAACAAGCCGCCTTTTAAAAACTGTACGTAGGTGGTGGAAGTCATTCCGGCACTTGCCACAATTACAATTACTACTACACCTACCAAAACTACACCCACCCAGTGTGGTAGGCCTAATAACGGAGTTACCAAATCACCTGCGCCAACCATTTGTGGTATAAGGTAAAACATGGAAACAATCAAGGTGCTAACCGCCGCCGTTAGTGTAATTGCCCGCGATTTAAAGGTTGAGTTTAAGGCATCTGTAAAAGTATATTTCCCTAGGCGCTTTAAGGGTTCGGCTATTAAAAAGAGGGCAACAATCCATCCGGCTAAAAAGCCGATAGAATACAGAAAACCATCGAAACCAACAGTTGCAATCATCCCACAAATACCCAAAAAAGAAGCTGCTGAAAGATAATCGCCTGCAAAGGCAACACCATTTACTGCCCAGTGAATTTGCCCACCCGCTGCATAATAAGAAGAAGCGGATTTTGTTTTTTTAGCGAAATAAAAAGAAAGCCACAATACCAAGCCCACAAAAAAAACAAAGAAAAATAACGCGGGATATGAAATTTCGTATATCATGACGTTTGTTCCTCCTTATTTAAATCATCTTCGTAGCGAGAGCATAAAAAGTTGTACAAAATGCCTAAAAGAACAGCAAAAACTATCAAGCCCATGCCGTAAAAAAGCGCCAGGTTTAGGCCAAAAGCAACTTCCTGACTTAAAAGTTCGTAGTTAACAACGCCGATGACAACAAAGCCGGCGTAAAAAAAAGAGTAAATTAGAAAAAACCAAACGCCCAACTTTGCTTTCTTTGCAGAAGCATTATCGACGCCCAGCTCAACTGCGGGTCCGTGATTCATAAAAGGTTTATATTAGTTAAGGTTACTAATATACATTTTTAACCGTTTGTTTAAAATACGGCGGCAAAATTTGCTACAACCAATTCTTTTTCTTGAAATAGAGTAGCGTCCCCAGCGACGAAAAAACCATTAATAAAATGGCAACTAAATACCCATATTTCCATTGTAGCTCGGGCATGCCTTCAAAATTCATCCCGTAAATACTGGCAATTAACGTGGGCGGCATAAAAGCTACAGTAGCAACCGTAAAAATTTTAATAATCCGGTTTTGCTCAATATTAATTAAGCCCATAAAAGTGTCTTGCAAATACTCTAGTCGCTCAAATGCGAACTTATTATGTTCTAAAAGCGAGCTAATATCTTTAATCATAATTTTTAAAACACCCATAAATTCCTGAGGAAAAATAGACGATTTAATCAAAGAAGAAAGTAAGCGCTGCTTGTCTATAATGTTTTCTCGCAGCATCATATTATCACTTTGTAAAGATGATATTCTTAGCAGGTCATCCTCATCCACACGTTCGCTGGTTGCTTTTAAACTGCGGTTGAGCTCTGCAATTTCTCTGGCAATGTTTTCAATCAAATCCGCATCCTGATCTATGCAGGTTTCTAAAACTGTAGACAAAACTTGGTAGCCATTAATGTATAAAGTTGGGTTAGCTTTTATTTTTTTAACAGATTCGCTAAAAGTTTTGATATCATCATCCCGGTAGGTAAACAATATCCCTTTTTCTAAAATTATGGAAACCGGATTATACTCAAAGCCACTTTGCCTAATGGAAAGAAAATTAGAATTGATTACAATTTCGTTATCCATTTCACTAAAGCGGGATGAACTTTCTATTTCCTGAGACTCCTCTTCTGATGAATACTTAATATCAAAAAAGGTCTCAATAGTTACTTTTTCTTCAACGGTAGGGTTTTGCAAATCAACCCAAACCAAACTTTCTAACGGTACGTCCCTTAACATCTCCAACTCCGACTCTTTTGCCAAGCGAGTATTTTTTTTGTAATATATTCTAAGCATCTGGCTTCAAGATAAGATTAAATTTCTATTTGTATCTTTGCAAAAATATCAATCAATATTGGAAAAAGCCCTAGCATACGGAGAAAAGAACTATAACTACTACAGTGCGTATCTAAAAAACAAATACAAAAAACGAGTTTACAAGGTAATTGTAGATGGTGGTTTTACCTGCCCCAACAGAGACGGATCAAAGGGTTACGGCGGCTGCACTTATTGCAATGTGGATTCTTTTACGCCAACCTCGCGTACAATGGAAACCATGAAACAGCAAATTGAGTTTGGGATGGAAAGGGCGCAAAAAAATTACAAAGCAGAAAAATTTATCATCTACTTTCAACCAAACACCAACACTTATGCACCAGCGCATTATTTAAAAACAATGTACGATGAAGCGTTGAGCGTAGATTTGACAAACGTGGTGGGCTTGTCGGTAGGCACTCGCCCTGATTGTATCGATGCCGAAAAGATTGCGCTTTTAGAAAGTTATACTGACAGGATTGATGTGGATTTGGAAATGGGAATGGAATCTATTTACGATAGCACCCTAGCACAATTAAACCGTGGTTGTACCCATGGGGAACTGGTAGATGTTTTAGGAATGTTGACCAACACAAAGTTAGACGTTTGCGTACATACCATTTTTGGTTTGCCCGGAGAAACTCAACAAATGATGCTGGCTTATGCCGATGAAATCAATAAATTTCCGCAAATCAATTTTGTTAAATTTCATCATTTACATATTGTAGAGGGCTCTATAATGGGCGCTAAGTACAAAAAAGATCCTTTTAAACTTTTCAGCTTACAAGAGTATGCTGATTTTTTGTGCGAGCTTTTACCTCGGCTACGGCCGGATGTAATTATACAGCGCTTATTTGGAATTTCTGATATGGAGATGCTAATTGCGCCAAAGTGGGGCTTAAAAAAATCTGAAATCCAGGCTTTTATAGACAAAGAAATAGAACGGAAAGGGGTGGTTCAGGGGAGTTTATTTATTGCTTAGTTACGCACTAGGGGGGTTGGCTTCTAAAAAACCTTAATATTTTTTTTCTATCTCTAATTCTTATCTCCATCAAACTTTTTAAAGTTGCGAAATTTAAATAACTCTCATTTGAAATACCAACCGTAGGGCTTTTTTTGTTCTAAAAGAAAAAATATCAAAGTGTTGTAGCGTTTTAACCGTTTGTTACGTGATGTAAAAAAATGGACAAAAAATGAAAGCACCCTTACTTCTTGTATTATCACTAATTATTTGCTTAGTTGCCGGTTGCGACAAAAATTCTCTAAAAGGCGAAGGTCCGGTGGTAACGGAAAACAGAACCTCGCTAGTTTTAAATGGATTAGAGACTGTAAAAATCAACGGCTCAACGGATGTACATATTACTTTTGGCAACAATTATGAGCTAGCGGTAAAGGGCTATGGAAATTTGGTAGCCGCTTTAAGCACCGATATAACAAGCAAGGTTTTAACGATTGAATTTTCTGACCACTACAATGTTAAAAATGATAATACAGAGGTATTTTTAACTGTTCCATATTTGCCAAATATTGATATTAATGGTTCTTCGGATGTGGATGCCAGCGGCAACTATCCGGATCAGGCTGATTTATTTTTCCGTGTAAATGGCTCTTCAAAAATAAATGCCGGCTTTATAAACGTGAGCAATTTGGATGCAAACATTAATGGCTCTGGAAACTTAAACCTTATCAACGTGATTGCTCAAAACGCTAAAATTAGAATTAATGGAAGCGGCAAAATAAAAGCAACAGCCCTCAAAAATCTAAAAGCAAACATCAGCGGAAGCGGCGAAATTTTATACAAAGGAGATGCTGTTGTTGAAACGAATATTAGTGGATCTGGAAAGGTATCTAAGTTTTGATGGAAAACCTGACAAACATTCAATTCAAAGTTGTTGACCCAAAAGATATTGAAACGATTACGATGATAGCGGAATGGTATTTAAAAGAATGGAACATTCCTTTGAAAACCACTATCGAAAAAATAAAAGCGCTTTCACTTGCAAACAAAGAGTTTCAAATTTTAATGATTGTTAACGGCATGCCCGTAGCAACAGGCGGCATTTACACTAACGTTGGTTTATTAGAAAAAGAGCCACGTTTAAAAATTCACAAAAACTGGCTAGCATTGGTTTACACCTTGCCCAAGTTTAGAGGTAAAGGGTTAGGCAAACTGCTTTGCGAAGCAATACAAAATCAATCAAAAAAAATACAACTTACACAGCTACACCTTTTTACCCATACGGCTGAAAGTTTATACAAAAGGTTGAATTGGAAAGTGACCGAAAGAATAGAATTGGAAGGGAAGAATATTGTGATAATGCAAATAAAACTTTAAGCTTTTTGCTCTTTTGTCATCCAAAGGCAATACGGCTGTTATAATTTTTAAATTTTAAAAGAGAGTTTTAATTTTGACATTCAAGAGCAAACCGCGATTTACCACACACCAAGTCGCCTTTAAATACTCTTTTGATAAAAAATGGGATTTATTTTAACGAAGGTAGATACTGTTGATACCATCAGTCCTGAAGATTTTAAAAAAAATTATCTCGAGAAAAACCGACCTCTGGTAATTAAAAACCTCACCAAAGACTGGCCCGCCCGCGAAAAATGGACAATTGATTATTTTAAGTCAATAGCCGGAGAAATTGAAGTGCCCCTTTACGATAATTCTAAAGCCGACCCTTCTAAACCTATAAATGCTGCTGCGGCACACATGAAGGTTAAAGATTATCTGGATATTTTAAAAAGTGGCCCTACGGAACTCCGGATTTTTCTATTTAATTTTTTTAAGCACATACCAAGCTTAAAAGATGATGTAATTATCCCTAAAGATTTAATGGGAGGCTTTATTGAGAGTTTACCCACCATGTTTTTTGGCGGTTCAAATTCGGTTACATTTTTACATTACGATATTGATTTACCACATATTTTTCATACACATTTTGGCGGGCGAAAGCAGGTAATACTTTTCGAAAACAAATGGAAAAGGAGACTTTATTGCATTCCGAACGCAACTTATGCGCTGGAAGACTATGATGTGTTAAACCCCGATACAAAAAAGTTTCCGGCCTTGGAAGGGGTTGAAGGGCAAGAGGTTTTTCTGGAACATGGCGACACGCTTTTTATGCCCACCGGCTATTGGCACTGGATGAAATATATTGATGGATCCTTTTCTTTGAGTTTAAGGGCCTGGGATGCTTCTTTTAGTCGAAAGTTGCACAGCGTATATAACCTAGCTGTTAAAGGCGGCGTAGATAGCTTGGTTAAACTGGTATTTAAGAAACGTTATGCCGATTTTAGGGAAAAGTTAGCGATTAAAAGAGCGAATAGGGCTTATCACCAAAATAGATTGTAAACAGATTGGGTTGATTCGGCTAAAGGCAACTTATTGAATTTTATAAAACCAGCGCTAAAGCCGGGTTCGATTGAAAAATCGACATCGTGGACCTCAAAAACTTTAGAGTTCTTAACTTTTGGCTGATCTTTTTTTATGAACAAGCTAAAACCGGAGTTCAAC
>DASVGY010000167.1:0-7540 GCA_036379295.1 Pelobium sp.
GCCATAAACGGTTCCGAAATAAGCAAGGTTCCTTTTTTTGGTAAAACTTTACTAAGCATACTCAAATAAACGCAATTTTTTGAAAACGTACATTGTTTCTCAACAGAAACACATTAAAATGCCTTAGTTAACCTGCTTGTGCTAAATTATTTTGGGCGTTGCCTAAAATTCCCCTCATTTTAGCGATGTCTGCATTTATAATTGCTAGCAACTCGTTATCATAAGTTCTGGTAGCCATGTGTATAAATTTTGCTTTCATTTTAAGTTTTTGCTCGCGTAAATCTTGTTTTAAGATATTTAATAATTGCGAATCAAAGTTTGCTAATAAATTTCTGTTGTTTTGTGTTGAAGAAGCTTTCATAATAATTTTTCTTTATCGGTTTTAAAGCTATTTACCAACTCAGTGCCAAAAGAACGCATCCATCATTGTTAAGTCAAAAACCGCATTTAAACCCACCGAACAGCATTAAAATGTCTTAAATAATATACATATTAAGACGTAGCAAGCGCAAGCAGCGCCTTTAAATCCAAATGTTTTGTAAACATGTTTAAACTTCCATCTGCAGTGTACGGCCATAAATGTTTGGGTTTGTCCCAATAAAGTTCAACACCGTTTTTATCCGGATCATCTAAATACAAAGCTTCAGAAACACCATGATCGGCAGCGCCTGTTAGCGGATATTTGTGGTGCAATAACCTCTTTAAAATATTAGCCAAATCTTTCCTTTCCGGAAAAAGAATCGCGGTGTGGAAAAGTCCTGGCGCTCTTGTATCGGCAACAGCGGCACCTTTTGAATGCCAAGTATTTAGCCCGATGTGGTGGTGATAACCTCCGGCCGATAAAAAAGCAGCCTCCTCTCCTATCTTCATCGTCAAATCAAAACCTAGTAAATCTTGGTAAAACAATAATGATTTTTTAAGATTGCTAACTTTTAAATGCACATGGCCTATTTTTGTTTGTGGTGGAACTGTGTATTTCATGAATAAATATACATAGCTTTACCAATAATTTAATTTTCCCTGAATGCTTATCCGTGTTTACGAAGAAAACCCAAACGAAAAAGTTTTAGAGCAAGTTGTTGATGTGCTAAAAAAAGGCGGCATTATCATTTACCCAACTGATACGGTTTATGGTTTAGGCTGCGATATCACCAACCATAAAGCCATAGAAAGAATTGCGCATTTAAGAGGAATCAAACCTGAAAAAGCGCATTTCTCTTTTATCTGTTATGATTTAAGCCATATTTCTGATTTTATAAAACCTATTGATAATACGGTTTTTAGGGTATTGAAAAAAGCTTTGCCCGGACCTTTTACATTCATATTTAACGCTAACGGCCAGGTGCCTAAATTACTTTCGAGCAAAAAGAAAACCGTTGGTATCAGAGTTCCGGATAACAACATCGCCCGGCAAATAGTAAAGTTGTTGGGCAATCCTATTTTGTCAACCTCCATTCGCGATGAGGACGAAATTCTGGAATACACCACAGACCCTGAGTTGATCCACGAAAAATACGAAGATAAAGTTGACCTGGTGATTGATGGCGGTTACGGAGACAACCAGGCCTCTACAGTTATTGATTGTACTTCTGGAGATTTTGAAGTTATTCGTGAAGGAAAAGGAAATCTCAACGATTATATTTAAGAAACCATCAAAAATCTGTATAAATCGTCAAAAACAAATAACAAACAGCCCGCTTTTAATTTTTTTTAATGATACTAAGCGTTGATTTGCTATTTTAGCGATATGGCGAATATCATCAACTTAAAACCTTTTAAAGACTTTTTTAAATCAGAATCTACCGGAGGCGTATTGCTTATACTTTGTGTTGTGCTGAGTTTGATAATTGCTAATTCCTCGCTAGGGCAAGCTTTCGCTGATTTTTTGGCGCTTAATTTAGGGTTTGATAATGGTACTATTGATCTAAAATATCCTGTTTTACTATGGATTAACGATGGCTTGATGGCTATTTTCTTTTTGATGGTAGGCTTAGAGATAAAAAGAGAACTGGTTGAAGGCGAGCTTTCGAGTATCAAACAAGCCAGTTTACCTATTATTGCCGCTTTAGGCGGGATGCTTATTCCTGCCTTAATTTACTTTTCAATCGATCACAGTGCAGAGACCGGACACGGTTGGGGGATACCCATGGCTACGGATATTGCGTTTGCAATTGCTATACTTTCTCTTTTGGGAAGCAAAGTACCTAACTCCTTAAAGATATTTTTAACCGCCTTAGCTATTGTTGATGATTTGGGGGCAATATTGGTTATTGCCGTTTTTTACTCTAAAGAAATTCATTTAGCTTATTTAGGTTATGCAGCAATTGTATTTGCCGTGTTAATTGCGTTCAACTATTTCGGAGTAAAAAAGATATACTTCTATATTATTCCGGGCATTTTAATGTGGTATCTTATTCATCATTCTGGCATCCATGCAACGATAGCTGGAGTGCTAACCGCCTTTACCCTACCCACAAATGATACCTCCAAAGTATCTCCATTAGAACGCTTAGAACATATTTTAGTAAAGCCTGTCAACTTTATCATCATGCCGATTTTCGCTATCGCAAACACTAATATAAAATTTGAATCGGAAATGGTTACTAACATTACCTCTAGCGTAAGCTTAGCAATTATTTGTGGGTTGATGATTGGGAAACCTGTCGGGATTTTATCTTTCTCGTGGTTAGCTGTTAAATTGAAGCTGAGCAAACTGCCCCCGCTAGCTAAATGGTCGCAAATTGCAGGTTTAGGTTTATTAGGAGGAATTGGATTTACCATGTCGATATTTATTGCTTTACTTTCCTTTAATGAAGTAGAATATCAAACGCAGGCAAAATTTTCGATATTAATTGCTTCAGTTAGCGCTGGCATTTTGGGTTTTGTGATACTAAAATACTTGGGTAAAAACAGAAAAAGGGTATTAATGTAATAAAGCACAAGCTGTACATTTTATATCTTTCTAGCTTAACGCAATTCATTCTTTTCTAGGATTTTTTTAACGATTTTGAAAAAACGAGCTTAAGAATTGTGTTCAGTTTATAACAGGGTGATAATTTTTAATATTTTTGCGTTACAAAATAATTGCTGTGCCCACACTATCTTCAAAAATTTATAAAAAATTCCTCGAAAGCGAATCAAAAGCAGGAATCATATTAATTCTTTGCGTCATTGTTTCAATAGCTATTGCCAATTCACCAATCGGAAAGTATTTCAACGAGTTACTAGACTTACAATTTGGTTTTAATTTTAATGGGATAAACCTACGTTATAGCTCTTTAAGCTGGATAAACGATGGTTTAATGGCCATATTTTTTCTCTACGTAGGTTTAGAGATTAAACGAGAGATTATAGACGGCGAATTAAAATCTATTAAACAAGCTTCTCTTCCCATAATTTCCGCTGTTGGCGGGATGCTAGTGCCTGCTGCATTATTTGCTTTGTGCAATAGTGGTTCACCTACCAGCAGAGGCTGGGGAATACCAATGGCCACGGATATCGCTTTTGCTATTGGAATATTATCTGTTTTGGGGAATAGGGTTCCAAAATCCTTAAAAATATTTTTAACGGCTTTAGCAATTGTTGATGATTTAGGAGCGATATTAGTCATTGCTATATTCTACACCACCGACCTTCACTTTGTCTATTTGCTTTACGCAGCCTCGATATTTGCTTTACAAATAGCCTTAAATTATTTTGGCGTTAAAAAGCTGGTTTTCTACATTATACCTGGAATGCTGCTTTGGTATTTTATCCATCATAGTGGGATTCATGCTACAATTGCGGGTGTATTAACCGCAATTGCTATTCCTGCAGATAGTAAAAAAAGAAGCTATTCGCCATTAGAACGGTTAGAGTCTATTTTAAGCAATCCTGTAAGTTATATAATTATGCCCTTGTTTGCACTAGTAAATACCAATATCCGTTTTGAATCTGAAATGTTGAAAGGCTTAACAAATCCTTTAGGATTAGGAATTATGGCAGGATTAGTAATCGGGAAACCGCTAGGAATCACTTTTACATCATGGCTGGCTATTCAACTGAAAGTAGCTAAAAAACCAAACAAAGCAAGTTGGAAACAAATTTCTGGTGTGAGTATGTTGGGAGGAATTGGCTTTACAATGTCCATCTTTGTCTCTATTCTTTCTTTTTCGAACTCATTGTTTCAGTTAGAAGCTAAATTTTCGGTCTTAATTTCTTCAATTATCGCCGCAACAACTGGTTATATAGTGTTGAATTATTTGAGTAAAAGCAACAATTTAGAGCTTAAAACGTTGAATAATAATCAAAAGAAAAATTTAATAACTTAAACAGTTAAGAATTCATCTTGCTTAAAATATCAGCAATAATTAAATCCGCATGAACTCTGGAGTTCTCAATAAACCACAGGTGGGTATCCATTCCGCCGCAAACCACACCCGCTAGGTAAATTCCTTTTTGGTTGGTCTCCATTGTCTCATTATTATGCTTCGGATATTTTCTATCATCATCGCTTAGCAAAACACCCATTTTTTTAAGAAAGGTAAAATTGGGCTGATAACCAGTTAATGCCAATACAAAATCGTTCTTGAAGGTAACTTCGCCTTCTTGTGTTTTTACTAAAACAGAATTTGGTGTGATTTCCTTCAATTCAGAATTGAAATAAGCTTTTATGCTGCCTTCGGCAATTCTATTTACAATATCCGGACGAACCCAATATTTCACCCTCTCGCCTATTTCGCTTCCTCTAATTACCATAGTTACATTAGCTCCTTTTCGGTAGCATTCTAAAGCAGCATCAACAGATGAATTACTTGCGCCAACCACAACAACATTTTGCATTGCAAAAAAGTGCGGGTCCTTGTAATAATGGAAAACCTTCGGCAGGTTTTCGCCTGGAACGTTCAGTAAAGCCGGGATATCATAAAAGCCAGTCGAGATAATTACGTTTTTGGTTTGGTAATTATCTTTGTTTGTTTTTAACTCAAATAAAAAGTTTTCTTCGTTTTTCTGAACTTTTGTAACCTCCTCAAACAGGTTAATTTTTAATTCGAATTTATTGGCAACTCTTCGGTAATATTCAAGCGCTTCTGCCCGCGTTGGTTTTGGGTTATTAGATACAAATGGAACACCGCCTATCTCTAATTTCTCTGAGGTGGAGAAAAAAGTCATATTTTGGGGGTAATTGTAAATCGAATTAACCAAACAACCTTTTTCGATAATTAAATAGCTTAAACCAGCCTGTTTGGCTTTAATTGCGCAAGCCAAACCAATGGGACCAGCGCCAATAATGATGATATCGAAATAGATTGCTTTGTTCAAGCTGTTTGATTTTAAGTATTTTTTTTGCGCTAACGATGGAAGTGACATCCTTTTTTCTTTCAAAAAAGATAAAACGAACAGCGTGTTAAAGCGCCCAATTATTAAACAAAAAAGGGCTTTAAAATGATAAAACCCTATGCTTTTAGTTATTGATTATCTCGCCACTCGTACACCCAGCCAGACTGTATCTGTTCCAGATGCCCTTCGTTGCATTCTTCTTTTGTGCCTTTAAAGTTAGGCAAACTTAATACCCAGTCCATTAAATCTGTAAAGCGAATCCGGTATATTTTTGATTCATCAAAATCATCACCAAATTTTTCGTATAATCCCATGGCAATATCTTCATGGTCGCTCCAGTGTATTGGCAGCTCAAACTTATCTTGATTCATCTTTTCTTTTTAATGTCCTAAAAATTCCGATTGATCGGGTATGGTAACTTCTATGTCGCCGTCAATTAACACGCATTGGCAGCCCAACCTCGAACTTATCTTTGGATTAACTGCCCTGTCTATAAAATCTTCTTCCTTATCAGAAATCTCTTGAACGTTATCCTCGCCTTTGGTTAAATATACATGGCAGGTACTGCAACCGCAAACACCGCCACAATTATGTTGTAATTCTATTCCGTTATCCAAGCAAACATCCAAAACAGACTCGCCTACTGCAATAGGTAACTCCACACTTTCATGCCCTTTTTCTTCGAAATTTAATTTTAATTTGAAAATTTTCATACCGCGGCAAAAGTAAGAATTTATTTGGGTGGCGTTTAAGAACCTTGGTACTTTTTTACTATGCTTTGACTGATTAACCGATATAAATCTTGCCACTCTGGCTCGTTTTGCAATCGTTCTAAATGCTTTTGCATCGTCTTCCTATCGTTTCTTACGGCAGGTCCGGTTTGCACATCTGCGGGCAAATTGGATTCAATTTTTTTCACGGTCTCAAAAATCAAGGGCCTGATGATATCAAAACTTAAATCGTTTTTTTCAAGCAAGTTTTGTGATAAAGAAAACAAGTAGTTTGTAAAATTACACGCAAAAACAGCCGCAACATGTAGGTTTAAACGGCTTAAAGAGTTAATCACCCTTACGTTTGTACTAAGCGTTGAGCCAAGTTGCAAAAGTGAATTTTCAGTTTCCTTGTTATTTGCTTCGATACAAAGCGGAACTTGACTAAAATCAAGTTCTACATCTTTTGAAAAAGTTTGTAAAGGATATAAAACACCATATTTAGGATGTTGATTTAGAACAGCACATTCTGTAGAACCAGATGTATGAACAACTAACCAATCTTTGCGCTGAATCAAATTGGCGACAGCGGCAATTGCATCGTCTGCCACGGCAATGATAACCAAATCTACATCATTAGAAATCTCTTTTAAGTCTACGATAGAGTCAGCGCCGATTTCTAAAGCCAATTTGATTGCATTTTGGTGAGTTTTGCTCCAAACCTGCAAAACAGGATTACCGCTTCTGATTAAAGCTTTGCTTAAATGCGAGGCTACGTTGCCAGAACCTAGCATTGCTACCCTCATACTTCTTTTGATCTTCTAAAAATCGATAAAATGAAACCGATAACCATAATAATGGTGCCGCCCCAAAATAGGTTGATATAAGGGAATTCTATCGCTTTCAGTACAATCCAATCCTTTTTCTCTTCTTTTGGTTTTTCGTAAACGGTTAACTCCATTTTGTTTTTATCTGGCAAAACATTGGTAAATCTTAATTTTAGACCGGCTTGGTCAACTTTTTTACCGAAATCAACCTTGGCATTGCCTTTAATTAAGAAAATAGGCTCGGCATTATAAATCGAATCTTTTGAATGTATTTCAAGGTTTAATCCTATTGCAACGTCTTTATCCGTTAAAGGAATATCGTTGATTTTAGCATTTTTATTGATACCCTTTACAAGTAAAAAGCCTGTTCTAAACCTAACCGTATCGCCAACTGTAACTTCATGAGTCACTGGTTTTTGGTAATTTTCATCGTCTGAATGGCCTTCATGGTCTTCGTGGTGCTCATCTTCTTTTAAAGGGACGCTACTTACATGGGTGTAAATATCATGAAACAAGTAGTGTTTGGTGTCTGGTGAAGCAATAATCTGCTTCATTTTAGCATTTTGCTGAGCGTTTGGATATAAATTAAAGTTTTCAGTAATTTTTCCTTCGCTATTAAACACTTTGTAATTTACTTTGTAATAGGTGTTTACGCCCGAAGTTGAATCGCCCAAATAAGTCACA
>DASVGY010000168.1:0-6905 GCA_036379295.1 Pelobium sp.
AAACCTTTCGGCGTACCGGTGTAAACAATGTTTCCTCCGCCAGAGCCACCTTCAGGGCCTAAATCAATTACATGGTCAGCAACTTTTATCACATCCAAATTATGTTCAATTACCAAAACGGTGTTTCCTTTATCTACCAACATATTTAACACGCCTAAAAGCACATTAATGTCCTCAAAATGTAAACCAGTGGTAGGTTCATCCAAAATATAAAAAGTGTTTCCGGTATCTTTTTTAGAGAGTTCTGTAGCCAGTTTCACCCTTTGCGCCTCACCACCAGATAAAGTGGTAGAAGATTGGCCTAAAGTAATATAGCCCAAACCAACATCCTTTAAAGTTTTTATTTTGCGATAGATAGATGGGATATTTTCAAAGAAATCGCAGGCATCCTCAATGCTCATATCCAGCACATCCGAAATGGATTTACCTCTAAAACGAACTTCCAAAGTTTCGCGGTTGTAACGTTTTCCACCACAAGCTTCGCAAGGTACCTGCACATCCGGCAAAAAGTTCATTTCAATTACCTTCATTCCGCCGCCTTGGCAAGTTTCGCAACGTCCGCCTTTTACATTAAACGAAAAACGACCGGGCTTGTAACCTCTAATCTGCGCTTCGGGCAAAGCCACAAAAAGATTCCGGATATCAGAAAAAACACCGGTGTAAGTTGACGGGTTTGAACGTGGCGTACGCCCGATTGGCGTTTGGTCAATCTCAATTACTTTGTCGATATGTTCCAAACCTTTTATTTCCTTAAAAGGCATCGGGGTTTTCTTCGCTCTAAAAAAGTGCTTATTTAAAATTGGATAAAGTGTTTCGCCAATTAAGGTCGATTTTCCGCTACCAGAAACTCCCGTTACGCAAATTAACTTTCCTAAAGGGAAATCAACACTTACATTTTTTAGGTTATTGCCTGATGCTTTTTTAAGCGATAAAACATGTCCGTTGCCTTCTCTGGTTTTTGCCGGAACAGCAATTTCCCGTTCGCCGTTTAAATAAGAGGCTGTTAAAGTATTAGAAGCCAAAACCTCGGCCGCAGTTCCCTGCGCCACTACTTCTCCGCCTTTTACGCCGGCCGCCGGTCCCATATCAATCACATAATCGGCTTCCAAAATCATGTCCTTATCATGCTCTACCACTAAAACGGTATTGCTTAAATCGCGAAGATTTTTGAGTGCTTTGATTAAACGATCGTTGTCTCTTTGGTGCAAACCGATGGAGGGCTCATCCAAAATGTACATTACGTTCATCAGTTGTGAACCTATTTGCGTTGCTAAACGGATACGTTGTGCTTCTCCGCCTGATAAAGTTCTGGCGGTTCTATCCAAATTTAGGTAAACCAAACCAACATCCAACAAAAAGCCAATGCGTGAGCGGATTTCTTTCAGTATTTCTTTTGCGATAACATTCTGACGCTCGCTTAATCGTTCCTCTAATCCAACAAACCACTTTTGCAAACTGCTGATGTCCATCGAAGCCAATTCAAAAATGTTTTTCT
Source organism: Pelobium sp. (assembly GCA_036379295.1). GTDB lineage: Bacteria > Bacteroidota > Bacteroidia > Sphingobacteriales > Sphingobacteriaceae > Pseudopedobacter. Next base: position 1,496 of record DASVGY010000168.1, read on the forward strand.
CGTCGACTTTAAAGTGTAGCGACTCTTTTTTTAGCCTTGCGCCCTCGCATAATGGGCATTTTTTTAACACGCGGTAAGCTTCCAAATCATGATTTCCAGAACCTGCTTTTTTCTCGTTCTGCTCTTCTAACATTTTGATGATGCCATCAAAGTTGATTTGGTAATTTTGGACGTTCCATTTGTTGTATTCTACCGGAACCGTGATTAAATCTTCTGTTCCATGCAACAAAATATCTATGGCTTTCACATCCAGTTTTTCAATCGGTTGTGATAAAGAAAAGCCATATTTTTTTCCTAAAGCTTTAATCACTTGGAAAATCCAGGTTTCACGATAATCGCCCAAAGGCGCTAAACCACCATTTATAATGCTCAATTTACGGTTCGGGATAACCGATTCTTCATCCACATCAAAAATATAACCCAAGCCGTCACACTCGGGGCAGGCACCATAAGGCGAGTTGAAAGAGAATGAATTTGGTTGAGGTTCATCGTAAGAAACGCCCGTTGTTGGGCACATCAAATACTTAGAAAAGTGGTAGCTGTTGTTTTCTTTATCAGATACTTTAATAATCCCTTTCGCAATTTTTAAGGCTGATTGAATGGAAGTGTAAAGCCGCTTTTTATCTTTTTCGGAAACAATTAAACGGTCCACAACAGTCTCAATGTCATGGATTTTATACCTGTCCACCTGCATTTTAGGAACAACGTCGATAATTTCGCCATCCACACGCACTTTCAAATATCCTTGTTTACGGATTTGCTCAAAAAGTTCGCGGTAATGTCCTTTCCTTCCTTTTACAACAGGAGCTAAAATGTTAATTGGTTTGCCATCAAACTGGGTTAAAATTTGGTTCAAAATCTGATCTTCAGACATTTTTACCATTTTTTCGCCGGTGTTGTACGAGTAGGCATCGCCAATTCGGGCGTAAAGCAAACGGAGGAAATCGTAAATTTCTGTAATGGTACCCACGGTTGACCGGGGATTTTTTGAAGTGGTTTTTTGTTCAATAGCAATTACCGGACTTAAACCCGAAACTTTATCCACATCGGGACGCTCCATCCCACCCATAAATTGGCGAGAATAGGCCGAAAAAGTTTCCATATACCTGCGCTGGCCTTCTGCATAAATAGTGTCAAAGGCCAATGAAGATTTGCCAGAACCACTTAAGCCAGTAATTACTACCAGTTTATTCCGGGGAAATGAAATATCTATGTTTTTTAAATTATGAACCCGAGCACCGTAAACTTCAACCTCACTTTGTTCGCCTAAATCAATTGGCTTATCACTCATAGTTAGCTTTCTTCTTTACACAAAAAACAACAAAGCTTTTTGTTTTAAATTTTTGCAAAAATAACGAAAAAAGGGCGCATTTTATGATGGGACTTGTTCTTTGGAATGTCATTTAAAGTTAGATTTATTTGCAAAAGACAATGTGCGCTAACGATTGGAGTGGCATCCTTTTTTTGTGCTTCGGGCTTTGCTTAGGGCAACAAAAAAAGATATAACGGAAAGCGTGTTAAAGCGCCCTAATTAAAAAAACCAGCGCTGTTGAAATTAGAAAAAATATTTAAAAACTAGCAATAGCAGCAAATTTCACTATTTTTAAACCATGCAATTCGGACAAGTAGAACACCCAGAAAAAGTAGATTTTAGCCTGCCGGCAGATTCAAAAGAAACCATGGAGGTTTTAAAAGCAGCCACATCCAAAGAAGATTTTAAAGCTTATGTGGGTTGTGCAAAATGGAACAAAACTGATTTGAAAGGCTTTTATCCGCGGGGCACAAAAGATGAACTTACATACTACGCTACGCAGTTTAACTCCGTAGAGATGAACGCTACTTTTTACAAAAGCCCCACCCGTGAGCAGGTAACTCAATGGAAAGAAAAAGTAAAAGGAGATTTTAAGTTTTTCCCGAAAATTCCGCAAACGATTAGCCATTACGGCGCTTTAAATAATATTAACGAACCTTTAACACAATTTTGCGATGCTGTTAGTAATTTTGAAGAACATTTAGGAATGGTTTTTTTGCAAATGCGAGACAGTTTTAAACCTAAAGATTTTGAAAAAGTAGAAGCTTTTGTGGCTAAATTCCCGAAAGCTATTCCGCTGGCAATTGAGTTGCGTAACGAAGAATGGTTTACAGATAAAGCGATGCAGGAAAAAGTTTTCGCCCTTTTTAAAAACAATCAAATTTCAAATGTAATTGTAGACACCGCCGGCCGGCGAGATATGCTGCACATGAAACTAACTAGCCCAAAAGCGTTTATACGTTACGTTGGCGCAAACCACCAGAGCGATTATACACGATTAGATGAATGGGTTGGCCGCATTGCCAAATGGAAAAAAGAAGGTTTACAGGAACTTTATTTTTTTGTGCATCAAAACGTAGAATTAGCTTCGCCGCTGTTGTCTGCTCATTTTATCAAAAAGTTGAATAAGGCTATCGGTACAGATTTGAAAGTACCAACTTTGGCAACTGAAACCCCAACATTGTTTTAATTTTTTGTTAAAAGCTAATTAACTTAACTTGGGCGTTTTAACACGCTATCCACTATAGTTTTTTTGCAATTTGCTAAGTTGGTGTAGCAAAAAAAGCTGCCGTTGCTATCGTTAACGCTGTTTGCACTTGTAGCAACATTATTGTTTTTTAACATTTTTTAGTATTAATAAATTCTGTGCATTGCTGCTTAAACCAGTAATGTTGTTTTGGTAAAGGTTTACAGATTCATCGTAAAATAAAACCACCACCGGCGCCTCATCCATCACCAACTGATCCATTTTTTGGTAAAGCTTAAAACGCTCCTTTTCATCTCTGTAAACGTTCATTTGCTCATAAAGTCGGTCGAACTCTTTATTATTAAAACTGGTGTAATTTGGCCCAATTGGAACGTAATTTTTAGAATAAAACATGGATAAATAAATTTCGGCATCGGCGTAATCAGCAATCCAACTTCCTCTAAAAAAGTTTACCTGTCGTTTGGCAATCACTTCTCTTAAAGAAGCGCTTTGGTTCACCTCAATTTTTGATTTAATCCCTACATTACTTAACTCTCCTTGTACAAACTCAATTAAATCTTTGTAACTGGTGGTTGTGCTTAAGGTAATTTCTGGCATTCCTTTTCCGTTTGGAAAGCCGGCTTCTTTTAGCAATCGTCTGGCTTTAATAGGATTATAATTATATCCTTTAACGGCTTTTGCGCTAAAACCAGGCATCCCCGCTGGCACAAAACCTGCTGTTCCGGGTATGCCTACGCTATTTCTCAAATACTTTACCAAGCGCTCTCTGTTGATGGCATAATTAATTGCTTGGCGAACCTTTTTGTATTTCAATGGCGATTTTTTTACAATTGCAAGGCTACTATCCACCAACATTCCTAAATACTCGGTATCTAAATAAGGTGCTTTTCGCAAATGAAATTTACCTTTATACTTTGCCGTCATGTTTCCGCTCTTGGTCAAAATATCGTCGCGGTAACTCCCATCAATACCGTTAAAATAATCCAATTGCTTTCGTACAAACTCCATAAAAGCAGTTTGTTTATCCGGAATAAATGTTGCTTTTACGGCGTCTAAACAGGGCAATCTGTTTCCAAAACTATCTTTTTCAAAATATTTTTCATTTTTCAAAAGCACCAGAACTTCTCCTTCTTTCCAGTATTTAAATTTAAAAGGGCCAGTTCCAACGGGGTGCGTTCTAAACTCTTTTCCGTAATGCTCGGCAACTTCAAAAGGAATTACTGAGCAGTATTGCGCAGAAAGCATTGCCAAAAATGGAGGAAAAGCTTTACCTAGCTTAATAATAAAAGTAGAATCGTTGGGTGCCAAAAAAGCATTTTTTCCGCTCACTTTATCATTAAAAATCCAAGCACCAGAAGAAGCTGTTTTGCTATCTATCATTCTTGAAAAAGAGTACCTAAAATCTGAAGCCACAACATGCCTGCCTTCTCCGTTTTCAAACAAAGGATCATCGTGAAAAAACACATCATTGCGCAAATGGAAAGTATAAGTTTTGCCATCCTTAGAAATTTCCCAACTTTTGGCAACCGATGGTTTAATGTTTAAGCTGTCATCAATTTGTACCAAACCATTAAAAAGTTGGTTGGTCATCCACAATACATTCTGGTTTCTTGAAAAAGCCGGGTCTAATGAGGTTAAACCTTGGTCTAAATTCAGATAGAAAGTCTTCTTCCCATCGGCATTATTTTTTTGGTTACAAGCCATCAATCCAAGCAAAACAAACAGTGGCAAAAACAGATGGTTGTTGTGATTAAATCGCATAAAAAGACTCCAAATTTTTATCTTTGGCAAAATACTTAAAATGCATCAGAAAAGAATTATTTCCTTACTACCTGCCGCTACTGAAATTATTTGTGCCTTAGGATTAGAAAAACAATTGGTTGGTCGGTCGCATGAGTGTGATTACCCAGAAAGCATCCAATCTTTGCCAGTTTGTTCTGATGCGAAGTTTGTTTCTGGTGGTGATAGTGCTGCAATTGACGCTCAAGTAAAGGAAATTTTGACCGATGCTTTGTCTATCTATCAAATCAACAAAGAACTCATTCAGTCTTTAAAACCTGATGTAATAATTACGCAGAACCAATGCGAAGTTTGCGCCGTTTCTGAAAAAGATGTGGAAAATGCCTTGGCCAACTTACTTGTTAATGATGCCCAACTGATTTCTTTATCGCCAAACACCTTAACTGACATTCTACGCGAAATCAAAGAAACGGCAATCAGTTTAGGTGTTGAAGAAAGGGGCAGCCAGCTCATCGAAGATTTGCAAGAACGTATTGACATTGTTAAACATAAGCTTAAATTTTTCCCCGATAAACCAAAAGTAGCGATGATTGAATGGCTTTCGCCACTAATGATTGCCGGAAATTGGATTCCAGAACTAGTAGAAATTGCTGGAGGAATTGCGGTTTTAGCAGAAAATGGAAAGCACTCTCCTTTTGTAGATTGGCAACAAATTTATGATGCCAATCCAGATATAATTGTACTTGCAAATTGCGGTTTTAACATTGGTAGAAGTTTGCAAGAAATAGATTTATTGTTAAACCAACCCGGTTGGCGAGATATTGAAGCAGTAAAAAATAACCGGGTTTACGTTGCCGATGGCAATGCTTATTTTAACCGCAGTGGTCCAAGAATTGTAGACACCATAGAAATATTAGCAGAAATTATTACCCCTAAATATTTAGAATTCGGTTACGAGGGCGAAGGTTGGATTAAGTTTGAGCGTTGAGTTGTTGGAGCGAGTTTTTTATGCAGTAAAAAAACTTTAAAATTTTACGGTAGCTTACCATATTGATATTACGCGAAAGATATTTAAAGGTTCCCGCTAGGTGGATTAACCTAAATCTAAATTAAAAACCCTTCTAAAATCGTCCAAAGCCGGGTTTTTTTCT
>DASVGY010000169.1:0-12115 GCA_036379295.1 Pelobium sp.
CTTTGATATTGCGCCTTCCGGTTAATAAAATAAATAAGGCAATAAGTGCGCCTCCCACCATTACGAGCGTCATTGGAATTGCAGAGTGGCTGTTTAATATTCCGATAGCTAAGGAAGACAAAGCGCCAACGCCTAACTGAATAGCACCCATTAAAGAAGACGCTGTTCCGGCATTTTTAGAAAATGGAGCAAGCGACAATGCCACGCCATTTGGGTTTGCAATGCCAATGCAGCACAAAAAAAGGAAGAGCATCACGGTAGTTTCATATAGTCCGAACCAGTTAAAAAATGCGCCAGCTACAAAAATAGCTGCAACAATCAATTGTGCTGATAAAGCAATTGGGATAATTTCTTCGCTTTTAAACTTTTTGAGCAATAGGTTGTTCAACTGGCTTGCGCCGATAAATCCGATAGAAAGAATAGCGAAAATCCATCCGTAGGTGGTTTCGCTAACTTTGTAAATATCCATATACACCAATGGCGAGCTGGATATGTAAGCAAATAACCCGGAAAAGGCAAAAGCACCCGCAAAAGTATAAGTGTAAAACTGTGGATTAATTAATACATTGCGAAAACCTTTTAAAATAGGTTTAGGTTTTAAGGATAAATCCGGGTTACCTTTAAAACCCTCGGGTAAAAATAAAAATACCACCATAAGAATTATTGAGGCAATAATTGCTAAAGTGTAAAAGACGGATTGCCAACCCACACTAGCCGTTAAATAGCCACCAACCGTAGGAGCAACCATGGGAGAGGCGCCCACAACAAGCATTAACAAAGCAAAAATTTTAGCATTTTCTTTAACAGGGAAAAAATCGCGAACCATAGCCATTGCAGCCACTGCAGCAGCACAGCTGCCAATCGCCTGTACAAAACGTAAGGCAATTAAAGATTCAATCACTTGTGATTGTGCACAACCAATTGATGCTAAAATATAAAGCAGCAAACCAACGTATAGGGGTTTTTTTCTCCCGAATTTATCTAATAATGGTCCGTATAAAAGCTGCCCTAAAGAAATCCCGACAAAAAAACTGGCCAATGATAAAGAAACCTGATTGATATCCGTTTTTAAATCTTTGGCAATTGCCGGAAAGCCAGGCAAATACATATCAATAGAAAACGGACCTAATGTGGTTAGCGTCCCTAATATTAAAACAAGAAAGATGTGCCTTTTGCGAGTCATTAATTTTTTATACTGGTGAAAACAATGTGCAAAGATGCATTTTTCTGCTTTTGCTAGGTATACCCGCCAGATAATTTTCAACAGTGTAAACAGTGCGCTAGTTTGCTTTTGCTTTTAATGCCTCCCTCACTTTTGGCGCTATTTTTTCTCCAAATATCTCGATGGATTTCATCATTTCTTTGTGAGACGGACCCCCAACATCCATGTGGGCAGAGAACCGGGTTAAGCCAAATAGTTCTTCGGTTTGTAGTATTTTATCTATTGCTTCATTGGCATCGCCGATAATTAAGGCGCCATCTTTACTTCTGCCATGCGTAAACTGATGCTTTTGGTAAGCCGGCCATCCTCTGGAAGCGCCAACTCTGTCCATTTGAGCGCTATAAAGTGGGTAGTAATAATCAGCAACAGCTTTGCTATCTTCTCCAAAAAATGAGTGCATGTGAACGCCGATTTCCATTTTTTTCTCATCATGGCCGTAATGTTTGTAAACTTCGCGGTAGTATTTAAAAAGTGGTTCAAACTGTTTTGGGCTACCTCCAATAATGGCGAAAATAACTGGTAAGCCTAATCTTGCCGCCCTTTCTACAGATGATGGCGTACCACCAACGGCAATCCAAATATTTAAATGATCGTTTACAGCCCTAGGTAAAATGCTTTGCTTATTTAAAGGCGGACGAAATTTACCGCTCCAGGTGATTGGGTTTTCTTGGTTTATTTTAAGCAATAAATCCAACTTTTCTTCAAATAGTTCGGCGTAATCATCGAGGTTTTGTCCGTACAGCGGAAAAGATTCTATAAAACTTCCTCTGCCAGCAGTTAGTTCAATTCTTCCGTTGGAGATTAAATCTGCGGTGGCAAAACTTTGGTATAATTTAACCGGGTCTGATGAGCTGAGCACAGAGACAGCACTCCCTAATTTAATGTTTTTAGTTACAGAAGCAGCTGCCGCCAAAACAATCTCGGGCACAGAAACAACATAATCTTGGCGGTGATGTTCGCCGATGCCAAAAAAATCTAAGCCTAACTGGTCCATCAGTTTTACTTCTTCTATAATTTGTTGTAACCTTTCTTTTGCTGGCTGGATTTTTCCTGCTTCATGCTGCAAGTCGCCAAACATCCCGATACCTAGTTCCATAATTAAATTTTGATACAAATATAAAGATGTTTAAACATCTATTTTTAATATTAGCGTAAAATTACATAAAGCCTTGCGCTAAAAACAAAAAAGCCATCCCGGAAGAGGGATGGCTCAAAATGTTTGATGAACCCTGTTATCGGGTACAGTTTGCGGTCCAAACGGCGCCATCTTTAGTAAACGCAATTTTTAGTGTGCTCGCATTAATTCTAATGTATTTTGATTCGGTTGAGCCTACAGAAACTGCCGTGTTTGCGTCCTTTTCAAACTCGACACCATTTAAATCAGGTATTCCGTCAGAAAATTTGAAATTGTAATTGTTACCTGCTTTTATCACGGTAACGTTTCCGTTCTCTATTGTTTTTGAATCACCGTCTTTATTGTAGCTGATATTGCCTTTATAGGTTCCTACAAATAAATCGTTGTTAGCGGGGTCGTCATCTTTACTACAAGCAGAAAATACTGCAGCCACCATAAACAGACCTAGTGTGAATTTTAATAACTTTTTCATTTTTTTTGTTTTTTAATGTTAGATAATTTGTTGAGGAGGAGTTTGCAATTAGCGTTCCAATTTGCGAATGGTATTGCTGCTGATGGATAAATCAACAATAAATTTAGCATATAAGGTTTTGGTTATCAGTTGTGTTGTGCCAGATAGTTGTTTATCAGAAATTACCTGACGATTCAACATTTTAACAAGATAATAACCATAAAACTCTACAATTGATTTTGAGCTATTGATGTGGCTTTAAATTGATTGCTTCGGCTTAGGTTTTGTTGTAAGTAACCAGATTTAATTGAACGCCAATCAAAAAAATGAGTTCTAAATTGTATAAAGACCCTTACGAGATTATTAAGGTTCCTCGTTTTGAAGAGTCGGAAGGATTTTATACCACCAAAAAGAGGAGCGAAACCATGAGTAAGATACGGGCTAAAAATAGCAAGCCCGAACTACTTTTTAGAAAAGCTTTATGGCGAGCGCACATCCGCTACCGCACCCATATAAAATCTTTGCCCGGTACTCCTGATATTGCAATTAAGAAATATAAATTGGCACTTTTTATTGACGGAAGTTTTTGGCATGGTTACCAATGGGACAAAAGAAAAAACGAGCTTAAAACAAACCGCGGTTTTTGGATTCCTAAAATTGAGCGTAATATGCAACGCGACCAAAAAAACCGGCTGCTTTTAGAAAACGCCGGTTATACAGTAATGCGCTTTTGGGAGCATGAAATCCAACATAACTTAGAAGCTTGCATCAACCAAGTTAAACTTTATATCGAAACAGCAAAAGCAATGAAAATCCCAATCTCTGGGCATTAAGAAAATGAAAAATGATTGATTGAGTGATAGGGTATAGATTGAATGAATTGCTCACTAAGTGATACAAAACCTCCACTCGGTCAATCCTCCAGAATCAATTAACTGCCGCCAAACCGTTTTTTATCTCCATTAATTTTAGTTCAAACTCTTTTAAACTATTCTCAAAATCGGCTTTTGAAATGCTGTTCATCTTCAAAAAATTAGACGCTAAATCTTTATAATAATTAATTCCGTTTTGCAGTTGAGCTACAAAGTTGTTAAGGCTCTTTTCTTTTTTTGCGTTCATTATTTGCAAGTTGGCTTCAATATCTTTTCGTAAATAATCGATGTATAATTTTAGCTCATTAATAAATATATGAGGTCTTTTAACGCCTTCTAGCAAGTTGATTTTGCCGTAAACATGGTTAACCATTTGCTCTAAACTGTAGGGGCCTTTAAAAAATGCAATATTTGGTCCGGGGCAAATCGCGACAGCTTTATTCTCTTTCGGCATTAGCATATTGTTTTTTGCGTAATAAGAATTCACTAATCCTTCGCACAAACAAATTTTTTCGGTAATGGCCTCAAATTTTTGCTGATAAACATCATTGGGTAATTCTTCTGCTTTAAGCTCTTTAATTTTTAAACTTTGGTATTTTCTGGAAGCGGTACAAATGGGTTGCTTGGTAAACTCGGTGTTTGAAACCAAAAACTTTTTGGTGCAGGGACTGCCCGGCTTGTCCTCTGCAATGCGTTTTAAACGTTGTTTTTCTGCGCCACTTTTCTTAAAATTATTAAACGGAATACCCAAAGGAGATGACCCGCTGATGTAGAAATCATCCTCCGTTGCAAGCGCTAAATCTTGCAAAGTTTCATCATCAACGGCGGTAACTTCGGGTACTAATAAAAACGGACTTCCCCAACCGGTTGCATCCATCTGGTAGTAATTCATCAAAAACTGGTTTTCATCTGCGGTTCCAATTCCGCCTTGTACACCTATTTTGAGTGCCGGTGCTGTTATAATCTGGATATTTTTAAGCGCCAAAGCTTTCTGGTATAAATCAAAAAGCTCCAAGGTCATTTCTGCTCGTTTTTGTTTAAACTCTTCTAAAATAGGACCCAATAAAAATCCTTCCGTAGCAAAAGCATGTCCGCCGCAGTTTAAGCCAGATTCTACCCTAAACTCCGAAATCCAAATGCCCTTTTTCGCTAAAAATTTGGCTTGTATAAAAGCGGATCTAAAATCACTAACCTTTAAAATCACCTTCTTTTTTAACTGCTGATTTTCATCAGGCAAAAAATCCGAGAAATTATCTAAATAACTATATAAACGAGGGTTCATCCCTGCAGAAAGTACAACCGAAGAACTTAATTTACTATTTGCAAATCCTCGCAAAGCAGCCAAAGCATCACTGTAAATTTCTTCTTTTATCTCGCCGTTGGCGTCAACATTCATTTTGTCAACTTTCGCCATAATATTTACGTCAATTTCGCCTTTGCAAATTGAGTTTTTAAGCGAATCTTGCATTTGCAGCTGCTTTAACTCGTCGGTTTCGGCCAGCATTTGCCGGTATTTTTGAAACAGCGGACTTTCTTTAGGTAAAAGCTTAAAGTAAGTGTGTAGCTTACTTCCCTCGCCAAATCCGGATTGTTTAACAGCGCTAAATTCATCATCTACAATATCTTGCATCATATTTAAGTAAGCAGTAATTCTTTTCGCTCTTGAATCTTCCTCTGTTTTTTTTATTTCCTGATAGGGTTTGCCTATCTTATCAAAATAAAAAGCTCTAATACGTTCAATGGCAATATCATCAACTATTGAAGCAACGGACGAAATACCATAAGGCGCTACTTTTATTGGCGTATCAATGGTGTATCCTAAGCCCAATACTGGAATATGGAAAGTGTGGCTCATTTGTTTTTTTTGTTACGAATAAAGCAGTTTTTATGCTTTTAAAATATGACGAACATCATTTCAAGAATTGGTCTCCGTCAGCTAATTGGCATATTTACTTTAAGGTTATTAGCTTAAATTCTTTTAATTTTATCCCGTATGGAAAAACAGGCTTTATTGAATGCCATTATTGAAAACGCAATCGACGGAATAATTACGATAGACCATCGTGGAATAATTGAAACCATTAATCCGTCGGCTTGTAAACTTTTTGGGTATGAAGCTGAGGAAGTAAAAGGCAAAAACGTATCGTACTTAATGCCAGAACCCGATAAATCTAAACACGATGGCTATTTGGAACGCTACCAGAAAACTAGGGAAGCACATATTATTGGTACAGGCAGAGAAGTAAAAGGACTTAAAAAAAGCGGAGAGGTTTTTCCGTTTAGATTAGCGGTGAGCGAGGTACAGTTTGATGGCAGAATTATTTATACTGGTTTTGTACATGATTTAACCCGACAAAAAGACGCAGAAGAGCAACTTTTGGTTTATACCAACAAATTGGAAGTGCTGGTTGAAGACCGTACAGAAGAGCTGCAGTTTTTGATTAAGCAAATTCAACAGGCAAAAGAAGAAGTGAGTATCTCACTAGAGAAAGAGCGGGAGTTAAACCAGCTTAAAAGTAGGTTTGTTTCTATGGCATCGCATGAGTTTCGTACGCCTTTAAGCTCTATCCAGCTTTCTGCATCGTTAATTGATAAATACACACAAGAGTATGCAAACCCAAATGTGGTAAAGCATGTAAATAAAATTAAAAATGCAGTTGGCAATTTGACCACCATTTTAAACGATTTTTTATCTTTAGAAAAATTAGAAACGGGTATTGTAGAGCCACACCCCGAAGAAGTGGATTTGGTGCAATTTTCTGAAGAGATTACAGAGGAAATGCAAATGGTGGCCAAACAGAATCAAAGCATTATTTACCAGCACACAGGTACTAAGCGTTTGGTTAAAACCGATGTTAACTTGCTAAAAAACTGCATTATTAACCTGATAGCCAACGCGATAAAATATTCTGGCGAAAATACTTTTATAGAATTTAATACAGAAATTACCAATGCCAATTTTTATGTTACCATTAAAGATAACGGCATTGGCATCCCAAACACAGAACAAAAACATCTTTTTGAAGCTTTTTTTAGAGCGCATAATACAGGAAGTATCCCCGGAACCGGTTTAGGTTTAAACATTGTGGATAGGTATATTAAGTTGATGTTTGGCCGGATTGAATTTAAAAGTGAGGAAAACAAGGGAACCACTTTTACACTAATTTTTAATCTTTAGTTTTAGAAAAACATTTTGTAAAACAGATAGCGCATGAAGCAGACCATTTTAATCATCGAAGACAATACAGATATCCGCGAAAGCACTGCGGAAATTTTAGAGCTTGCAGGTTACCAAACTATCACTGCAGAAAACGGGAAATTAGGGGTTGATTTAGCGCAGAAACAGTTGCCGGCTTTAATCATCTGTGATATTATGATGCCCGAATTAGATGGTTACGGTGTTTTGTACTTATTGAGTAAAAACCCAGAAACAGCGGTAATCCCGTTTATTTTTTTAACTGCCAAATCAGAAAGAATTGATATGCGTAAAGGGATGGAAATGGGTGCAGATGATTACTTAACCAAACCTTTTGATGATATTGAATTGTTGAATGCCATTGAAAGCCGGTTATCTAAACAGCAAAAAAGTCTGGAGTTTTATACGCAAGGGTTAAAAAAGCTAGAAGATTTTTCTGAAAGCATTAACAGTTTTGAAGGACTTAAAAATCTGCTATCAGGCAAAAAAGTGCGCAACCTTAAAAAAGGACAGCTCTTATATTTTGATGGCGATGCCTCGCAAGGGATTTATTTAGTTTTAAGTGGTAAAATTAAAATTAGCAAGTTAACAGAAGATGGTCGCGAATTGGTAACGGCTATCCACTGTACCGATGAATATTTTGGCATGTACGATGCAATTGTGAGCAGAAGCCATACAGAAAATGCTGAGGCAATAGAAGATAGTGCGGTTTGTTTGCTTCATAAAGAGCAGTTAGATGATATTTTGGAAAAAAGTGCGCCATTGGCCATGAAATTTATTCACTTATTATCAGAAACTCTGCACCAAAAGGAAGAGCAACTGGTGCAAATGGCTTATCATTCGGTACGAAAAAGATTAGCAGAAACCTTGTTGCGTGTGAGTGAAATCAACGGAAGCGAAACTTTTAAAATTTCTAGAAACGACTTGGCGGCCATGGCCGGAATGGCAACAGAAACGGTTAGCCGTACTTTAAGCGATTTTAAAGAAGAGCATTTATTGGATAAAAAGGGCGCAGAAATTAACTTGCTTTCTGTGGAGAAGCTAAAGAAAATGAAAAACTGATTTCAATCAGTTTTGGCGCTGACAGCACTCATAACAATAAAGCCTGCCAATAGTTAATTTTGGTTATTGATATAATACACGCTGTATTATATTTAATAAGCAGATAACGATATGAAGGCAGTAGTTTACAGTATAAAATCTTTTGAAAAAGAATATTTAGCCAAAGCCAATCAAAAGAAACATGATATTACGCTGATATCGAACCCCTTAAGTATTGATACGGTAGGGTTTGCCAAAGGGAAAGATGCGGTAGTTGTTTTTACTAATGATGATGTAAGTGCGCCCGTTATCAATAAGCTTAAAAAACTGGGTGTAAAATATATCGCAACCCGCTCTGTTGGGGTTGACCATATTGATTGCGAAGCAGCCACCACCGCTGATATAAAAATTGCCAACGTTCCTTCATATTCTCCACAAAGCATTGCAGAACATGCGATTGCTTTGATGATGGCTTTAAATCGTAAGATTTTTATGGCTATACAACACTCAAAAGAATTTAATTTTAAGTTAGACGGCTTGCAGGGCTTTACCATGTACGGTAAAACTGTCGGACTAATTGGATTCGGGCAAATTGCGCATTATTTGGCGGTTATTTTAAATGGATTTGGTTGCAAAGTTTTAGTTTACGACCCTTTTTGTAAAGATTTTCCCGCTTTTGTAAAACGGGTAGGTTTAGCAGAACTATACAAACAATCAAACATCATTTCTTTACACACGCCCTTAACGGATGAAACCCGGCATATCATCAACGCCGAAAGTATTGAACAAATGCGCAACGATGTAATGTTGATTAACACAGGACGGGGCGCTTTAATCAACACAAAAGATTTAGTGCAGGCACTTAAAGCAAACAAAATAGCTTCGTTTGGAGCCGATGTTTACGAGAATGAAAAAAACCTGTTTTTTGAAGACCATCATTTAGATGAAAGTAAAGACATACTGTTGCAAGAGTTGCTTGCTTTACCAAATGTAATTGTTACGCCCCATCAGGCATTTTTAACCACCGAGGCCTTGCAGGATATTGCCGCACAAACCATTAGCAACTTAGATTTATGGCAATTAGGGCAGTGCACAGGCGAAGCTTGCGCCTGCACTACGGTTTGTGAGGAAAGTCTGCGGACAAAAGAAGGCCAAAAAGATGGGTCTGTTGATATGCTTTATTAAGTTTTAAGTCAACTAAAATGGAAATTCAAGAATTAATTCAAAAGTACGCCGGCGCTGTGCCCCGTTATACTAGTTATCCAACAGTACCGTATTGGGATTTAGCCACTTTCTCTAAAGAAAAATGGTTGCATTCGGTTAAAGAAAGTTTTGATAGCAGTAACGCTATTAGCGGAATAAGCCTTTATATTCATTTGCCCTATTGCGAAAGTTTGTGTACGTATTGCGGATGCAATACCAGGATTACTAAAAATCACGGCGTAGAAAAGCCTTATATTAAAGCAGTTGCAGAAGAATGGACTTTGTATAAAGCTATTTTGGTAGATAAACCAGTTATTAAAGAACTACACTTGGGCGGCGGAACGCCTACATTTTTTAGTCCAGAACACCTAAAGAATTTATTAGAAAATATTTTATCAGATTGTGTTTTACATCCCGATGCTGAATTTTCTTTTGAAGCGCATCCAGCAAATACCACCGAAGAACATTTAAGTGTGTTGTATGGTTTGGGATTCAAACGTTTGAGTTTGGGCATTCAAGATTTTGATATTAAAGTACAAGCGATTATCAATCGCTACCAAACTGTTGAACAGGTTTTTAAGGTACATTCAAATGCGATTAAAATTGGTTACAATTCCGTTAATTACGACTTAATTTATGGCTTGCCTTTGCAAACAATGGTAGGTTTAGAAATTACCATAGCAAAAGTAATTGATTTGAAACCAGATAGAATTGCTTATTATGGTTACGCACATGTGCCTTGGGTAAAACCTGGCCAGCGGAAATTTACAGAAGCTGATTTGCCAAATACCGAAGAAAGACAAGCTTTGTACGAGTTGGGTCGCAAAATGCTGATTGAAGCCGGTTACCAAGAAATTGGAATGGACCATTTTGCGTTAAAAACTGATAGTTTATACGTAGCGCAACAAGTAGGTAAATTACACCGAAATTTTATGGGTTACACGCATCATTATACCCAGCTGATGATTGGTTTGGGAGTTTCTTCTATAAGTGATACATGGAATGCTTTTGCGCAGAACGTTAAAAAGGTGGAAGAATATTTGGCACTTATCGCAAAAAAAGAAATCCCTGTTTTTAAAGGTCACGTTTTAACCGATGAAGACCTTTTAATGCGCAAACATATCCTCAATTTGATGTGCAAAAATCAAACTAGTTGGAACGCTTTAGATTTGTTGAACGATAATTTTAAAGAAAGTTTAGAACGATTGCCCGATTTAGAAGCGGATGGACTGATTGTAAGAACTGAAAATTCAATATTGGTTACCAAATTAGGTGAACGTTTTTTACGGAATATCTGTGCGGTTTTTGATGCGAGGTTAAACGCAACAGTTCTGACTGATGATGTGTTTAGCAAAGGGAATTAAACCCTTGTATCCGGTTTTACGCTTTTAAGCTCTGTTTAAATGATGAGATCTTTTGCCGCAGGAAAAATTGCTGATTAAACGTTCGCTTTAGCTTTCGGCTTCAAAAAAACTAATGGCAAATCACACTTTCGCTTCCAGTAATTTTTGGACTAAAATAAGGGATATCCAAATTTAATCCCCTCATTAAAAACCAAAATCCTAAACACAAAGTTAAGTAAGGCAAAAAGCGATTTATTTTTTGCCTAAAAACGGGTTTAGTGAAATTAACACCTAACATGGCAAATAGCATCAGTGGTGTGGTGCCTAAACCAAAAACAAACATAAACAGCGCAGATTGATAAGCGCTATTGGTGTTGATGGCGGTTGCTAATCCTAAATAAACAAAACCACACGGTAAAAAGCCATTGAGCAAGCCTAAATATAAATGCCCTGCTTTATTTTTAATGGCTTTCCCTATCAATTGATTTATAACTTTGGTAAAGCGGTTAGGTTGGTAATGTGCTGTTTTTTTGGATTTGAAAATTTGTGGCAATACGGCGGTGATGATGAGTATCCCGCTGATGACACTAATACCTTGTTGCAAGCCAGCAAGCCAAAATTGTTTGCCAATTAAGCCAATTAGCAATCCTAAAAAAGAATAGGAGATAGCTCTCCCCACATTGTAGGAAAGCTTTTTAAACACGGTTAACCATTTATTTTCTGATTGTTGTGGTAATGCAAAAGCCAAAGGACCGCACATGCCTACACAATGTAAGCTACCAAACAAACCGATGATAAAGGCAAGCTGTAAATGGTTCATGGCATAAATAAGTTAGTTTGATAAATATATTTCTTCTGGTTTGCACTCCAGTTGATGATTATCCTCCACTCGCCTTTTTCAAAATCTGCTTTAGGGAATTTAACATCAGTATGATTAACCGAAAATAGCTGGTCTTTTTTACTATCCGACGGTCTTCTGAAATTCACTGTTCCGCTATCTAAACCTACAAAACTGATGCTCACATAATCATCGGTTTGTTTAATTACAGGTTGTGCATGGTCCGTAATTACTTGCTGTCTTTGGTCGTATTCGGTATTATAAGTCAAACCTTTTTCATAATAATCTTTATCAAAACTATCTTCAGCGGTTCTAAACATTTGCACTACCAACACCGTTATAAATATCATAAACGATGCTAAACCAATCACTAAACCTTTTCCCCAATTCATATTTTTAATTTACAGGTCCTAAAAAATTTGTTTCAATATGGTCAATCACTTTGCCGTTTTGTATCACTTGCAGCGTGACAGCCGTTTTAGTTTTTTCGATGCTTTTTTCTGGCACTAAAAGAAAAAAAGTGACTTTTGCAGTAGTTTCTGCCGCTAATTTTTCAATGGGCTGCACCCATTTAATCTGGTAAGATTTATCTTCCGGAACAAATTCGATTTTCGCGGGTTTTGCACTTTTGTTTACCAACTCTGCGGTGTATAAATTACTTACAAAGCCGCCGGGTTGTTCTTGGTACATGGTTCCTGCTGCTCGTAAAATGTTAACATCAATATCTTTTTTACTGAGGATGAAAAAGGCAGAAACTCCCATCATAATTAAAATCAGTACGCCATAAGCTTTCATCCTTAAGTTGAGCTTTGGT
>DASVGY010000170.1:0-17267 GCA_036379295.1 Pelobium sp.
TTCATTTAAGTGTTAGTTTTATTAATAATTGTATTGCTAGGCGCTATCTAAAACTTTTCTCAAAAAAATAATCACTTGACCGATTTGACGTTTCTTGTCGTTTTTTTTACAAAATCGTCGTAAAAATCGATTGTACTCTGTGTCATGATATTTTTAATCGTTAATTTTTAAAAAGGGGATTATTATCATCGTTGTTTTTTTTATAGTGTTCATTTGCCCATAATTTCAGGGATAATAGAATCCATATTTTTCGATAATAGCCTTTTTTATTTTTTAAAAACTGACTTAAAATATAATTTACTTGTTGTTTATCTAAAAGACCATAAATTGAAGAATCTTTTAATTCAGCTAATACAAAATCTTTCAAATCATTTTTTAGCCAATTTTCTACCGGGATTGAAAAACCTTTCTTAGGGTAGTTTAATAGATTTTTTGGGATGTATTTGTAAGCAATCTCTTTTAAAACGTATTTTTTGATATTGCCTTTTATTTTGAATTTATCAGGAATTTGATTGGCGTAAGAAACCAAATTTTTATCCAACAGCGGATCTCTATTTTCCACGCCCCAATACATACAAGTTCGGTCAGCTTTCATTAGTAAATCCTCAGGTAGATAATTATTTAAATCGAAAAACAACATCTTATTTAAGCTATTTCCATTAACTTCTGTTTCGGCTATTAAAAGGGGTGTGGGAGTAATAAGACTTACAATTTCTTCATCTGTAAAATAAGCGTTTATGTTGTTGTAAAAATCAATAATTGATTTTGAGGATAATAGGCTAGAGATTTTAGGATGAATAAAATTAAATATTTTGGTTTTTGGAAGTATGTTAAAAAGCCGATACCATTTTTTGGCGATAATATAGCTTTGGTATCCTCCGAAGAGTTCATCGCCACCTTCAGAAGATAGTAAAACTTTCACCTTCGTTTTTGCAAATTTAACTGCTGCAAATAGCGCAATAGCACCACTATCGCCCATTGGTTCATCATAAATTTTCCCGATATTTTTAATAGTTTCTAAAGCTTCTTTTTTTGTTAGAATATGTTCGCTGTGGTTGGTTTTTAAATGCGCTGCTATTTTTCTTGCATTTGCGGATTCATCTAATCGTTGTTCTTCAAAACCAATGGTAAACGTGTTTATCGGAGTTGCGCTATATTTTTGAGCAATAGCTGCCGTGGTTGCGCTATCAATACCACCGCTTAAGAGTATACCAAAATTTGTATCAGCAACAGTTCTTGAGATAACTGAATGCTTCACAAGTTCGTGACTTGTGTCAACAATTTTATCCTCATCTGGATTTATTTTGCCCAATTCCATTTCGGGGATTTCCCAAAATTTGCACTTACTTAAGTGCTGAGTGCTTATATCAAGTTCTAAAAATTCGCCTGGGCTAACCTTTTTAATGTTCTTAAAGATTGATGAATGGTTCGGGAAATAACCATGTTTTAAGAAAAATGCAAGAGAATCTTTATCAACCAAATTGCCTGTTCCATAGTTTTTTATTGCTTTTATTTCCGAAGAAAACGAAAATATATTGTTTTGATAATGATAAAATAAAGGCTTTATCCCAATATTGTCACGGGCAATAATGATAAGATTTTTTTCTTTGTCATAAATGCAGAATGCAAAAACCCCATTGATAAAACTTAACGTTTGGTTCCCCCAAGTTTTATAACATGCCAAAAGTACCTCTGTATCTGATTCTGAACGGAAACGATAACCTAAATTTGATAATTTTGTGCGTAGTTCTTTATAGTTATAGATTGTGCCGTTAAAAACCAGAATGTAATTTTTACAATCACTAACCATGGGTTGTTGACCATTGGAGCTCAAATCTATAATGGACAATCTTCTGCTGGCGAGGCCTATATTTGCATATTCGTTTTCAATATAGAATTGCCCTTTGTCATCGGGCCCGCGGTGTGATAGCTGTAAAGCAGCATTTTTTAAATTCTTTAGATTAATTTCTTTTTCAAAATCTACAAATCCTGTAATACCACACATTTATCTTAGTAAATAAATTTTTCCGGTCTGATTCTTAAAATATTTATCTCCCGCAGTGTTACGGTGTTTAATATCAGTACTCGTATCCTGTAAAAAAACTCTATAAAAGTAAACGCCATTAGCTAGTCTATCACCGAATTGATCGGTACCATCCCAGGTAAAGTCAGAAATATTATTACCTATTTTAATATCGCCAAGTTCTGATTTTAAGATTTCGCGTACCACTTTTCCGGTCATAGTACTTATCTGTATTTTTATTTTATCTGGAATAACGGTCCCTGTTAGCGTGAAAACAAATTTCATTGAATTTACAACTGGGTTTGGATACGGAAAGAAATTAGTTATTGATGACTTATTAATTACTTCAAAGCTTATCTCAAAATCAGAGTTGGTATTGTAATTTCCAGTTTTGTCTCGGCTTCTCAATTTCAGTGTGTAAACGCCATCTTCTAACTTATCTGGTTTAAACAAAATATCTGCCTTGTTTTCTGAAGTGGAGGTTGCCGCGGTAAAAGCTAATTTGCCGCTACTGTAATACACTCTTTTATAAACACCATCTTCGCCCTGCTTCAGCGAAACCTCAAGGGCGGTGGTATCATTAAGCAAAAGAAACTGATTTTCATCTTTCACAGCAATTGTAATATTTGGCATCGGAGAAACTATCTCGCCATTAATGATATGCTTTCCGTCAAACGCAATATCCATACTTGGTTCTTTATTGTCCTGTAAAACGGTAAAATCTTTTCTGAGTTGGTTGTTAAAGGTGTAAGAATCATTATCAGAAGCGGCATCAAACTCTAACCTGATGTTGCTTAATCCGCTTAAGTTTGCTGTTGAAGCAGCATAGCTCATCAATTCTGCATCGCCAGGCGCTAAAGGTTTAAGCGTTTTTACCAGCGTTTTAGTTTGGTTTCTTTGAGAATTTGTAAGCACTGCATAAACCTTTGTTGAATCTGATTTTTGTTTTGATATATTTTGGTAATGAACTTTCCATAAAATTGAATCACCTTGCTGAATTTGATTAGCATGAAACTCGTTTGGTAAATCCAGATTTATCGTGTTTTCAGGTGTTTCATGATAAGCTACGCCCCAGTTAATCAATTGTGGAGGTGTGCGTTCAACATTGTCTGTTGCTATTGCTTTTAATTTTAGATAAGGAAACTTGTTTGCATCAATATTGGCGATAGATATTTCGTTGTTGGCACCACCATTTAATGCGGTTGATTCTTTACCGTCTTTATCTATTGGGATAACCTGATAGGTTAACATATCATTTGGCTCTTGCCTGAAACTAAAATAAGCCTTCTCCCAACTTTTAGCAGGGCCAATTCTTTGGGAATTGTAATTCCCGGTATTAAAGAACGGATTATATTCTTTAGACATCAATATATCTTGCTGTCTTGCTGGGATTGATGAAGTATAATCAGCAGTTAACTCCGTAGCTTGCCCGGGAGAAAAACCCTTTTGACCGAAGAACAAATAGGGTTCTCCAGCCGATACATCATTTACTTTAATGCAACCAAGCAGCGCCAAAGCATCTTTTGCTCGTTGAGGCATTCCTTTTAGATCAATGTTTCTTCCGTTTAGCCCAACTACCGGGTAACCGTTCGGTATCCTATTGATATAACTTATCAGCGAGTCTACATCGGTAGGATTACTGGGGTCGAAAAAATACTGCCCTGTATAAACTGGAGGATAATTTTGAAAGTTATTGACGCTTGGAAACGAAAAAAAATCACCGGTAACAGGACTCATGGCTACCAAGGTTAACGATTGAAACTCGTAACCTGCAAAAGCTAAACGGCCTACTCTACTACTTCTAAAAGTGCGTTCGCTGGTAGTAGGCGCATCGTCGCCTCTTGTAGATAAACTGATTAAATGAGCTGTTTTTGGAAATTCAAAATGATTTAAAGTAGGATTAAAAACCACCGAACCAGTGCTTTCCTCTACAGTGCTCGCACCCGCTTTCTGAAAAAAACCTTCTTTTAGCAACGGCTGATAGGTGAAGCTTGCCATCTGCCAGTCGCTTCCATTATCCGCCGGTAAATCTAGCTTACTCCGCCAAAAATAAACTTGGTTGTTTAGCGTAGAAATTGCTACGTTGGCTTTTGCTAAGGCATTTGCCGTAACAGCAAAAGATTTCTTCCAACCGCTACTAAAATCCGGAACGGTATCTACCTCAAATAAATAGTTATTGTTTTTTGAAAATAAATCGCTTGACTGCACCACTAAATCTATTTTTGAGTCGGCTACAATAGCGTTTGACTTAGGAAACAAAAGGTTAACTCCATTTCCAGGGATAAAAATGTTGTTAGATACAGAATTATTTGATTCATCACTTTCAGAAAATTTATTGTCTGCATCTGCGGTTACGCTGAACACGTTATTGCCTTGGGCTCTTTCACCTTCCATTTTAACGGTAAAAAAAACAGTGTCTGTGTTAAAAACCGGACCTAGAGTTTTAACACCGTAGTCTATCACGCTATTGTCTTTCAGTTTACGGGTGATGTTAATTTTCAGCGAATCGTTTAATGCTTTTCCCTTATTTCTTACTATGATTCCAATAGTGATAGAATCTAAAGAAGTGTTAGGTTTCTCTGTCTTTACAAAAACTGAATTATTTGTCAAGTAAAAATCTGGTTTCTCAGGCGAGTAAAATGTGTATGCCGGGTCACCTTGCAAATTAAACTGACGGGAGTGCATCCTGTTCAAAATGTCATTAGGATTTTGGTAGTCTTTAACGGTATTGGCCAAGTTTATGGCTACAGATTTCCCGTAATTTTTGTTAAACGAGTTTTTATATAGCGCTTGTGCAAATCCTGCGAGGTAGCTCGCTATACCTTCATCTGTAGTTGCTATCCAGCCAATGGCGCCCCTGTTTGGCTCAAAAAGGTATCTTTCGCCAATAGATGTAGTTAAGGTGTTTGGGTTACCAGCTAAGCAGCCGTTAATCATATATGTAATTAAAGAATTTTGCGCCAGTTCGTTTGGTTCCCCAAAATTAATTTCTGTTGAAAAATTACTTCCATGTCCTAAAAAAGTCAATAAATCGGTGCCCTTGTTTATTTCGCTAACTATTTTTTCTTGAAGGTTGTTGGTGATTGGAAGCGTTACATTTTTTTTAACAACAGTGAATTTAGCGCCAGCATATTCATTTTCAGCATATTTTCCGGCTTCTTTCAAGTAATTGGCCCAACTATTATTTTCGCCAAGACTGTTACCGCCGCTTATGTGTAGAATAGTTTTTCTGTTAATGTCCTCGCCTTTATTTTCGTAAGCTTTCAACTTTTGTAGGTACGTTAATACTTGCTCGTTATTTACCGCGGGCACCCGTGAGATAGCCAATTGCGGAGCCATGTTTGAGCCGTATAATGGTGCGGAAAACATATTATCAGAAGGAGGGAAACCAATAGTGTGCACCAAATTGGTGTTTACGCCGGCTGTAGTTCTAAATTCGCTGTTGCTAACTCCTTTCCCTAACAACAAAACATACTTAATTTTCGGACTTTTATCTTGCAGATATTGAACAAAATTCCTAATAGCCAAGGGGTGGTTTAAACCATAAAAAAATTGATTAAATAGGTTATCTACTGTAAAAATTAAACATTGATGACCTGTTTCGTTTCTGTACTTCTGGTATTCTTTTGCTGATGATAAAAGTTTTTCATTAGTGATGATTATGTAGTCTGCGTCAAGATTGGTAGCAACATCTGGAATAGTAACTTCCCTTATTGTAGCAGAAATGGCTTGGCTTTCGTCGAAAAGATAAAGTTCATTTTGAGTTGAACTTATGTTTAGCGTGAAAGCCACATTGTTTCCTGTTTTTTGTCCAAGTGCCATTTCACTGGTTCCAAAATTAAATAGCATAGGATTGTTTAAGCTGCTGTTCTCAAAGCTTAACAATGCTTTAGGCGCTTGACTGCTCAACGTAAAATTTAGTGCCGATACTCCCTGCAAATTAAGGTTTCTATTGTATTTAATAGTAAAATAGGAGGTGGCTTGGTAATCTGTAAAATCTGAATTTGTTGATAAATCATTGACAATAGAAAACTTCAAAGCGCTACTATTGTTTAAACTTGCGTTGCTTATGTTTTTTGAGCTATTTATCAACTTGTAACTGTAAAATGAAGTATCGGCTACGGTTAAGGGGCCGCCGGAGCTAAATAGTTCAAGCTTAAAATGGTGATTAAAACCTCTTGGATTGGTGTACAAACTTGAGTTAGATCTGCTTATTACTGAATATCCTATTGTAACTGGAGAATTAGGTACCTGCCCTGGGGTTGATAATTGGAAAGTTCGGTCCTGGCCGCGAGCCATCACTGAGCTTGCAAAACCTTCCCCTTCTCGGTATTCTGATTCGCTGGTTTGTGCAATCACGTATGCCCCGCCATAATAGGAATCTCTAAAGTCTAAAACCGATTCAGTAGTTACAGAGATCTCTGAAGTTAGACCGTTTGGGCTTAAATTTGCGTTTTTAAATCTTAAACCAGTAGCATTAGCAATGGTTAAAAAATAGGCAGCCGTATCGGTATATAAACTATAAAAGGGGTTTGGTTGGAAAGAAGTTTTTTCATACAAAGACTTATCCATTTCTCCGCTGTTGGTTTTTCCGTAAAAAATTAGAAAATCCTGGGCGTCCAGTTTCCCGTCGCCATCTCCAGAAATATAAACCGGAACCTCTTTTCCATTGTTAAAAAGTTGTATTTTTTGTGGGTCAAGATTGCTAAGATCAATCCCTAAAGAAGATAGTTGCGATGCCGTTAACTTATAAGCCCCGGTAGTTAACACATTTATTCTATAATATTTTTGAGATGGATTATACCATTCATTTCCATAGCGTTGCTGCCCAAAACATAGGTTTGTGACAAACAAAGTCAATATGATAAAGTATACATTTCTCAGCATGGGTTAAAAATAGAATTTATTTTTTAGTTTTAACAGAATTTCAATTAATGAACACCAACCAATACACTCTAGTTTTGCCCTCATGGTTTCCAAGTAGCGTTGACTTATACAACGGAGATTTTAATGAGCGGATGGTAAAGGCATACTCTATGAGAGTAAATTCGATAGTTTTGTACATTGTTGGGGACTTGAACATCAAGAAAAGAAGAATTGTTATACAAAATAAACATCAGTATAAAGTCATCACCGTGTTTTACCCTCGTTGGAGCTTGGGTTTCTTAGGTACTGTTGTAAACTTCCTCAACTATGTTTATTATGGTTTATTATTTGGTAACTTGTTAATAAAAAAGTTCGGAAAACCCGTTTATGTTCATTGCTTTGTGTTTTTTCCAGCGGGTTTAATCAGCTGGTATTTAGCTAAACGCTATCGCCTAAACCATATTTTAACTGAACATTGGACTATATTCTACCAAAGTATGCCAAACAACGTTCATAAGGCGAACGTTTTTGTAAAATATTTTATAAAAAAACTTATCAGCTCATTCGCCCTCATTTTCCCCGTTGCAAGCGCTTTGAAACTCGAGATGTTAAGTTTTGCGCCTAACGGAAAATATATGGTGATTCCCAATGTGGTTGATGGACGTCTGTTTTTTTTTGATAATCGGCAAAAGCCACAAAAATTTGTTTTTGTTCACGCTTCAACTTTAGGATATCAAAAAAATCCGCAGTTGTTGTTGAAAGCATTTGAAAACGCTTTAATTCAAAAATGCGATGCGAGCCTCAAATTAATAGGTCCCATTAGTGAAGAGTTGATTTTTTTTATAGAAAAATCAGATTTATTAAAGAAAAATATACAGATAATGGGTGAACTGTCTCATGAGAAGGTCTCGGAGGAAATGAAAAAAGCCCATTGCCTAGTACTGAGTAGTAGGTTTGAAAATTTACCATGCGTAATTTTAGAGGCGCTTTGTTGTGGTTTATTGATTATTTCTACAAACGTGGGTGGAGTGAGCGAAGTTGTTAATGAAAGTAATGGCATACTAATACCGGAAAACAATGAGGATGAACTTACTAATGCTTACATTAACATCCGTAAAAAATATGATGGTTATGATCATGAGCAAATAGCAAAAAATGCTATCAATAAATTTAACTATCAACAAAATGCAGAAATGCTGCAAGATGCTTTAAAAAAAAATAAAATTATTTGACAGTAAATTATAGTTTTTTAGCTTCTAATAATTCAGCTTAAATATCGTTTGTACAGTTGTTTAAAAACTCATTTTATCAAATTTTAGGCAGTGTGGGCGCTTCCGTTGTCAACCTTTTTATTGTTGTGTTTACAGCAAGAATTTTAGGTGCGAGCGGTAGGGGCGAAATCACCTTTCTTTTGGCATTTTCTGGACTCGTACAAATTCTGACCGCCTTGGTCGGTCATTCGGTAATGGTGTATATCTTAACGAAAAACAAAGAGAATGAGGTTCTTATAGCCTCTTTCTTATGGTCACTAATGATTTCGTTTTTTCTTACTTTATCACTTCTTTTATTCACGAGCCAAACTTTTTCTTTCAGTATTTATTTAGGCTTGATAGTCTTTCTTCAAACTTGCTCAACTAACCTATTAACCCTTTACACTGCCAGATTTAAATTCGCCAAAATCACGGTTTTACGAATCATTCAACCACTAATTCTTTGTTTTTTTATTGGTTACTTTTACTTTACGGACCACTTAACGGTTAACTTATATTGGCAGCTTTTAATAGTCTCTTTTGCTCCTCACTTTTGCATTTTTTTGTTCGAGGTATTTAAAGATATAAAATCAGTACGGTTTAAGACGTTAATCAATAACTCTGGCAACTTTTTCAAATTAGGTAGCTTAAATCAGTTAAACAATCTTTTGCAATACGGGGCTTACCGGTTTTCAATTTGGGTAATATCGGCGCAATTAGGGATGAAGGAAATTGGTATTTTTGGCATGTGGCTCACCGTGTGCGATGCACTTTGGTTAATTCCAAATGCGTTAGCAAATGTTAATCTGGCTTATGCGAGTAAAACAAATTACAAATTAGCGACGCTTACTCATTTTTTAATGTTTGCGCTACTTTTAGTTTTCTTCATGGTGCTTACCATCTTGCTGATTCCAAACGGGTGGTACGTAAATATCTTAGGTAAAGATTTTAACGAGTTAAAAAATTTAATACGCATAGCTTCTCCCGTAATTGTTGGTTTTACCATCACTATTATAATTGCTTATTATTTTTCAGGAAAAGGACTAATAAAGTACAACACTATAGGTTCAGGTGCGGGATTTTTAGCCATTTTACTCCTTAGCAATTACCTAACCGCAAAACATGGTTTAAAAGGAGCGGTTTTAGCAAATTCTATCTCATACGCGACTTCTATTTTAGTGATGCTTTTCCTGTTTTTAAGGCATAAAAAGAAATTAAAGGTAAACCAAACTCCCCGGTCGTTGCTAAATTAATTTGAACTTAGCCATCTTACCCAACCCTAACCCCATTCTCCACAACCCTTTCTGTGGTCAATAGCGTAACTTTACCGCCATCGCCAACAGCGCCCAAAACCAAACACTCGCTCATAAAGTTTGCAATTTGTTTTGGCTCAAAATTAATAACCGCAACCACTTGCTTACCAATTAATTCCTCTACAACATACAAATCAGTGATTTGCGCTGAGGTTTTTTTGATGCCTTTGGCCCCAAAGTCAATCCACAGCTTATAAGCAGGCTTTTTAGCTTCTATAAAAACGGCGGACTTAACAATTGTTCCAGTTCTTATATCCAGGTTTTTAAACGATTCAAAAATATTCATGGTGCTAAAGTAATAATTAGCCGGATAATTGCTTTCTTTAGGAAAATCAATTTATATGCTATTACGGGTTAGGCTTTTATTTGCCGCTTTATTTTTTACGATACCTTTAAAAGCGGTATGCTTTCAATCACAAAATGATATTTTAGGAAGGTGGATTTCCACTGAAAAGAACGTGGTTATTGATGTTTATAAGGTTGCCGACCAGTTTAAAGCTAAAGTTTTGTGGTTTAACGATACGGATGATTTAAGCAGACCAATGCGTACAAGAACAGATATACATAATCCAAGTAAAGCTCTCAGAAATCAGCTGATTTTAGGGATGGACGTTTTAGAAGGTCTATCTTACAACCCAACAAGGCAACGATGGGAAAAAGGCAAAATTTACGATCCGAGTAGTGGGCGGCATTGGAGCTCTGTGGTTTATTTTAACGATGAAGCGCAAATGGAAGTTAAGGGCTACTGGAAATTTGAATTTTTATGTCAGACGTTAACTTTTGTAAAATTCAAACCTTAACGGACTCACGGATAATGTTTTGGCACAGTTACTGGTTATTGCCTAGGATAACCAACATTTAAATATTATGGATAAGCTAAAAAAGTTTGATTTAATGGAAAAGATAAGCAGGGAATTGGAAGATTTAAAACATAGCCAAACTGCGGTAATCCAAAAAATAGGCAAAATTGAAGTGGATAATTTTGAACTAAGTAATAAAAAATTAGAAGAAAAATTAGGAGACATGCATCAGAACGCATCTGAAATATTAGATTCTATTGCTGCTGTGTTAGAAAACTTTGAAGAAGTTAAGGATAAGTTTGAAGGGAAAAATAATATCGATGGGTTAAGAGCGCAGGAAGCTATCGACGCCGTCAAATAACACTTTCTTCTAGCTATGAATTTTACGTCTCGCTGGTGAAAACTAGCGAGACTTTTTTATATATTTTTTCCTCGCATCGCTGCAGAAACCGCTTCGTCCATCAAACGCTCGGCAAACGGGCGGGTATATTCGTTAAGCGCATCAATTGCACCCAAAATCTCGTCTTTGTTGGCGTTTTGTATGGCTTGTTTTAGGTTAATAACCAGTTCTTTAGTTTTCGAGGTTTCTTCTTCGTTTAAAAAACTTCCGTTTTTTGTTAAAAACCGTTCAACGGTATAAACCATTTGGTCGCCCTCGGTTTTGGCTTCCACTACCATACGTTGTGCTACATCATCTTTGGCATGTGTTACCGAATCTAAAAGCATTTGCTCCACTTCCTCATCCTTTAAACCGTAAGTTGGTTTTACATCCACCTCTTGTTTTACGCCCGAGCGTAATTCCACCGCTTGAATCCGTAAAATCCCATCAGCGTTAAGCAAAAAATTGATGTCAACTTTTGGTAACCCCGCTGGCATAGACGGAATCCCTTTCAAATCAAACTCTGCCAATTTACGGTTCTCTTTTACTAAATCTCTTTCGCCCTGGTAAACAGCAATTTTCATATTTACTTGCCCATCAATAGAGGTGGTGTACTGCCTGCCGGCCTTTGTTGGAACTTTTGAATTTCTGGGGATAATGGTATCCATTAAACCCCCCATGGTTTCAATCCCTAAAGAAAGTGGCGTAACGTCTAACAGCAAAATATCTTTTCTATTTCCAGATAAAACATCAGCTTGCAAGGCAGCGCCTAAAGCCACAACTTCATCGGGGTTAATTGTATCGTTTATGGCTTTTCCAAAAAAAGCAGATACTTCTTTTTTAACTAATGCGGTACGGGTAGAGCCCCCAACCATAATCACCTCATCAATATCGGCAACGGTTAAATCCGCATCTTTTAAAGCGTTTTTACAGGCAGTAATAGTTTCTTGTACTTTATCGTTAATTAAGCTTTCAAAAGTATGCTTATCAATGGTGCAGAAAAGCTCACCAATTTTTTCATTGAATAAATTCTGATGTGAGAGTGCTTTTTTAGCTTCTTCTGCCTTTAAACGAAGTTCTTGCATCGGAATTTCACCCGAAAGTTTGTTCTGCTTAATCCAATAATCAACCACCGCCCGGTCAAAATCATCGCCCCCTAAAAAGGTATTTCCGTTGGTTGCCAATACTTCAAAAATCCCATTCTCAATCTTCAAAATTGAAACATCAAAAGTTCCACCGCCTAAATCGTAAACGGCAACAGTTTTTTGCTCATCAGGGTTTAAACCAATTCCGTAAGCTAAAGAAGCCGCCGTTGGTTCGTTTACTATACGTAAAACATCTAAACCAGCTAATTTTCCAGCATCGCGAGTGGCCTGACGTTGAGAGTCGTTAAAATATGCCGGAACAGTAATTACCGCTCTGTTTACGTTTGTTTTTAAAGCATGCTCGGCCCTTGCTTTAAGTTCTTTTAATATTAATGCAGAAAGTTCAATAGGTGTGTAAAATGCATCGCCAACTTTAATTTTCACGAGGCTTTCATCATTTGCATCGTCAATTATTTTGTAAGAAAAATAATCTTTGTGCAATTGTAAATCGTGGTAAGAGCGGCCTAAGAGTCTTTTTACAGAAAAAATGGTGTTTTGCGGTTCGCTTATTAAAAAATCCCGAGCCTCGTTTCCTACTACTACATTTCCCTCGGTGTCAAAATGTACAATCGAAGGCACTAAAACGCCTTTGCCAGTATCATTAATCACTTTTGAATGCCCATCGGGGCCAATAAAGGCAACCAAAGAATTAGTGGTTCCTAAATCAATTCCAACTATTATATCCTCTTTCTGTAAAGAACCCGTTGCCAGGTTTATCGAAACTTTTGCCATAATCTTTCTGTAATGGCAAATGTAAGATGTTTTGATAGAAAGCGTGTTATAAAAATGTCATCGAATGTTTTAAAGTTTTAAAACACAATTACCCACGGACCCATAAAAAAGCTTTTATAAAACATGCAGGCTCTCCACAGCAGTTTTTAGTCTTTTTTTTATGCTACATTTTAAATGTGGTTAAGCGGCCACTGCATTACCATTAATTTGTTTAAGTCTTTCTCGTAAAAATTCTTTGATTTCCCAGCGTTTATGTTTGTCTGTGATTTTGTTGAGCGGCAAGCTGATTTTTTCTTGTTGCTTGGTGTTAAAAACAATCTCCGAAAAACGCGTCTCAAAATAATCCAAAGCTTCAAATTTAATGATTACCACCTCGTCTGCCTTGTTTTGCTTAAAACTAATTTCGCTGTTGTTTAAATAAATATAATTATGCGTAGCTTCTTTAGATAAACAGTAAGAACTGCTTGCCAGCGTAACCAGGCAAATTGAAAGGATAAGATAGGTAGCTAATTCAGAGATGTTTTGTTGATAATTCATTGTAATTGCCACAGCTGCAATTAAACCGGTTAAAATTAAAATTGCTACCAGCAAGTTTTTGGGAAGCAGATGACCATCCCATTTAAAGTAAATAGTTTGTTCAGATTTCATGGTTTTTAGATTGGGTGCTTTTTCTTTTTACGCAATCAAAATCCCAAAAGTTTCAAAAAGTTTTATAATTATTTATAAATCAGGGTTTCAAGTCTGCTATTCTTCCACGTATTGAGGTAACTCGGGCACAAAGTGATACAAATTTTGCTGATAATCTATTACGCAACAATAGTGCTGCAAACCGTTACTTACCACCAGATATTTTACTTTATGAACCATATTATAGCGGGCAACTTGGTCAAAAACCGCTTGCGTTATTTTTACCGAAGTGGCTTTGCACTCTACCAAAATTTGTGGCGAACCACTTTTATTAAACACCAAAATATCAGTCCGTTTTTGCAGTTTATTTAGCTTTAAACCGCCTTCAAGCTTAATTAATGTTTTTGGATATTTTTTTTGTTGCATTAAGTATTTAACAAAATGTTGCCTAACCCATTCCTCTGGCGTAAGTACCAAGTCCTTTTTTCGTAGCTCATCAAAAATAAAAACTACGTCATCTTTCTGGTGGAGTTTGAAAGGATATGCCGGAAGATTTAGCTCAACGGGTTTAAACATCAGGCTAAAATAACCCAGAATTTTCAACATTTTAAGTTTTAGAAAGTAATATTTATAATTTAGCAAAACATGACAGCTGCAGACATCATTAAAGATATTAAAGTTCGAAAGCTAAAGCCTATTTATTTACTACATGGCGAAGAAAGCTATTACATAGATTTGATTAGCGACTGCCTAGAAGAAAATGTACTTTCAGATGCCGAGAAGAGTTTTAACCAAACTATTTTATACGGTAAAGATGCTGAAGTGATGAGCGTTTTAAATGCAGCAAAGCGCTACCCAATGATGAGCGATTACCAATTGGTGATGGTTAAAGAGGCACAAGACCTAAAATTTGATAAGGCCGCAGAGCAGCTACAGGCTTATTGCGAAAATCCGTTAAAAAGCACAATTTTGGTGCTTTGCTACAAGCACGACAAGTTTGATAAGCGAAAAAAGATTTATAAAATTTTAGAAAAAACGGGTTTAATTTTTGAATCAGCAAGTATTTATGATAATAAAGTGCCTGCATGGATTGATGAGTTTATTAAATCTAAAGGACATCATATCAACCCCAAAGCGTCGGCATTATTAGCAGATTATTTAGGTAACGACCTAAGTAAAGTGGCTAACGAGTTGGAAAAACTGATGTTAAATGTTCCGAGAGCACAAGAAATTGGACTAAAGGAGGTGCAGGATAACATTGGTATAAGTAAAGAATACAATGTTTTTGAGCTGCAAAACGCCTTAGCAAGAAAAGATGTTTTTAAAGCCAACCAGATAATCAATTATTTTGAAGCCAACCCAAAAGCGAATCCCTTTGTAGTAATTGTTGGCAATTTAAGCGGCTGGTTTACCAAAATTTTAAAATATCACTACATTACAGATAAGTCGCAAGCGCCTAAAGAGCTCGGCGTAAACCCATATTTTATGAAGGATTACGAGCTTGCCGCAAGAAATTATA
This sequence comes from Pelobium sp., assembly GCA_036379295.1. Taxonomy (GTDB): domain Bacteria; phylum Bacteroidota; class Bacteroidia; order Sphingobacteriales; family Sphingobacteriaceae; genus Pseudopedobacter. The sequence continues at coordinate 14,655 of DASVGY010000170.1, forward strand.
ATTTAGGAAAAACTTTTGAAGTGATTTCTTTATTAAGAGAATACGATTTAAAATCAAAAGGTGTGGATAGCACAGGCAATACCGAACCTGGCGATTTATTAAAAGAGTTGGTTTTTAAGATTGTTCATTAGGTTGTTGGTCATTAGTTAATAGTCATTAGTCATTAGTTAATAGTCATTAGTTATTAGTCAATAGTTAGTAGTCAGTAGTCGGTAGTCAAATTGGGAGGTTAAGGTAGTGATTAAAATATTCTTTATTTGATTCAAAATTTTACCCAATATACAAGGTATTCACTCATTCAAAATTCACAAATTCAATCATTATACAAGTCATTCACTCATTCAAAATTCAATCATTAAAAAAAACATGCAATATTTCCTTGTTAAATCAGAACCTTTTAAATATAGTTGGGAGCAGTTTATTAAAGACGGCAGAACGTTTTGGGACGGTGTTCGGAATTACCAGGCCCGTAACAATATGAAGGATATGAAAGAAGGTGATTTGGTACTTTTTTATCATAGCAATGAAGGTAAAAATGTGGTTGGTATAGCAAAGGTGGTTAAAGAGTTTTATCAAGACCCAACTACAGATGACGACCGTTGGGTTGTGGTGGATTTAGCACCCGTTGATACTTTAAAAAACCCTGTAAGTTTAGAGACCATCAAGGCTGATGACCGTTTAAAAGATATTTCTTTGGTGCGACAAGGACGCCTATCGGTAACTACGCTTAAAGCAGAAGAGTTTGACAGAATTGTTGAATTAGGCTCTTAAATAGTTTGAATTGAAAAACCTAAACATTCATATCGGCACAACGGCTTTCCTTTGTCTTATTTTGAGTGCTTGCAGCGCTGGAATAAAGCAAAAAGATCTTATTGGACGGTGGAATTACGTTTCTTACGAATATCCAAATCAACCAGCCAATAAACCTTTGGCAAATATTTCTGCTCAAAAACCATATATCGTTTTTGGTGGAGATGCTCAGTGTAAAATTGTTTCGAGCGGTAAAATTTTATCTGAGGGCAGCTATTACTTGGACAAACATATAATCCGTTATACAGAAGATTTAGCTGGCGGCCAAAAAAGACCAATTCCTTTTCTAATTAAATCCTTAACAGACAAGGAATTGGTTTTTCAAACGATGGACTCAGATGTTAAAGTTATCACGGCCAGTAAAGCCAATTAAAAGTTGTTAGTTTCTTAGGATATCTTCAATTGCTCTTAATTCGTTCTCCTCAAAAATAATATTATCTAAAGCTTTTAACGAGTCTGCTAATTGCGCAGGTTTACTCGCACCCACTAAAACCGACGTAACTCTATCGTCTTTTAGCAGCCAGGCAATTGCCATCTGCGCCAAAGTTTGCCCTCGCTCATCGGCAATATCATTCAACAATTTAGCTTTTCCAATTTTATCTGGTGTGGCATATTCCTCATTTAAAAAGCCTGTACTTTTGGCCAAACGGCTATCACCAGGCACTCCGTTTAAATATTTATTCGTCAATAATCCCTGCGCCAGCGGCGAAAAGGGGATGCAACCTACGCCATTGGTTTCCAAAGCATCCAATAAAGTTTCCTCAACCCAACGCTCAAACATCGAATATTTTGGCTGGTGGATAATGCAAGGCGTACCCAAATCTTTTAAAATGGCAGTAGCTTTTTCAAATTCTGGGCTGCGGTAATTACTTAAGCCAACATAAAGCGCTTTTCCTTGGCGTACAATCAAATCTAAAGCTGCCATAGTTTCTTGTAATGGCGTTTCTGGGTCCGGCCGATGGTGATAAAAAATATCTACATAATCCAGTTTCATCCGTTTTAGACTTTGGTCAAGGCTAGAAACCAAATACTTTTTAGAACCCCAATCGCCGTAAGGGCCATCCCACATGGTATATCCAGCTTTGGTAGAAATAATCAACTCATCGCGATAACTGCTGAAATCTTGCTGTAAAATACGTCCAAAATTTTCTTCTGCAGAACCGGGCGGCGGCCCGTAATTGTTAGCTAAATCAAAATGTGTAATGCCGTTATCAAATGCCAAATGTAAAATGGAACGATAATTTTCGTAAACATCTACGCCACCGAAGTTATGCCACAGGCCTAAAGAAAGCGCAGGAAGCTTCAATCCGCTATTCCCGCAACGTCGGTAAATCATTTCTTTGTATCTATCAGCTTTCGCGAGATAAGTCATTTTTATAAGGATATTTAATCGATTAATGTTGTTTAAATACGAATGTAAGCCATTTATTGAAAAGGTGAAAGCTAATTTTTTATGCTTAACTGTTTTTTGGTTGATTATTTGCTTTTATAGGTTATCCGTTAATTTAAAACATATACTATGTCACACACACATCATAACGCCGGAAGTTCTGAGGCAGATAAAAAAGAACACGAAAAAAATCTTCATGGAAAAGAAGCAATTGACAAGCTAAAAGAAATTACCAAAAGCGCAGAGAACTGTTTCTTTTGCACCAATATAAAAACCGGAGTTCCTATGTCTGTTAGACCGATGTCGGTTTTGCAAACAGATGACGAAGGCAATTTGTGGTTCATGAGCGGTAAGGATAGTCACAAAAAGGATGAGATAGCTGCAGACCCGTTTACTCATTTATTTTTTCAGGA
>DASVGY010000171.1:0-17216 GCA_036379295.1 Pelobium sp.
GGGTAAAAGCTGTACAATATTTGGATTTAGGTTGTATGATTTTAAAACGTTTTGAATAATGGTTACCAAACAAAGATTGGTAGCATCAGCATCAGAACCGCCACGCAATAAACAAACGTTGCCAGAGCGAATACAAAGCGCTGCAACATCAATTGTAACATTTGGCCTAGCTTCATAAATTACCCCAACCACTCCTAACGCGACCGTTTTTTTTTTGATAAACAAACCATTATCCATAGTCCGTTCTAAAATAACCTTTCCGGTTGGGTCTTCTAACTGAGAAACCTCTCTTACACTCGCTGCTAAGCCTTCAATCCTCTCGCTGTTCAATAACAACCTATCTTTTTTAGGGTCGGCATCATCCATACGGTTTAAATCTTTTAAATTTTCCGCTATGATGTTGGACGTGTTAGCAAGCAATTCATCCGCAAGGGTGTTTAAAACCTGCTGTTTTTTTTCTGCTGAAAGTATCCTGATTTCGGAAGTTGCATTTGATGCATCAATCAGTAAGTGTTGAATATTTTCCATTATCTATTTTTTACGCTTGATTTAAATCAAAACGATATCATCTGCGTGTGCAATTTCTAAATTTTGTTTGTCGTTTTCTCCGTTTAGTAAATGCGAATCTATTTTGGTTTTCGCTACCGCGACTACCAGCTGTGAATCATCTAAAATCTCGATGACTTCGCCCGCCTCAAAGTCAGTTATTACCTTTTTTATCCCTACCGCAAGTAAACTATGTCTTTTTTGTAACGCTTTTACTGCTCCGTCATCAATTTGAACTCTTCCTTTTATTAAACTACCGCTGGCTAACCACTTTTTACGGGCAGAGATGTTAATCATCTGCGGATGGCAAACAGTTCCGTTTTTACCTTCCACTGCATTAATAATTGCATTTTTTGATTTGATTCCAAATATTACCGCCTTAATGCCCATCTGTGTTGCTAAACGGGCAAACGTAAGTTTGGATGTCATCCCGCCTAAACCTACCGCCGATTTTTCTTTTTTGGCTAAGGATAATGCAATTTTATCTATCACTTTAATTTCGGTGATGATTTTACCGCTTTCATCAAAAACACCCGGCACAGAGGTACAGTATAAGATCATACTCGCACCAAAGCCTACCGCTATTAATGTTGCAAGCTCGTCATTATCAGAGAATTTAATCTCCAGATTACTTACCACATCATTTTCATTTGCTACCGGAATAATGTTGTTTTTCCAAAGTAATTCGTAGGTTTTTTTAAGTTGTAAAAACTGATTACGATTTGAAAAATGGTGGCGTTCGCACAAACTTTGTGCGATAGAAACACCGTATGAAGCAAAATAATGCGCATAAGTTTGCAATAATAAGGGGTTACCGATTGCCGCTGCCGCCTTTTTTTCGCTTAACGTTCCTTTATAGTTAGTCAGTTTTTTTTTACCCGCAGCCACGGCTCCCGAGGAAACCAACACCACATTATAGTGCTTACTAAGTGCCGAAACTTGTTGCGCCACAGCGGCTATAACTGTTTCGTCGATTTCGTGACTTGCGGTTGTTACCGAAGCCGAGCCAAATTTTATAACGAGTATGGGCTTTTTCAAAATTTTGTAATAAGCCCCTAAATTAGAAATAGCAGATTGAATTAAAAATTAAAAGGCTTTTTTATTAAATTGATGCGTCCTTGTATGTTTTGAAAAGTTAACCTATAAAAACGCCAGAATTAGTTTAGACGATTAACAAGGCTTGGGTTTAGCAATGGGCATTTTAACACACTATATCTTTTCTTTGTCAGCCTGTGCGAAGTAGAAGGACAAAAAAAGATACCGTTTCTATCGTTGACGCTTTTGAAACTCCCAAAACACTAACTAATACAAACATTGAGGATATTTTTAATTAAAAAATAGCTTGCTTTTCTTTTTTCAGAACAGCAAACAACACCACAAATCCGATTACGAAAAACACAGCTAAGCTTAAAGCACTGTTTCTCATATTCCCTGTTAACTCTTCTATAAACCCGAAAGAAAATAATCCTGCAACAATTGCCAACTTCTCAGTAACATCGTAAAAGCTAAAGAAAGATGCCGTATCAGGTGTGTTTTCTGGCAAATACTTAGAAAAAGTAGATCGTGAAAGCGATTGAATACCGCCCATAATCAAGCCTACTACTGCCGCTAAGCCATAAAACTGAAATTCGTTTTGAATAAAATAAGCCAATACGCAAGTTACTATCCAAATCACAACCACAAACATCAGTATTTTAATATTTCCAAAAATTTGCGATAAACGCGACATTAAATAAGCACCCAAAATAGCAACTAGCTGAATAATTAAAATGGTAGCAATTAATTTGGAAGTACCTAAATGCAAAATCTTTTCGCCGAAATTTGCTGCAACAAGCATGATGGTTTGTACGCCCATTGCGTAAAAAAAATAGGCTATTAAAAATGTTTTTAACACGGGCATTTGCGCTAGTTGATTCCAAACTTTCCTTAACTCATCATAACCGCTAGCTACTTTTGCTTTTAAAATTTCGCTGTAATTGGGGCTGCTTTTTGGCAAAACCGTAAACGGAATATATGCAAAACCAACCCACCAAATACCAACCAATAAAAAAGATAATCTCGCGGGAAAAGAAGCGTCTGTAATACCAAACAACTCGGGTTTTAAAACAAATACAAAACAAATAATCTGCAAAATTACGCTACCAAAGTAGCCGTAAGCAAAACCTTTAGCACTCACTTTGTCCTGTTGGTCCGGCGATGCAATATCGGGCAGATATGAATTATTGAAAACAATTCCGCCGCAATAACCAATAGCCGCAATGGCGAATAAAATTACGCCCATTTCTAGCGTATCAATCTTAAAAAAAAACAAGCCACAGCAAGCTAAGGCGCCAATCCAGGTAAAAATTTTCATAAACAAACGCTTATTTCCCCGATAATCTGCCGTTGCCGTTAATAATGGGGTAATTAAAGCGATAATTAGATAAGCAACCGCTAAAGCATAGTTAGAAAGTGCAGTGTTCACAAAACGAAAGCCGAAAAAAGTGACCTTATCATCCATTACCCCGTTTATTTGCGTGGTGGTAATTGCAGTGTAATAAGCCGGAAAAATGGTAGAAGTAATCACCAAATTATAAGCGGAGTTTGCCCAATCAAACATTGCCCAGGCTCTGATGGTTTTTTTATCGTTTTTTGCGGTCATTTATTTTTCGTTTTGAGAGACGATTTGTTTTTATAAAGTTGCTGCTGATGCATTTTCAGCGTTTAAATATCAATAAATTAATTAAAATTGATAGATTTTTATTTTGAACCCTTTGCTTAAAAGTGTTGCTATTATCATAAACAAAAAAAATCCGCTAGATAGAATAATTTGAATAGTATGCTTTAATCGAGTCAATTGAAGAAGCCGCAGCTGCCAAGTGAAACTTACCAACAAGTATTTCTTCAACACTATAAATTTGATAGATTCCTCAACTATTAATTGTTTTGAGGCGTTAAAAATGTAAAAAACAAGTTTTTACTCGCAGATTATTAATGTTTTTGAGCGTTCATTAGCAATCAACGAGAATCGAATTGCTTAAGTTAATTTTATAGAAAGTTTTCTTCTAGGGCTGATAATCCCCAGAAATGTACCAACTAATCATTCGCTAAGGCTTCCAGTATCAATCTGGCCGTTGCCGGATTTGTTGCAATTGGAACATTATGCACATCGCAAATACGCATCAACATTTGTACATCAGGTTCGTGAGGGTGTTTTCCTAGCGGATCTCTAAAGAACAAAATACCATCCAGCAAACCCTCTGCCGCCATGGCTGCAATTTGCGCATCGCCACCTTTAGGGCCACTCAATTTTTTATCAACCGCTAAACCGGTTTGCTCTATGTAACCGCCAGTTGTACCGGTGGCTGTTAATTGCATTCGCGATAATATTTCTAAATGATCTTTTACAAAACCAACCATCTCTGCTTTTTTGCCATCATGGGCTATTAGTGCAATTCTTTTTTCCATTTTTTTGTTTGAATAATAATTAAGCGCTACAAACTGCTAAATTATTTAAAAAATATATAGGCAATAAATATAGCGGCCAGCACACCTGCAAGTTCTGCCAAAAGCGCCGCAGGCAACGCATGTCGGGTTTTTTTAATAGAAACCGATCCAAAATAAATAGCTAAAACGTAAAAAGTGGTTTCGGTAGATCCTTGGATTACACAAGCTACCTTCGAGGCAAAGCTATCTGCTCCGCTGGTATTCATCAGCTCAACCATTAATCCGCGAGCGCCACTTCCGCTCAAAGGTTTCATAAAAGCAACCGGTAATGCCGGTACAAAACCCGTATCCAATCCTACAAAAGCTACCAAATGCTCAATTCCGCTCACCAAAAAATCAAGTGCCCCGGAACCTCTAAAAACGCCCACGGCAACTAAAATTGCCACTAAATACGGAATAATTTTTACTGCAATCTCGAAACCTTCTTTTGCGCCTTCAATAAATGTTTCAAAAACGTTGATCTTACGAAAAAGCGCTAGAGAAATAAAAGACAAAATGATGCTAAATAAAAGCACATTTCCCACCACGCTGGAAACAATTCCAATTTGATCTTGAGAAAGCGTAGTAAAATAATACAAAGTTCCACCGATTACTGCGGCAGCGCTTCCTAAATAAATAAGAATAGTTTTTTGAAAGAGATTGATTTTTTGATACGTTGCGGTGACTACTAATCCCACCAAAGTGGAAAAAAATGTAGCCAACAAACAAGGAACAAATACATCTGACGGATCTGCCGCACCAGCCGCTTTACGAAATGCCATAATGCTGGTTGGAATGAGTACCAAACTAGATGCATTGAGTACCAAAAACATGATCTGCGCATTGGAAGCAGTCTCCTTATCGGGATTGATTTCTTGCAGCTCTTTCATCGCTTTTAAACCCAAAGGCGTTGCTGCGTTGTCCAAACCCAGCATATTTGCAGAAAAATTCATTAGGATAGAACCCATTGCCGGATGATTCTTAGGAATTTCAGGGAAGATTTTGCTGAAAAACGGGCCTACAATCTTTGCGAAAATATTGATCATACCGCCTTTTTCGCCAATTTTCATGATGCCCAACCAAAAACTCATTAAGCCAATTAAGCCTAAAGAAATCTCTGCTCCGGTTTTCGACATGTCAAAGGTGCTATTAACGATGGTCTGGAAAATTTGATAATCCTGAAAAAAGATAAGCCTAACCAGCGCTACCGCAAATGAAACAATAAAAAAGGCTACCCAAACGTAATTTAATGCCATGAAAACTTAATAATTGCTAAAGGTTAAAAAAGATTTTGCCAAAATCAAAAGTGAAGGCTTTTTTAATAAAAAATTAACATTCAATGGCTGCATAACAAAAATGAATTTGAGATTTATTCTCGGCGTAGCAAAAACTAAAAAATCTTTGGTAAAAAAATAAACAAACCTATGGTTATAGAAGCTACCGCAGCAATTAAAACCGCTAGCGCAGCCAAATCTTTAATTTTTTTGATTTTTAGGTTATTTTCTGCGCAAACAAAATCGCAAATTTCCTCAATGCAAGTGTTCAGAATCTCCGTAATAAACACCAAGGCTATCGCAAAGCTTAACAAAGCCCATTCGGTTAAACTAATATTCAAAAACCAGCCGCACCATACTGCTAAACCTGCAAATAGCAAATGTAATCTGGCATTATGCTCATACTTTAACAATACCTTAAAACCGTGTAATGCGTATTTAAAGCTTGCTAATCTTTGCTTTAAAGAAAACTTTGGGCTTTTTTCTTCTTTTATCATCGGTTCAAATGCTCTCCAAGTTTGCAAATAATATTCTAAATTAGAATCGCTACAAATTAAACAAAATTGTTCTTTTAGTTAATTAATACTTGTTTATATTTTATGTTTGAAACAATTCAACTTAAAAAAACATGGATGACTTTATAGCCGCCAGATCGCAAATGGCCCTTTCGCTGGGTTTTCATATTATTTTTTCTTGTATAGGGATGGTGATGCCTTTTTTTATGGCGGTTTCTCACTATTTTTATTTAAAAACCAACAACAACGTTTACAGAAATATCACCAAAGCATGGACGAAAGGTGTCGCCATTTTTTTTGCGACCGGTGCAGTTTCTGGGACCGTATTGTCTTTTGAACTCGGTTTGCTTTGGCCTAAATTTATGGAACATGCTGGTCCTATTTTCGGGATGCCTTTTTCTTTGGAAGGGACAGCCTTTTTTATTGAAGCTATAGCGCTTGGATTTTACCTTTACGGATGGGACAGGTTTAACAAGTGGTTTCACTGGTTTACCGGAGTTGTAGTTGGGGTAAGCGGTTTGGCTTCGGGGATTTTGGTGGTGGCGGCCAATGCCTGGATGAACAGTCCGGCTGGCTTTGATTTTATCGATGGACGGTATTTGAACATCGACCCTATTGCGGCAATGTTTAATGATGCCTGGTTTTCACAAGCTTTGCACATGTGTATTGCGGCTTTCGCTGCAACTGGTTTTGCAGTTGCGGGAATTCATGCACTTATGATTTTAAAAGGCCAGAGCATTGATTTCCATACAAAATCGTTTAAAATAGCAGCAATTTTTGGAACGATTGCAGCGGTTTTACAACCCTTAAGCGGTGATATTTCTGCTAAGTTTGTTGCAAAACACCAACCAGCAAAGCTAGCCGCAATGGAAGCGCATTTCCATACAGAAAAAGGTGCGGCTTTGGTTATTGGTGGCATCCCAAATACCGAAACCCAAGAAGTAAATTACGCTTTAAAAATCCCGGGTGCATTAAGTTTTATGGCTCATGGCGATTTTAACGCCGAAGTTGTTGGGTTAGATAAAATCCCAAAAGAAAATCAGCCGCCCATTGCCATCACGCATTACGCTTTTCAGATTATGGTGGGTATTGGAATGCTGTTAATGGCAATTAGCGCTTTATACTTTATAGGATTATGGAAAAAGAAAAAATGGTTGACTGCCCGCTGGCTGCTTAAATTATTTGTGCTTGCAACTCCGCTCGGATTTATAGCGGTTGAAGCCGGGTGGACGGTTACCGAAGTTGGACGGCAGCCCTGGATTATCAAAGACGTGATGCGCACAGTTGATGCTGTTACGCCGATGCCCGGAATAATTTACTCTTTCTATATTTTTACTGCGGTGTATTTCACTTTATCTATTATCGTTATTTACATGCTTTACCGACAAATAAAAATGGTCCCTCAACTTTATGATTTACCAGCTAACACCAGCGATAAGCCATGATTTATATAGTCATTATTTTCCTTTGGACCGCTATTTTACTTTATCTTATCCTCGGCGGAGCAGATTTTGGTGCCGGTATTTTAGAGCTCTTCTCATCAAATCCTAACAAAAGTAAAACGCGTAAAACCATGTACCGGGCAATTGGGCCAATTTGGGAAGCCAACCACATGTGGCTAATTATTGCCATCGTTATTTTGTTTGTTGGTTTTCCTAAAATATACACTACCATGTCAACCTACATGCATATTCCACTGGTTTTAATGTTGTTGGGCATTATTGCCAGAGGAACAGCCTTTACATTTAGGCATTATGATGCCGTTAAAGATGAAATGCAAAAGGTGTACAACAGGATTTTTGTTTATTCGAGTTTTATCACGCCGTTTTTTTTGGGTGTAATTGCCGGCAGCACCGTAACCCGGCGGATAAATCCGGAAGCAGACAATTTTTTAGATGCTTACTTTTTTAGTTGGGTAAACGGATTTTCATTTGCCGTAGGATTGTTTACCGTAACCATCTGCGGCTTTTTAGCAGCGGTTTTTATCATCGGTCAAACGCCGGATGCATCAGAGAAAAAGCGCTTTATTAAAAAAGCAAAAGCGTTTAACATTTTGGCGGTAATTGCCGGTGCTATTGTATTTGTGGTTTCTTTGATTGAGAAAATACCACTAACAACCTGGGTATTTGACAATTGGCCAGGAACATTAGCTTTTATACTGGCAACTATCTCTGTGGTGATTTTATGGTCTGTTTGGAATACGGAAAGAACTAACTTAATGAGGTTTTTGGCTGGTTTTCAGGTAACGATGATTTTGTTTATCACTACTTGGAAGCATTATCCAAATATTATTTTGCTAAAAAACGGGTCTGCACTTTCCCTGTTGCAAGAGCAAGGAAACGAGAAAACTATAGCTGCCTTAGCTTGGGCGTTGTTATTAGGAAGTATATTTATTCTACCAACCTTGGTTTATCTGATTTACAGCTTTCAAAAAAACGCATCCAAAAAGCGTGTGATTAGATAAACTTTAATTAAACATTTTCTAATAAAAATCACCGCTTATCATCAAATTTAAGCGCAACGCTTTTAAAAAAACAACATCAGGTTCCCTTTCACCGTTCAAAATTTGAGAAGGTGTTTTAGTGCTTAAACCCCATAGTTCGGCTAATTTTATTTGGGTTAAATTCATTTACTTTATTTTATGCTGCACAACATCCTCATTAAAACCGGCAATGGCATAATTTTAAGAACACTATCTTCATAAACTTCGGCCCACTTTTATAAAATGTTTAGTGTAACCAGCGGAGAGAATATTATTTTTTTCTTTCTGCTATTTGTAACTAATTAAATTATATTTGAAAATTACAAGAAAACGAGCCTTTTGGTAAATTTTTAATATAAAATGAGTCAAATCATAAACAATTTCGAACAATTTGAAGCCATTATCGGTTTAGAAGTCCACGTCCAACTTTCAACGGCTTCAAAGGCATTTTGTTCAGATTCAGCGTCTTTCGGCAATTTACCCAATCAAAATATCAGTCCGGTTTCTTTAGGTTTACCCGGCGCCCTCCCTTTAGCTAACGCAAAAACTGTTGAGTATGCTGCTAAGTTGGGCTTGGCAATTGATAGTAAAATAAACCAATATAATTTCTTTGATCGTAAAAATTATTTCTACGCAGATTTACCCAAAGGTTACCAAATTACACAAGATAATGAACCCATTTGCCTTGGTGGTAAACTTAAAATTCGCCTTGATAACGGCAAAGAGAAAGATATCATCTTAAATCGTATTCACATGGAAGAGGATGCCGGAAAAAGCATCCACGACATTGATCCACACTATTCTTGTATTGATTTAAACAGGGCGGGTGTTGCCTTGTTAGAGGTGGTGACAGAACCTATGATTAATTCGGGCGAAGAGGCCGCCGCATACCTTACCGAGTTAAGAAAATTGGTGCGATACCTCAATATTTGCGACGGTAATATGGAAGAAGGTTCTATGCGTTGCGACGCCAACGTTTCTGTTCGGTTAAAAGGCGAAACCAAATTAGGAAACCGTTGCGAGGTAAAAAACTTAAACTCCATCAAAAACGTTCAAAAAGCAATTGAGCATGAAATTAAACGCCAGATTGATTTAATTAATAAAGGCAAAACCATCGACCAGAATACGCTTAATTTTGATGCTATAACCGGCAAAACCACTCCACTGCGCTCAAAAGAAATGGCAAATGATTATCGGTATTTTCCAGAGCCAGATTTATTGCCTATACTGATTTCTGATGAGTTTTTGGAGAAGATAAAAGCAGAAATGCCTGCTTTGCCAGAAGAATTATATCAAAGATTCACAAATGAAATGGCCTTGCCAGCTTATGACGCTTTGGTACTTACCTCAGAAAAATCAATGGCCGATTATTTCTTAGCAATTACAAGATACACTAGCCATTATAAAATGGCATCTAACTGGGTAATGGGGACGCTTAAATCGTATTTAAACGATAAACAGCAAAGCTTTAGTGATCTTGAAATTCCTGCAAAAGAAATTGCAGCCATCATCAATCTGGTAGAACAAAAAGAAATCAACAACAATCAGGCAAAAAACAAATTATTTGCCACGCTAGCACTAAAACCACAGGCTAAAGTTTCTGAATTAATGGTTGAACTTAATTTGGTGCATAAAAAGTGCGACGATGAATTAGCAGGGTTTATCACGGCGGCGTTAGAAAAGTTTCCAGATAAAGTATCAGAATACCATAAAGGCAAAAAGGGAGTTATAGGATTATTTATGGGCGAAGTGATGAAATTATCACATGGAAAATTGGACCCAAAAGAAACAAACAGATTGATTGTTGAAAAATTAGAAAGTAAAAAATGAAAAAAAATTTAATCACTATATTATCAGGAGTAATTTTATTTACGATATCATGTGCCAACAAAACGGAGTTTAGTATTAAAGGCGCTTTTACCAACATTGGAGATGCTAAAAAAGTGTTTCTGCTAGAGTTAGATACTTTTGGGCAAATGGTGCCAATTGATTCTACTTTTTTAAACGAGGATAAAGAATTTACTTTGAAGGCCAAAAGCGAAATTCCAGAATTTTACCAGGTTGCGGTTGGGCAAAGGGCTTTTTTTGTAATCGCAGAAAATGGCGATGAAATTAAACTGAAGGCCGATTTAAACAATCCTGGCGGAAATTATGAGCTCAGCGGTTCTGAAGAGGCAGCAAAAATTACAGAATACAACAAAATTACGGCAGCATATAGCCAACAGAATGGTGCTTTAGCAGAACAATACAGTAAAATGATAACTGCTAATCAGGATAATAAAGAGCAAATTATAGCGGAGTATAATGCTAAATCGCAGGAAATAGCACAACCGTTTCTAAAAAAATCAATGGATTTTATAGAGGATAACAAAAAATCAATGACTGCCTTTTTTGCTGCAAATATTATGATGGGGATGCCTCATGATGCTTATGAAAGTCAATTAATAGCATACAGTAAATTTGCAAAAGAACAATTTCCAAAAAACAAAGCAATTAGCAATTTTGCGCTTCAAATGGAAGCCGCCAAAAAAGTGGCAATAGGCAGTAAGGCGCCGCCAATTTCGGCATTAAGTCCTGATGGTAAAATTATTAAGCTTTCAGATTTTAAAGGCAAATATGTATTGGTTGATTTTTGGGCGTCATGGTGTGGCCCTTGTCGGCAAGAAAATCCAAATTTAGTTGCTAGCTACCACCGTTTTAAAAATAAAAATTTCACGGTTTTGGGTTTTTCATTAGATGATAACGAAGAAGCATGGAAAAAGGCAATTGTTGCGGATAAGTTAGATTGGGCGCAAGTATCGGAACTGAGACAATGGGACTCTCCTACTGCGGTAGCTTATAATGTTACTGCAATTCCTGCATCTTTCATCATTGATCCAAAAGGAAAAATTATCGCTAAAAATTTGAGAGGCGAAGCGCTTAACCAGTTTTTAGAGAAAACCCTTTAATCAATAAATGGTATAGCTGTAGCATTATAAGCTTAACAATTCGTTAACATTCAATTAATAATTTAATATCAATAACATCGTAAGTTCGTAACAAATAGATTTTATGAGCGCTAATAAACAGAAAATTCTAATTGTTGACGATGAACCGGATATTCTGGAGCTAATCGAGTACACGTTAAAAAAAGAAGGCTATACGGTTTTTACCGCCTTAAACGGGAAAGAAGCAGTGCAGGAAGCAAGAAAATGTCTTCCCGATTTAATCATTTTAGATGTAATGATGCCTAAAATGGATGGAATTGAGGCTTGTAGGGTACTTAGAGCAATGCCAGAGTTCAAAAATACTTTCATGGTGTTTTTAACTGCCAGAAGTGAAGAGTATTCTGAAATTGCTGGCTTTAACGTTGGGGCTGATGACTATATTGCAAAACCAATAAAACCTCGGGCTTTATTGAGCAGAATTAATGCAATCCTTAGACGCAACTCACAATCGGAAGATGCCGCAGATGAAAAACTGGAAATTGCTGATTTGGTAATTGATAGAGGTGCATTTTTGGTTTTCCAGAACGGAAACAGGGTTGTTTTGGCAAAAAAAGAATTTGAACTGCTTTATTTATTGGCTGCCAAACCTGGCAAGGTTTACACTCGTGAGGCTATCTTGAGCAGCATTTGGGAAGACTCTGTAGTGGTAACCAACAGAACAATAGACGTACATATTAGAAAGCTAAGGGAAAAATTAGGTGATGATTATGTAACCACTGTTAAGGGTGTGGGTTATAAATTTGAGTCGGTTTAATTTCTTTAAAATCGCTTGTTTTAAATTACGTTATTTAATAGATTCTGTTTTTACTGTAAAATTCGTTTTGGCGCAACGGTCAACCATTGCTATGGCCTAAATTATTATTTAAAATAAGTCCTTATGTTTTAAACAATCCTTATTTTTGCCTCATGATTGAACTTCCTGTAATTCCGGCAAATCAAGCACAACGCAAACCAGATTGGCTAAGAGTAAGATTACCTGTTGGCAAAGAATATGCTCAGGTTAGGGGAATTGTTGACGAGCATAAACTGCATACCATCTGCGAAAGTGGAAATTGCCCAAACATGGGCGAATGTTGGGGTGCAGGAACAGCTACATTTATGATTTTGGGAAACATTTGCACCCGCTCATGCTCTTTTTGCTCTGTTAAAACCGGAAGACCTTTAGCTGTTGATTTGGATGAGCCAAACAGAGTTGCAAATTCTATTAAGTTGATGACCGTTAAACACGCGGTAATTACATCCGTTGACCGTGATGATTTAAAAGATGGCGGTTCCACAATTTGGGCAGAGACCATTAGCGCAATCAGAAGAGAAAGCCCACAAACTACCATGGAAACTTTAATTCCAGATTTTAAAGGTGTTTGGGAGAATTTATATCGCGTTTGCGAAGAAAGACCTGAAGTTGTATCGCACAATATCGAAACCGTTAGAAGGTTAACCAAAGAAGTACGTGTACAAGCTAAATACGACCGTAGTATGGAATGCTTACAACGGATCTCAGAATTTGGCTTGCGCACAAAATCTGGTATTATGCTAGGTTTGGGCGAAACAGAGGCCGACGTTTTAGAAACCATGCAAGACCTAAAAGCGGCTGGCGTACATGTACTTACAATAGGCCAATACTTACAGCCAACAAAAAATCACCATCCGGTATTGGATTGGATTCATCCAGACCAATTTGCGTTTTATAAAGAAAAAGGAAGAGAAATGGGATTTAAATATGTTGAAAGCGGTCCTTTGGTACGGTCTTCGTACCATGCTGAAAAACACTTATTTGATTTTTAAAAAATCATCTTTATCTTACGCCAATTGTGATAAAAACTACTAAAGTCTTTTTAGAAGAACCCGAGCTGGTTATTGCTTTAAAGCAACAAAAAAAAATCGGTGCAGAAGCGCTTTATAGTATGTACTCCGCATCATTGCTCGGTATTATACAAAGGGTAATCACTGATAATGAGATTGCCGAAGATGTTTTACAGGAAGGTTTGGTTAAAATATGGAACTCTATCCAGCAATACGACCCAACCAAAGGACGACTTTTTACCTGGATGGTAAACGTTGTGCGTAACTTATCTATCGATAAAGTAAGATCTAAAGATTATCGAAACCATTCTAAAAACCAAGACTTAGAAAACCACGTAAATTCAATCGACATTCAAAGAAACTCAGAATACAAACCAGAGCTAATGGGCGTTAAAGATCTTTTACAGAAGTTAAAACCCGAACAAAAAATCATTGTAGAAATGATTTACTTTCAAGGTTATACGCATGTAGAAGTCGCAGAAGAATTAGCAATGCCATTAGGTACTGTTAAAACAAGGTTAAGAATGGGAATTATAGAATTGAGAAAATATTTTAAATAGGTGGAAAATCTTAAATCATATATTGAATCGGGCATTTTAGAACTCTATGTTCTGGGCGACCTTAGCGCTGAAGAGAAATCAGACGTTGAGGCAATGTCTAAGCTCCACCCAGAGGTTAAGGCCGAATTGGAGGAGATTGAGAAGGCGATGTTAGCGGTTTCGATGAATTTTTCAGTGGAACCTTCTGCAAAAGTAAAAGAGAACTTTTTTAACGCTTTAACTTTTTCTGATGAAGAGCAAAGCGATGTTGTTGTACCTACTTTAAATCAGAACGTGGAAGAGGCGAAAGTTGTTCCATTAACCAATAGCATCAACTTTTATAAATATTCTTTTGCTGCATGTTTAGCGCTGTTGGTAGTAAGTGTAGTAGCGATAATTAGCTTATCCAGAAGTCTTAAGGATAGCAGGCAACAAATTGCACAGTTGCAAAGCAGCAATCAAACCTTTGCTAACCAAGTAAACTATTTAGATAAAAAAGTTAGTAGCAGCAACCAAACCATAGAGGTTTTAACAAATCCGGAAGTGAAGCTAGTAACGCTTAAAGGTACGGATAACGCTCCCAAATCAAACTTAGTGGTTGCATTTAACCAAAAAGAGCAAAAGGTGATGCTAAACATGAGCAACATGAGGCTTCCCAAAACTGATGAGCAACACCAATACCAACTTTGGGCATTGGTTGATGGAAAACCAGTTGATTTAGGTGTGTTTGATATGGACGAAAACTCAAGCGGATTTGTAAACATGAAACCAATTGGTGCCGCACAAACCTTCGCCGTAACGTTAGAACCCCGCGGAGGTAGCGCAACGCCAACGCTTGAGAAACTTATGGTAATAGGAAACATTTAAATCTTGTTAACCAATACCAAAAGCCCAAAATCTGTTAAATAGATTTTGGGCTTTTATTTTATTACAATTTGCTGGTTTTTAATGGTCATAAAAACTTGATTATCCCCGTAAGCTTCCTATATTTGCGGTACAAAAATTCTCTTCGTAGAAACGTTAAAAAAGACATGAAATTAATTTTGACACCAACACATCATTTACATCATCGCTAGGGCGGTGTTTATTTTGTATGTTTTGTATGTCAAAACTTTTTTATTCTCATTCTTTAGTCTTTTATTAATACCTTAAAATCTTGAAAACTTTAAAAATTGCTATCCAGAAATCTGGCAGATTAAATGAAAAATCTGTAGAACTGTTAAAAAACTGTGGACTTTCTTTCGAAAACTATAAGAGCTCATTAATCACCCAAGTATCAAACTTCCCTTTAGAAATTCTTTTTTTAAGAGATGATGATATTCCAGAATACGTTCAGGATGGTATTGCCGACATAGGCATTGTTGGCGAAAACGGCATTGCAGAAACAGCTGTTGATGTTAGCTATTTACAAAGATTGGGTTTTGGAAAATGTAAGTTAAAACTAGCCGTACCTAATGATAGCCAAATACAAGCCGTTGCAGATTTAAACGGCAAATCCATTGCTACCTCGTACCCCGTTATTTTAGAAAAATTTTTAGCTAAACAAGGTGTAAAAGCAGAAATTAAAGTCATTTCTGGCTCCGTAGAAATATCTCCGGGTTTAGGTTTAGCAGATGCCATATTTGACATTGTATCAACCGGTGGCACTTTACGCAGCAACGGCTTAAAACCTTTTGCAGATGTGATGTCGTCAGAAGCTATCTTAATTGGCAGAAAAGGAATTGAAACCGATTCATTGGTTTCAGAGTTATTGCAGCGCATACAATCAGTAATGCGGGCAAAAGAAACCAAGTATGTGGTTTTAAATGTAGAGAAATCAAACCTTAACAAAATATTAGCTTTACTTCCAGGTGTTAAAAGCCCTTCAGTTTTACCTTTGGCAGAAGAAGGCTGGGTTGCAGTGCACACGGTAATTCCAGAAATTGATTTTTGGAACCACATAAACGAATTAAAAAGCGCTGGTGCACAAGGCATTGTGGTAATGCCGATTGAGAAAATTATTTTGTAATAGTATCAAGATTTTAGTAGCAAGTATCAAGAGCTCACAAAACGGCTTTGACTTTTGTAAATAAAATGGAAAACACACAGGAAAACAACAACGCAAGTCAAAAGTCCTTCTCCCCCGGAGAAGGATTTAGGATGAGGCTTTATAAATATTCAGACTTAACCAAACTTGATATTCAAAACCTAATTTCCCGTAACGCGGATGTCGGAAACGAGATTAGGGAAAAAGTTGAGCAAATCATCAACGAAGTAAAAGCTAATGGCGATGTTGCTTTAAAAAATTACGCTTTACAATTTGAAAAGGTTGAGCTGCGTACTTTATTCATCGGAAAAGATGAAATCAACCGATTAGCGGACGGCATTGAGGAGGAAGTAAAGCAAGCCATTCAAGTTGCTTACAACAACATTAAAAAATTCCATGAAACGCAGATTTCTAAAGAAGAAAAAGTAGAAACCACTGCTGGCGTAACTTGTTGGCGAGAAGTTAGAGCAATTGAAAGGGTTGGATTATACATACCCGGCGGAACCGCAGTTTTGCCGAGTACATTTTTAATGCTCGGTGTACCCGCAAAAATAGCTGGCTGTAAAGAAATTGTAGTTTGTTCTCCACCACAGAAATCAGGAAGTATCAACGGATACATTGCCTACGTTGCACAATTGTTAGGAATTGAAAAAATTTACCTAGCGGGCGGTGCGCAAGCGGTTGCTGCGATGGCTTACGGAACAGAAAGTATCCCTAAAGTGGATAAGATTTTTGGCCCCGGAAATCAATTTGTGACCATGGCGAAAACATTAGTGCAATCCACCACAAATACGGCTATTGATATGCCGGCTGGCCCATCAGAAGTTTTGGTTATCGCAGATGAAACTTCAAATCCGATTTTTGTAGCGGCAGATTTGTTAGCGCAATGCGAACACGGTGTAGATAGTCAGGCTGTATTAGTAAGCAACTCTGAATCAATTATTAATCAAACTTTAATTGAGGTTGAAAAACAATTAAATGCGCTACCAAGAAAAGAAATCGCCGCGAAGGCAATTAATAATTCTTATGCGATTTTAGTTTCTGATTTAAATGAAGCGATGTCTTTTAGTAACGATTATGCACCTGAACACTTAATATTAGCGACAGATAATTGGCAACAAATTAGTGATAAAATTACCAATGCGGGTTCTGTTTTTGCAGGCAATTTAACACCCGAAAGTGCAGGAGACTATGCCAGTGGTACAAACCATACTTTACCAACTAGTGCGTATGCCCGTTCTTACTCTGGTGTGTCTTTGGATTCTTTTGTCAAAAAAATAACGTTCCAACACATCAGCGAAAGCGGTATAAAAAAATTAGGTCCAACAATTGAAATTTTGGCAGAAATAGAAGGACTGCAGGCGCATAAAAATGCGGTGAGTATGAGGCTTGCTGAGATAAAAGAAGCAAGTGTCAAGAATTAAGACGCTTAAATTGGCTTTAACTAAAAAAATGAACTATTTCAACTAATGAACTTTGAACTAGATAAAATCATCCGACCAAACATCAAAACCCTAAAACCTTATTCATCTGCTAGGGATGAGTTTAAAGGTGAAGCTTCCGTTTATTTAGATGCCAA
>DASVGY010000172.1:0-19953 GCA_036379295.1 Pelobium sp.
AAGCTAATTGAATGTAAAAACCTGATTAGGTGTAATGCAATGTGTAAGGCGGATGTCTTGATGGTGAGTATCTAGTATTATTTCAATTGGATCAAATAACGAAACGCCGATTTTTAGCACATCGGGTCTGCATTTTTCCAAAAATCTATCATAAAATCCGGCACCATAACCCACCCTGTGCCCCTGCTTATCAAATTTGAGTAAAGGGATAATCACCGCGTCAATCAGTTTTGGATTAATTTCTGCGCCATACAAGGGTTCAGGAATTTGTTGTTTATTTTTTACAAGAACAGTGGTTTCTGGGTCAAACTTGATAGCTGCCATTTCGCGAGTTTTAAAATTGCAGCGTGGAACTATCAGTTGAATAGCAGGATGTTGGTTTTTGAAAAAATGAATAAATTCAAAGGTATCAATCTCTTTTTTTTCAACGATGGGTAAAAACAGATGCAAGGTTGAAACTTTAGACCAATCAAACTTAACGAGCTGTTGTAGCAAACAATCGTTTAATACCCAAAACTCACTTTTTGTAAGTGTTTCTCTTTGTTGTATGGCCTGGCGTCTGAGGATTTGTTTTTCCAATAGTTGATAAATGTGAAAATAAAGATAAGAGATTCAAATGTAAAAAGAAGTATAACAAAAACGGCCTCATAAAAATGAGACCGCTTTATCAACCTAAACCTATATGAAAAAAATCTTAATCTTTTTATCAGAAATACACCTTGTAATGTATATTTCTTGTTTGCTTGGCAAAAGTAGCATATAATTTTAATGAAATTGAGTTGTAACTACAATGTTATACAATAGTGTGTTCGGTTACACTATTTGTAATTTGCTATTAAAAGCTGATGCTGGCAGAATCGGTATTCGTGGAATTGATTCGAACACACAATTAATAACCTGTTTGTAGAAAAGCGGTTAACCAAGTTTAGGTACCATTCTACTCCCTGTTCATCAAGGTTTGAAGTTGGTTCATCAAGTAATAAAACCGGCGTTTTAGAACAAAAAGCTAAAACGAGTTTTACTCTCTGCTTCATCCCAGAAGAAAAGTATTTGACTTGCTTATTTTTGCTGCCCTCCATATTTAGTAAAGCAATCAAATCGTGGTTTGATAAGTTATCTAGTCGTTCCTTAAACCTAAAATGAAAATCTAATACTTCGCTAAGCGTAAACTCTTCTATTAATTCTAAGTATGGGCCTGCCAATACCAAATGTTGGAAAGCTTGCTCAATTTCAACCAGTTTACCCTCTTTTTCAAATATGATATTGCCCGCAGAAGGTGTTAAAGCACCAGAAATCACTTGCAGTAAAGTTGATTTACCAGAACCGTTTATACCCAAAATGGCATAAGATTGTCCGCTTTCAAAAGTATAATCGATATTTTTGAAAATCCACTCGCGGTTAAACCTTCTGCCAATTTTTGATAAAGTGATTTTCATTTCGGCAATCAGGAAGTTCCGAAACTTTTCATCACACCCCTGTTAGAGGTTCTTATAAAATTGATGATCTCGTCTCTTTCTTCGGTAGGTTTAAAGTCTGCTTCAATGATGTCTAAGGCCTTGGTTACATTATTATTTTTCACAAACAAAACCCTGTAAATCTCTTGTATCTCGTTTATTTTTTCGGAAGAAAACCCTTTTCTGCGTAAACCTACCGAATTGATACCAGTGTAGGATAAGGGCTCTCTTGCCACTTTTACATAAGGCGGAATATCTTTACGCACCAAGGAACCGCCTGTAACAAATGAATAAGAACCCACTTTACAAAACTGATGGATGGCCACCATGCCCGCTAAAACTACATTGTCTCCAATGGTGATATGGCCCGCCAAAGTGGTATTGTTAGAAAAAATACAATTATCTCCAACTATGCAATCATGCGCAACATGGCAATAAGCCATCAAAAGGCAATTATTGCCAACTTTTGTTTCCCAGCGGTCATTAGTTCCTCTGTTAATGGTTACATATTCTCTAATGGTAGTGTTGTCTCCTATAACTGCGGTGGTTTGTTCGCCGGCATACTTTAAATCTTGCGGAATTGCAGATATTACCGCACCCGGAAATATTTTACAGTTTTTACCAATCCTGGCGCCGTCCATAATGGTTACGTTAGAACCTATCCAGGTACCTTCACCAATTTCCACGTCTTTATGTATCACAGCAAACGGATCAATAACTACACTGTTTGCTATTTTTGCTTGTGGGTGTATGTATGCTAAAGGTTGTATCATTGTTGGTTTTCGGTTTTTTCGTGTCTGGATATTTGCGCCATCATTTCTGCTTCAACTACTACTTTTTCTCCTACCATGCCTACGCCTTTCATCTGGGCAATTCCACGACGGATAGGTTCCAATAAATCGCACCTAAAAACTATGGTATCTCCGGGCACCACTTGTGCTCTAAATCTAACATTGTCTATTTTTAAAAAATAGGTGAGGTAGTTTTCTGGGTCGGGTACGGTATTTAAAACTAAAATTCCGCCGGTTTGTGCCATTGCTTCTATTTGCACTACGCCGGGCAATACCGGTGCGCCCGGGAAATGCCCCTTAAAAAACTCTTCGTTAATGGTTACGTTTTTTACACCAACCACATAAGTTTTTGTAAGCTCAATTATTTTATCAATATACAAAAACGGCTGGCGGTGAGGCAAAATACTCATTACCTGCACAGTATCGTAAACTGGTTTTACGGTTGGGTCGTAAATATGGTGTGCTTTCTTTTTCCTATCTTTTTTAATGGCTGCTTTTATCTTTTTAGCAAAAGCAACGTTTGCTGCATGGCCTGGCCTGGCGGCCATCACATGCCCTTTAATTGGCGTTCCAATTAGTGCCAAATCGCCAATGATATCTAACAGTTTGTGGCGGGCTGGCTCATTTTGATAGCGCAACTCAATGTTGTTTAATATTCCTTCGCGGGCAACTTTTATATCATCACGGTTAAAGGCTTTTGCTAATTCTGCCAGTTCGCTATCGCTGATTTCGTGGTCAACAATCACTATCGCATTATTAATATCGCCACCTTTAATCAAATTATGCTTTAAAAGCATTTCCAATTCGTGTAAAAACACAAACGTACGGCAAGATGCTATCTCGTCTTTAAAATCGGTAACGGAGGTTATTGTTGCGTGTTGGCTGCCTAAAACCGGCGAGTTATAATCTACCATGCAGGTAAACCGATAATCATCTAAGGGCATAATTACCATTTCTACCTTTCTATCATCCTCAGAGTAGTGGATGTTATGGGGGATGTGGTAATATTCTCTTTCGGCGTTTTGTTCTTTAAATCCGGCGGCTTCTAATGCATTTACAAACTCTATTGCGCTTCCATCTAAAATTGGCACTTCCACGCCGTCTAGTTCAATCATCACGTTATCTACCTCACAACCTACCAAAGCCGCTAACACATGTTCTGTTGTGCTAACACTGGCGCCGTTTGCCGTTAGCGTGGTACTTCTTGATGTATCAGATACGTTGTCAACATCGGCATCAATAATGGGTTGGCCGGGTAAATCAACTCTTTTAAATTTGTAACCATGATTTTCTGGCGCCGGTTTGAAAGTTAAAGTTACGTTAGCGCCAGTGTGTAAACCTACACCCTTTACACTTATCTCTGATTTTATTGTTCTTTGCCTAAGATTCATTGTTAAAATAATGTTATGAAGATGGGTTTTGCAGCTTATCCAGCATTCTTTGTAATTCGTCTATTTTTTTCTCCATCTCTGGTAAGCGTTGCAATACCACTTGCGATCTCATATAATTTTGGTAACTGGTAGCTGGTGCGCCCCCCCATTTTTTTCCTTCCTCTTCTATAGAGCGATTAATGCCTGATTTAGCCTGTACTTGGGTTCCTTTGGCAATACTTATATGGCCTACCACACCCACTTGGCCACCAATTATACAGTTTTCTCCGATTTTTGAACTGCCAGAAACCCCGGTTTGAGAGGCTATAACCGTATTTATCCCAATTTCTGCATTGTGTGCGATTTGAATCAGGTTATCTAATTTAACCCCTTTTCTAATAATGGTAGAACCCATTGTAGCCCTATCAATACAAGTATTGGCCCCAACTTCAACATCGTCTTCAATAACCACGTTGCCTATTTGGCTTACTTTTGTGTAAGACCCATCGGGCTGCGGCGCAAAGCCAAAACCATCACTGCCAATAACTGCGCTGGCGTGTATGGTTACTTTATTGCCTATCATACAATCATGATATATTTTAACGCTGGTGTATAAGGTACATTCGTTACCTACTGTAACCGAATCGCCGATGTAAGATTGCGGGTATATTTTAGTGTTATCGCCAATTACGGCGCCAGCACCAATGTAACTAAAGGCGCCTATGTAAACGCCTTTACCAATTTTTGCGCTGGCATCAATAAAACAGGGCTGTTCTATGCCTTCTTTATGTAGTTTGATGCTGTTGTACTTCTCTAACAAAACAGAAAAGCTACTGTAAGCATTTTTTACCCGGATTAAGGTTGCATTTACAGGTTTCTCTAAAATCAAGTCTTCGTTGATAATTACAACAGAGGCGTTGGTGGTATATATGTATGGCTCGTATTTTGGATTTGCAAGAAAAGATAATGCTCCTGCTTGTGCTTCTTCTATTTTTGCTAACTGAAAAACTTTTACATCACCGTTCCCCTCAAGGCTTCCGTTTAGTAATAAGCAAATCTCTTTTGCTGTAAATTGCATGTTCCAAAATTAACTGATATTATTAAATGAACAAATTGTTATTTAAATAACAATGTTTTACCCAAATTTAGTGTAACAT
Organism: Pelobium sp.; assembly: GCA_036379295.1. GTDB lineage: Bacteria > Bacteroidota > Bacteroidia > Sphingobacteriales > Sphingobacteriaceae > Pseudopedobacter. Next base: position 4,773 of record DASVGY010000172.1, read on the forward strand.
AAAATGTTTTTTGTCACCGTTTTTGATAGCGCCTCAACGTTCGCATTGTCAGATGCGGTAGCGATATCTTGCAAAGTTCCATCTTTCATTAAAATATTAATGCTACCATTACCGGTTTTATACGCCATGTTATTAATGCTACTTTTAAAAACAAAATAAGAGACCTGGCTTTTATCAATATTTAAAGCTTGTTGCGCTTTCGTTTTTAGCTGGTTAAATTTTTCCTGATCAATTTTAGCACTGCTAATTTCAACTTTATATAAATTTCTGCTGATTAAGTTTGTGCACAAGGTTTTTAAAATATCATCATGGTGGCTTTGCCATACTTTTACGGAAGCCATCACATCATGATCATCTAATAACGAAAAATAATGAAGGTTTTGCTTGTCTTCAGCGAAACTTGTTTCGTTAATCTGGTTATAAAGAAAATGTTTTAAAGCCGGAGTTGCAAATAAAGCTTCACCGTTTTGGGCAAGTTCTCTTGCTCTTTCCAATATTTTTACTAACAATTGCTCTGCAGCAATAACTGTTTTATGTAAATAAACCTGCCAATACATTAGCCTGCGGGCTATTAAAAATTTTTCGATAGAATATATCCCTTTTTCTTCAACTACCAGGTTTCCGTCTTTAATATTTAATAGCTTTATGATACGGTCAGAACTTACCATACCTTCTGTTACACCGCTAAAAAAGCTATCTCGGTTAAGGTAATCAAGCCGGTCTAAATCTAACTGACCAGAAATTAGCTGGTGCAAAAAAGCTTTTTGATATTGGTTGTTAAATATTTTTAATGCCAGGTTTAATTGTCCGTTAAATTGGGCGTTTAAACTATCCATTAACAACCTGCTAATTGTTTCATGTGAAACACCATTTACCAAGGTATGCTCTAAAGCATGTGAAAAAGGTCCGTGACCAATATCATGCAACAAAATAGCAATGCAGGCGGCTTCTTGTTCTTCGGGAGTGATTTCATGACCTTTACTTTGCAGGTGCGCCAAGGCTAGCTGCATTAAATGCATAGCGCCTAAGGCATGGTGAAACCTGGTATGCAGTGCACCCGGATACACCAAATGTGTCATCCCTAATTGTTTGATGTACCGTAAGCGCTGGAAATAAGAGTGCGCTATTAAATCGAAAATTAACGAACTTTCGATACTTATAAAACCATATACCGGATCGTTAATTATTTTATTCTTATTCAACTGAAATCATTTATAAGGCATAAAAATTGTTAATTTTATTGGCCAGAGTAAAATTCTCTGCAAATATTGAGATTTTCTCAAGATAATCATTTAAAATAGATTTAAAATATATGCAATTAGCAAATATATTGTGGGCTGATGACGAGATTGACCTTTTAAAACCCCACATTCTTTTCTTAAATGAAAAGGGCTACCAAATAGCTACCGCTACCAATGGCAGAGACGCTTTAGATGTTTTTAAAACCAAAGATTTTGATATTGTTTTTTTAGACGAAAACATGCCGGGTTTAACGGGCTTAGAAACCTTAACGGAAATTAAAACGCTAAATCCGGATGTTCCTGTGGTAATGATTACCAAGAGCGAGGAAGAGCATTTGATGGAAGATGCCATCGGTTTTAAAATTGATGACTACTTAATCAAACCTGTAAACCCAAAACAGATTTTATTAACTATCAAAAAGTTAACAGATAACAAACGTTTGGTGAGCGAGAAAACATCTACGGCGTACCAACAGGATTTCAGAAATCTGGGAATGCTTTTAAATGATAACTTGAGCTACCAAGAATGGGTAGATGTTTATAAAAAGCTTATTTTTTGGGAGCTTGAGCTTGAAAAACTAGATGATGCAGGTATGCATGAAATTTTAACCATGCAAAAAGCTGAGGCCAACATGCAGTTCTCTAAATTTATCGAAAAAAACTACCTCGATTGGATTAAAAACCAAGATAAAGCGCCAATGCTTTCGCATCAGCTTTTAAAGAAAAAGGTTTTTACCAATTTAAGCGACCAAGTACCCACTTTTTTTATTCTGATTGATAATTTACGTTATGATCAATGGAAGATTATTAACCCTATAATTACTGAATATTTTAGACTAGAGGAAGAAGAAACCTATTTTAGCATTTTGCCCACCGCCACTCAGTATGCAAGAAACGCAATTTTTTCGGGTCTGATGCCTTCTGATATGGAAAAGCGTTTCCCGGGTTTGTGGCAAAATGACGAGGACGAAGGCGGCAAAAACCTTTCGGAAGAAAAATTTTTGGTTGATAACGTTAAACGGTCGGTTAGAAAAGAGGCCAAGGTTTCTTACCATAAAATTTTAAATCAGGACCAAGGAAAAGATTTAAACGAAAACTTGCATAGCTTAATGGGTAACGATTTAAATGCAATTGTTTACAACTTTGTAGATATGCTTTCGCATGCCCGTACAGATATGCAAATGATTAAAGAACTGGCAAATGATGATGCGGCCTACCGTTCCATCACTTTAGCCTGGTTTGAGCATTCTCCGCTTTTAGAACTAATTAAACGTTTGTCGCAAAAAAAATGTCGGTTAATCATTACCACAGATCATGGGACCATAAGGGTAAAACGCCCCAGTAAGGTAATTGGTGATAGAAATACAAACTCCAACCTGCGTTACAAACAAGGGAAAAACTTAGATTACAACCCAAAAGAAGTTTTTTTAGTTAAAAATCCCGCGGATGCTATGTTACCAAAATTACATGTAAGTTCATGCTATATTTTTGCAAAAGAAGATACCTATTTTGTTTACCAAAACAATTATAACCAGTTTGTTAACTATTTTAATGAAACGTTTCAGCATGGCGGTATTTCTATGGAAGAAATAATTATTCCTTTTGTAACCTATAAAAATAAGTAGCTAATTTTAATGCAATGAAAATTGAAGTTGCTAATGTTGGCGAGTTAAAAAATGTGAGTCAACAGATTTTGAGTTTTGCAGGTGATGAACGGATATTTATGTTTTACGGCGAGATGGGAGCCGGAAAAACAACGTTAATTAACAGCCTTTGTGTGGTTTTGGGAACAAAGGATAAAACATCGAGCCCAACTTTTTCTATTGTTAACGAATATAGTTTAGAAGAAGGTGGTATTTTTCATTTTGATTTTTATCGGCTAAAAACCCAAACAGAGGCCTTGGATTTTGGCTACGAAGATTATTTTTATTCGGGCAATTATTGTTTTATTGAATGGCCAGAAAAAATTATCGATTTATGGCCGGATAGCTTTATTAAAATTAAAATTGAAGTTTTGGAGGATGATAAGCGAATGGTGGAGTTGGAGCGGATGGTGTAATTTATTTATACCAAAATTTAAAGCTTTTGTAATTTACAAAATGGCCTAAGCGGCGCTAAAATACATCATCACAACTGCTAATGGACTGCGGCAATTAGCGAGTAAAAGAAAAAGATAGGTAATTTTTGATCGAAATATTTTGCGTTAGGGATTGAAATGGATACCGGCTTGTGGCTAAGGCCTTGCGCAGTATGAATGTAGAGCCTGCCCCCGCCCGCCCCGTGTGGTAGCAAAAGGGGAACGCCCAAAAAATAAAATTAAAACAATGAAAAAAACGATGGCTAGCTGTTTTTCTGAAGTTGCCCAACAAGCCATGATGCAGCCTCAGGAGTCTTTAGAAAGTGTTAAGCAGAGGAGCAACAGTTTATATATAGGTATTCCGAAGGAAACCTCTTATCAAGAAAACAGGATTCCGTTGACGCCGCTTTCTGTTGCGCTATTAATCAACAACGGGCATCAGGTGGTTATAGAAGCCGGGGCAGGGCTGGCGGCTAATTTTGCGGATATTAAATACAGTGAGCAAGGCGCAAGGATAGTACATGATGTACGTGAAGTTTACCAGGCTGATATCATTATAAAAATAGCACCGCCAAGCATGGACGAAATTGCGATGATGAAGCATAATCAGATTGTTTTTTCTGCCTTGCAAACCGGCACCTTAAAAAAGGAGCATCTGAGCGCTTTGATGGACAAAAAAATTACCGCTTTGGCTTTTGAATATTTACGAGATGAAGGAAATATTTTAACCGTGGTACGGGCGATGAGCGAGATTGTAGGCTCTACCTCTGTTTTGATTGCTGCCGAATATGTGAGTAATGCGTTTGGAGGAAAAGGCTTGATGTTAGGAGGCGTTACCGGCGTTCCACCCACAGAAATCGTGATTTTGGGCGCAGGTACAGTTGGCGAGTATGCCGCGAGAACGGCAATAGCTTTGGGTGCATCGGTTAAGGTTTTCGACTCGTCTTTATACCGTTTGCGGCGCTTACAAAATAACGTTGGGTCAAGGGTGTTTACCTCTGTATTACAACCATTAGTTCTAGAAAAAGCCGTAACAACCTGCGATGTGGTAATAGGAGCAATTAGAGCGCAACATGGCCGCAGTCCTTGCGTGGTTACAGAAGAAATGGTCTCTCGGATGAAACCGAACTCGGTAATAATTGATGTAAGTATTGACCAGGGCGGATGTTTTGAGACCTCTGAAATTACTAACCACAAAAACCCGGTTTTTAGAAAGCATGATGTAATACATTACTGTGTGCCTAACATTGCATCAAGGGTTAGCCGCACCGCAACCTACGCCCTCACCAATATTTTTACGCCTATTTTAATAGATATTGGCGATATGGGCGGCATTATGAATTTAATTTGGGAGAAAGCTGGCATAAGAAATGCAGTTTACATTTACCAAGGCGCCATGTGCAATAAAGATTTGGCGCAGCGTTTTGGTTTGCCACATAAAGATTTAAATCTGCTGGTGGTAAGTAAACATCAGTAATTCTATGGCTAAAGTTACCTTGAAACAATATCCTAAAATTTTAAAAGAAACGTTTTCTGCCTTTATGGATGATAAAGGCTTAAAATTAAGCGCCTCTTTGGCGTACTACACCATTTTTTCGTTGGCACCAATGCTAATTGTGCTGCTATCCGTGGGCGGGATTTTTTATGGTCAAGATGCGTTGCAGGGCAAAGTATTTTCGCAGCTTAATGATTTTATTGGGATAGATGCCGCAGCTCAAATTCAAAGCACCCTACAAAAACTACAGCTCTCCGGAAAAAGTACCGTTGCTGCCGTTACCGGTATAATTACCCTTATAATTGGCGCCTCGGGGATATTTGTAGAAATCCAAGACTCTATTAACCAAATTTGGCGGGTAAAAGCAGTGCCTAAAAAAGGCTGGTTAAAACTAATTATCAACAGAGTTTTGTCTTTATCAATGATTGCAAGTTTGGGCTTCATTTTAATTGTTTCTTTATTGATAAACAGTTTAGTATTGATATTTAGTGACGCATTAACCCGGTTTTTGCCCGATTTTACGTTAATATTTATAGACATCTTAAACCTTGGGATTACGTTTGCGGTATTAATGGTTTTGTTTGGCGTAATTTATAAAGTACTGCCAGATGTAGATATTACTTGGAAACAGGTAAAAGCAGGAGCATTTTTTACAGCACTTTTATTTATGCTGGGTAAATATCTAATTGGTTTATACATTCAGTTTGCCGCCGTGGGCGATATTTACGGTGCAGCCGGTACCGTTGTGGTAGTGGCCGTTTGGGTTTATTATTCGGCAGCTATTTTATTTTTTGGAGCCGAGTTTACATGGGCTTATGCAAAGGTAAAAGGCAATATCATCCGCCCGTCTAAACATGCAGTTGCTATTAAACAAGTGGAAGTAGAACAAGAAGGTAAGGCAGTAGACCTCACTTAAATTGTTAATTTAGCAGCTTATTTACAAAGCCGAAATGCGCTATTATCAAATTTTAATTTTTTTCTGCTTTATAACGAGCAACGCTTTTTCGCAAGGTGCGCCAAGGTTTAATCCCGATACGGTTTTAACTTTTGAAATGGAGAAAGATGCTGTTGTAAAAGTTGGGAAAGCCGGGTTGGATATTGAAGATTTTATTCATGAAATTGTTACCGATACCAGTTTTTACCAAGCCTTTCAATTAATGTCTGATTATCATTTTAATGCAGAAAACACCCTTTATATCTACAATAAAAAAGATAAAATTACCGGTAGTTTATACAGAAAGCTTTCGCATTCGCCAACGGGCAAGCATCTAAAAATAATCGAAGAAAAAACAAAAGGCGATTTATTTAAACGTAATGGTAAATACAAAACTACCACGGTAGAAATGTTTGATTACCTTTTTATGAATACTTACCGGGCCGGCTACGGAAAAGGTACTGGCAGCGGTGGTGATGGCACCAAAAATAGCTGGTACAAAGAGAAGTTGAAAGCCTTGGTTTTTACGCCAGGCAGGCCAATCAAAGGCGTTCCGTTCATATCTAATAAAACAGAAATATTTACGGCAAACATGCGCCAGTATTATAATTATGCTTTTGCAAAAGGAATGTATTTAGATTCCATCCCGGTTTACCGGTTTAAGGTTACTGTAAAACCAGATTTGGGCAGTTGGACAGAAGAAGGCATTATGATTAAAGAACTGACCACCATTTTTGACCAACGTAATTTCCAGATTTTAGGCAGGTACATTGATATGAAGTTGGATAATTTGGCTTTTGATTTTGATGTAAAAATGAACATTGAAATGAGCTATTTTAATCAGGTACTTTTACCTACCAAAATCAGCTATCAGGGTAATTGGAATATCCCATTTAAAAAAGAGGAAAGAGCCAGCTTTTTAGTTTTACACAAGGGCTATAAACTTTAAACCGCTTTTTTAAAAAATTGTGTAACACTTTTTAAAATCCGTCGTCTTAAATATAAGTTTTTGAAAGTGTACGACTCTGTCAACCTAAACTTTTTAAAAATTAGTATGTGTTAATACTTAAAAGCGCTCCCAAAAAAGGAGCGTTTTTTATGTTCGTTGCTTTTTAATTTAAATGATTGGTGCTGATTAAGATTTAACTGTTATTTTTACGCTAAATTTTTAAAAGATGAATTTTCCTGAAGAACTAAAATACACCAAAGACCACGAATGGATTAAAGTGGAAGGTGACGAAGCCTACGTTGGTATCACTGCTTTTGCGCAACGTGAACTGGGCGATATTGTTTATATCGACATTAATACTTTAGGTACAGAAGTGAACGAAGGTGATGTTTTTGGCACTGTTGAAGCCGTAAAAACCGTTTCCGACTTATTCATGCCATTAACAGGGACTGTTTTAGAAATCAACGACAAGTTAGATGCTAACCCCGAATTGGTAAATCAAGACCCTTACGGGGATGGATGGATGGTTAAAGTAAAATTTACCGGGGCTGTTGATGGGCTTTTATCGGCAGAAGATTATAAATCCCTAATCGGGCAGTAATGTTAAAAACTTTAAGGTTTCAATGGCCGGCAATGGTGTGGGCCTTATTGGTGTTGATTTTGTGCGATATTCCGATGAGCCAGGTGCCAGGGAGTTCTCGTTTTTTTGAAGGATTTGATAAAATGGTTCACCTGGGTTTCTTTTTTGTGCTCACCGTTTTACTATTTTACGGAAAAATAAAACAACAAAACAGTTTTGAATATCGCATTTTAACCATCGTAAAAATTGTATTAATTAACGTGTGCCTGGGCGGCGGTATTGAGCTTTTACAATGGAAAGTTTTTACCTATCGTTCAGCAGAGTGGTGGGATTTCTTTTCGGATATGCTGGGTTTAGGGATGGGCGTGTTTAGTTACTTATTGTTACACAGAAAATCTCGCCAATTAAAAAAAACATTATGAAAAAAATAGCTTTCTATACGTTTTTATTGCTTTTTACAAGCTTTTTAGGTAGCTGTAGTATTTTCAAGCGTGGCTGCCATTGCCCTAAATTTTCTCAAAAAACCTTTAAACAAGTAACTGAGCTTTCAAAAAGATAAAAATTTGATTTTTTTATCGCTTTTCTTATTTGGATTTAATTTAAATAAGCCTTATTTTCGTGGCAACTCATTTATAAAAATATGAAGTTATCGCAGTTAAAAATAGGGCAAAAAGGCATTATCAAGGAATTTACAGACCTAGAAATGTCTGTTAAACTAATGGAAATGGGCTGTTTACCAGGCGAGTGTGTGAAGCTAGAACGAGTAGCGCCCATGGGCGATCCAATTGCTGTATCTGTAGCTGGTTATCAATTATCTTTAAGAAAGCTGGAAGCCTCTACTATTGAGTTGATTTAATCTGATAAAGATTGCAAAACGTCAAAAGAGTAGCGCTTGTTGGCAATCCCAACACCGGAAAATCCACTATATTTAATCTTTTAACGGGTTTAAATCAGCGTGTGGGTAATTTCCCAGGAGTTACTGTTGATAAAAAATCGGGTTTTACAAAACTTGCCGATGGCAGCACCCTTGAGATTGTTGATTTACCCGGAACCTATAGTTTATACCCAAAAAGTGCTGATGAAACCATTGTTTTTGAAGTACTATCTGATAAACAAAACCCATCATACCCGGATATGGTTTTGGTTGTTGCTGATGCAACTAGCCTAAAGCGAAATCTACTGCTTTACACCCAAATAGCAGATTTAGGATTGCCCGTAATTTTGGTGCTAAACATGATGGATTTAGCGCAAAAAGGAAATATCCAAATAGCTATTGACGCTTTGGCCAAAAGATTAAATGTACAGGTGGTGAGTTTGGCAGCTCGAAAATCTCAAGGTATTGATGAGCTAAAAAAGGCCATACAATTTCAAAATTTAAGCCCCTTACAATCACAGACCATAGATGTTGAGGCACTTGCGCCAGATTTAATCAAAGATATTACAAGTTTATTTAAACTTGAGAACCCTTATGTAGCTTTACAAATTGCGCACCAGCATCAAAATTTAAGGTACTTAAGCAAAAACGAAAGCCAAAAGGTTAAAGAATTAGTACTCGCCGCAGATTTCCACTCGCAAAAATCTCAAGCTTCGGAAACTATTGCCCGTTACAATTTTATTAACGATGTTTTGCTTGACTCTGTTAAGCACACCACAGTTGCTGTTGAGGAAACCATTAGTAATAAAATAGATCATTATTTAACGCATAAAGTTTGGGGATTCGTAATTTTTATCGGAATCTTATTCGCTATCTTTCAATCCATCTTCGCTTGGTCAGAGTATCCAATGACCTTGATTGAAACCTTATTTGTTTGGTTAGAAACCGCCGGGCATCAGTTTTTACCTCCAGGCGTGTTAACCGATTTGTTGGTTGATGGTGTTTTGGCAGGTTTAAGCGGCGTAATGGTTTTTATCCCCCAAATAGCTTTGCTTTTTGCGTTTATTTCCATTTTAGAAGACACGGGTTACATGGCCAGAGTTACCTTTATGATGGACCGTTTAATGCGTAAAGTCGGTTTAAACGGAAAGTCAGTAGTGCCGATGATTGGTGGTTTGGCTTGTGCTGTACCAGCGATTATGAGTGCCAGAACCATCGAAAACTGGAAAGAACGGATGATTACCATTATGGTAACTCCGCTGGTGAGTTGCTCTGCAAGGTTGCCCATTTACACCCTTTTAATATCACTGGTTGTACCTAACAAAATGGTATTCGGTTTTATCCAATTACAAGGATTAGCCTTAATGTCATTGTATTTGATGAGTATAATTTCGGCAATTATTGTAGCCTGGGCTATGAAGTTTATCCTTAACAGTAAGGTAAGAGGATACTTTATTATGGAATTGCCCGTTTACCGGATGCCTAGATGGCGGAACGTTGGCTTAACCATGTATGAAAGCGTTAAAACTTTTGTAACACAAGCCGGAAAAGTAATTATTGCGGTTTCCATAGTTTTATGGGTTGCAGCAAGTTACGGCCCGGGCAATAAATTCGATAAAATAGAAAGCAAGTATAACAGCGAAGCTTATACAGCGCACTACACTGAGCATCAAATAGAACGTTTAAAATCATCAGAAAAATTAGAAAATTCTTACGCGGGTGTGTTAGGAAAAGCAATAGAGCCAGCAATTAAACCTTTAGGGTTCGACTGGAAGATAGGAATTGCCCTTATCACTTCTTTTGCCGCTAGAGAGGTGTTTGTAGGAACAATGGCTACCCTATATTCTGTAGACGGCGATGCGGACCAAATGGACTCTGTTAGGGACAAAATGGCCAATGCAAAAAATGCAGAAACCGGCTTACCCGTTTTTACCGTAGCAACGGCTTTTTCTTTAATGATGTTTTATGCTTTCGCGATGCAATGTATGAGTACAATGGCTGTTGTTTATCGGGAAACAAAGCACATTAAATGGCCCGTTATACAGTTTGTTTACATGTTGGTTTTGGCTTACGTGGCTAGTTACCTAACCTATGTGATACTGCATTAACTTTTTGCGAATCAAACCCAAAAAAACTACGTATAGTAGTTAATTTAAAATACTTTTAAGTAACAAAATGAAACTGTATATCAAAAATATGGTTTGTAGCCGTTGTAAAATGGTGGTAAAGTCCGAATTGGAAAAATTAGGGCTACATCCTATTAATGTGGAATTGGGTGCGGCAGAAATTCTAGAAACTAATATTAACGAAGAAAAATCAGCCTTATTAGCTGCACTACAATCACTAGGTTTTAATGTTATTGATGATAAAAAAAGCAAGATTATAGAGAAAATTAAAAATCTTATCACGCTTGGTGTAATGTCAGTAAGCATTATCGGCGTTTTACAGTCGGTGTTCAACAAATCAAAAATTCAGTGTGCTTGTTTAGGGGCAGTTTTCAATTTACCAATGAGCACAGTTACCATTATTGAAGACGGTTTGATGATTACCATGAGTTTAGCGATGCTCGTTATTTAACCATGGCCGACTAGTTAACTACACAGACCAAGGATATTCTTATTACAATTATGGGTAGTTTTAACCGCATATTTTTATTTCAGCAAGATGTTTAAGACACCTTGCTGAAAATTTTTTTATAGCTTTTCGCCGTGTTGCGAAATATCCAAGCCCAAATCTTCTTCTTCCTCTGATACGCGTAAAGGCGTAATCACATCCGTAAGTTTTAACAATAACAAAGAACCAAAAAAGGTAAACGCAGAAACACCAACCAGTGCAACCAAATGAACAAAAAACAAATGGGTTTCGCCGTAAATTAACCCGTTTCCTGTAGTGTTTGCTGCATTAATCGTTTGATGAGCAAAAACGCCGGTGAGCAACATGCCCACCATACCACCAACTCCGTGGCAAGGGAAAACATCTAAAGTATCGTCTATCGAAGTACGCGTTCTCCAATCAACCACCAAGTTACTTACTACCGCCGCAAACACACCTATAAAAAGCGAATTAGGAATGGTAACAAAGCCAGCCGCAGGGGTAATGGCAACCAGCCCCACTACCGCACCTATGCAAGTTCCCATGGCTGATGGTTTTCTTCCTTTGTAAGAATCAAAGAAAATCCAAGCTAAGGCAGCAGCAGCAGAAGCAGCCATGGTGTTAGCTAGCGTGATGGCGGTTAGGCTACCGGCCGAGTAAGCAGACCCACCGTTAAAGCCAATCCACCCAAACCATAAAAGCCCAGTGCCCAGCAGTACGTAAGTTATCCTAGCAGGATTATGGTTGGGTTCATTTCTTTTTTTAAGGTAAAGCGCAGAAGCTAGTGCTGCCCAACCAGCCGACATGTGGACAACCGTTCCGCCGGCGAAGTCTAAAACACCAAGCTTAAACAATAAACCATCCGGATGCCATGTTGAGTGAGCCAACGGGGCATATATAAAAATAAAAAACAAGCAAATAAATAAACAATAAGAAATAAACCGAATGCGCTCGGCAAACGCTCCTGTAATTAAAGCGGGTGTAATAATAGCAAACTTGAGCTGGTAAATAGCAAATAACACAAATGGAATGGTTGGCGCCAACGACCATGGTTTACCATCAATTACGTTTCTCATCATAAAATAGGTAGCGGGATTACCTACAATGCCTCCCAATGAATCTCCAAATGCTAAACTAAAACCAAATACCATCCAGATAACGGTGATAATCGCCATGCATATAAAGCTTTGAAGCATGGTAGATATCACATTTTTTTTGTTGACCATGCCACCATAGAAAAAAGCTAAACCCGGCGTCATAATTAAAACTAGGGCAACCGCCGTAAGCATCCAGGCGATATCTGCATTGTCATAGCTACCTTTATAGATTTCTGTGGGTAACTCTGGATTAAAAATTGTTAGCAGCGCAACAATTGCCAATAAAATAAATGGAACTTTTGATAATTTCTTAGCCATCTTGATATTTAGTCTGATTTTAAGCGACAAATTTATATTAAATTTCAAATAAATATATAAATCACCAGATTTTTGTGATATTATCGATAAATTTTAGCTAAAAATGCAAAAATTAAATAATTTTTTAACGACCAACGCTGAAATTTAGCGGTTTCGCAAATTCAAACACGAAAAATAGATATAATTTCTAATACAATTTTGCCGGCAGAATAAACTACACGGCAATAGGCAGAGATAAATAGAAGGTACTGCCTATGCCAACCCTAGATTCGAACCAAAGCGTTCCGTTTTGTAACAACGCATACTCGTTGCTTAGTATTAAGCCTAGGCCTGTTCCTTTTTCTTTATTTGTACCAACACTTGATTTGATATTTAAAGAAAACATCGCTTTTTGATTTTCTTCGCTAATGCCGGTTCCAAAATCCTTAATTTTTATAATGGCATTTTCGTTTTTTATGAAAGCCGAAAATTCAATGATGCTATTGTTTTTTGAGAACTTAATGGCATTAAAAAGCAAATTTCTGACTACCATTTGCAACATATCCTCATCTGCTATTACCTTTAATTGGGCTATATCTTCGGTTATCACAATATTTTTTTGTTCGGCATATTCTTTCGCTTTTGTAAGGGTAAGCGCTAAAACTGCGTTAAGGTTTAAAGGCCTAAGCATAGCTTTTACGCCTCCTAATTGGCTTTTTGACCAAACTAATAAATTGTCTAACAGCTCATAAGCCTCATTGGTTGCTTTAACTAAACCCTTTTCAATAGTTGTCCTTTCGCTTTCGCTGAGCGATTTATCCTGTAAAAAATCAAGATATTGTTGTACAGAGGCTATCGGAGACCGCAAATCATGCGAGATAATAGAGAAAAGTTTGGTTTTTTCTAGGTTGAGCTTTTCAAGCGCCCACGCTTTTGTTTCTAAAGCTTTCCGTTGTTTTGCATAAGCTACGCGTTGGTAAATTATGGCTGTTGATATCAATACTACCATTACAATATAGGTAGAATAAATATCTTCAAAAATAGCGACTCTGCTTTCGTATCTCACCAAAATAGATTCGGGATAAAAATACTCCACACCAAATAATAGTGCAACTAAAGAAATATTTAAAACAAGCCAAATTGGAATACTTTTATAATTTCCAACCGAAGTAAGTAAATAGAGTGCAGCTAAAAAAAGTAAGATAGTAGGGCCCTGTATGCCGCTATTTACAAAGTAATTAATTGCTAATAAGAAATAAAGCTCTATACCGGTAATTAAGACTGAAAGTTTGAACCTTTTTTTTACCCTGCTTAAGTATAAGATGGTGGTATTTGTAAAGATAATAACAATAGTGAGTGCAGCAGATTGGTACAGCCCAATATAAATGTTAATAAAAAAACAAAAGAACGCGGTAACGCAAACAAGAAGAGAGAAAAGATTAAAAATTTGTTGTTTTAAAGAGAATTTTTCATCTGTTCCAATGATTTTTAAAGCAGCTTTTTTACAAATGTGCAGCAGCTCCTTCATTGCTTCAGATGTTAAAATGATAAAGGAACACTGCTTCGCCAGAGAAAGCTGGCTTTTTTTCATCTTTAATTTCCAGCTCAATGGCAATGTTTGCCTTGGTAACGCCTCTTAAATTCACAATTCCGGCTAAGCTTACTTTCAACCTAACTTCGCTGTTTACTTTTACGGCTTGTGCAAAGCGTAATTTTTCTATCCCGTAGTTAATTTCCATTTTTAGATTTTGGATACTTACTACCTGCTTCCATAGATATGGAATCAGCGAAAGCGTTAAATATCCATGTGCTATGGTGGTTTTAAACGGGCTTTCTTTTGCAGCTTTCTGCTCGTCTATATGTATCCATTGGTGGTCTAAAGTAGCATCCGCAAAAAGGTTGATTTGTGGTTGGGTAATTTTATGCCATTCAGAAACGCCCATTTCTTTGCCTAAATAGCTTTCAAATTCTGCGTGATTGTTGATGATGATCATATACTAAGCTTTGTTTGATGTAAATGCGTTCCAACCTTGTGCCTTAATTTCGTGGATATTTCCTGCTTTTGTAATCAGGTAATTACCGGCGCTTTCTTCGGTAATATAGCCAATTATTGAAATATCAACATCATGTTTCATTTTGTCATAATCTGCTTGTTTAATGGTAAATAGCAGTTCATAATCTTCGCCGCCGTTTAATGCGCAAACGGTTGGGTCTAAACCAAATTCACGGGCAGTATCAGCTGTCATCGGATCCAGCGGAATTTTTTCCTCATAAATTTTGCATCCTTTTTTTGATTGCCGGGTGATATGCAAAATCTCGGAAGCCAAACCATCTGAAATATCAATCATTGATGTAGGTTTGATTTTCATTTTTGCCAGCAAGTCCACAATATCTATCCTAGCTTCTGGCTTTAACTGGCGCTCAACAATGTAATCTTTCCCTTCTAAATCAGGCTGAATTTTTGGATTTGTTAGAAAAACCTGCTTTTCTCTTTCCAGTAACTGAAGCCCAACATATGCCCCGCCTAAATCCCCGGAAACACAAATTAAATCGCCTTCTTCTGCACCGTTTCTGTAGGTGATGTCTTTTTCATCGGCATAGCCAATGCTTGTTACAGAAATTACTAAGCCTTGGCGTGATGATGTGGTATCGCCACCAATTAAGTCAACATTGAATTTTTCGCAGGCCAAAAGCATTCCTGCATATAATTCTTCAATAGCTTCTAACGGAAATTTGCTTGAGAAACCGAACGATACAGTTACTTGACTTGCAATGCCGTTCATGGCATAAATATCGCTCAAGTTAACTTGTATTGCTTTGTATCCCAAGTGTTTTAAAGGCGTAAAAGCCAAATCAAAATGGATGCCTTCCAAGAGCATATCGGTAGAAACCAAGGTCTTTTTGTTCTTAAAATCTAGAACGGCGGCATCATCGCCAACCCCTTTTAAAGTGCTTTTATTTTTTATTTGGATATGCTGGGTTAAATGATCTATTAGGCCAAACTCGCCTAAAGTTGCTATTTCTGTTTTCTCTCTTTGCTCAAAC
>DASVGY010000173.1:0-7353 GCA_036379295.1 Pelobium sp.
GATTCTTTGTTGGATATCTGCAAGCTCACCCGGGCTTAAATCTGCAAAGCCTTTATTGCTAAAAAGGTGCGGTTTTAGCCACTTTGGTAATTTAAATAAAGCTACGGCCATTGGTTTTGCGCTTTATTTTAAAAATAAACAATTCGAGATTAAATCTTAAATACCTGTACACCATGCGGGCAAAAACTGAAAAATAGCGGTTGCTGTTTCTAAGAAAATTCCTTTTGATGGTGCTTGGCTCTTCGGCAGTATTTTCTTGGGTTAAAAGCACATTAATCTCATCATAAAAGTAGGCTTTTGGCTCGCCCGCTAAAACCTGCATCATCATGTTATATTCTGTCCTGTCTGGCTTGATACCTTCTTGGTACTCGCCAAATCTATCAAAAAAATTTTGCCTTCGCAGATGCGGATGGTCGCTGTACAAATAAAACTTTCGATAACCTTGCCAAAATTTGGCGTGGCTAAAGTGCATTTCAGAAAAACCGTCGCTTACGGGTGTTAAATTAGGGAATTTGAAATAGGCATAAAAACGAACGAAATCAATTTTAAGGTCGCTCTCCATCATGTGGTGGGCGGTTAAAAGCTTTTTTACAAATAACGGTTGTGGCACAAAATCCTCTTGGATATATAGCGTGTATGGCGTAGTTATTGATTTTTGCCCTTTATTGATATTGTTTCCAAGCCCTTTATTTTTTGAAGTTTTTACGATGGTGAAATCGTAGGTGTTTTGCAATTTTTCAACGTAGGTTAAATGGTCTGCTTTGCTGCCGTCATCTGAAACTACAATTTGATAAAAACTTAACTCAAGTTGCTGCATGGCGCTCAACAACCGCTCTAACGATCGGCTCCGATTGTAGTGGGTAATCAGCAAAGAAATATCGTTAAAAACGGCCATTGTTAAATTATCAAGCGCTAAACTAAAAAATAACTAATAATTAAAGGAAAAATTAGCCCAACAATGCCTGTATTTTCTTTTTAATTTTTATGAGTGCTTTACTTATTAACCTATTAAAATCGCTTTTTAAGGCCGTCACCCGCCAGGGTGTCATCTCTAAATAGGTAAAAAACTCTTTTCGCAGTAAAGGGTCCGAGTT
Organism: Pelobium sp.; assembly: GCA_036379295.1. Classification (GTDB taxonomy): domain Bacteria; phylum Bacteroidota; class Bacteroidia; order Sphingobacteriales; family Sphingobacteriaceae; genus Pseudopedobacter. The sequence continues at coordinate 1,095 of DASVGY010000173.1, forward strand.
GTATGATTTAAATATTGGTTTAATATCTAAATAATGGATGCATTTTGGATTTGGGTGGTAAATATTGGCAAACCAGTTCCATAGCGGTTCTACCTGAAGCCATTTACCGCTAAAGACCACGTTTAAACCATACTGGTCCGCATAGTTAACATGTTCAATGTTTTCTCGCATAGCGGTAAAAACCTGATTAGGAATATCTTCCCGAACCCATTTTTCGCAATCAATTAACATCATACCCGAGTTAAAGTAAGGTGCATCGGCAGCGATATTTAATTCTTTATAATTCGGAATTCCGCCCCAGGGTACGCCGGCAACCTTGCCTACATCAAGCACAGCTGCCATTGTATAGCCTTGCAAATCAATCGCCCAAAGCTCGGCAACATCTGCTTTCACTATCATATCAACATCAAAATAAATTAATTTTTTAACCTCGGGTGCAACAACGTAAGGCGCAAACAACCTTAAATAAGCGGTTTGTGGAAAAGCTGAACCATCGGCAGGGAACTTAATTCCTGCCGGAAAAACTTCGTTTGCGTTTTTCCAAACGATAGAAAATTTACCCGATGATTTTACGATGGAGTTGATTTTAGCCTGGCTTGCTTCTGAAATATGATCGTTTAAAATATAAAACCTAACCGGCTCATCATTTAAATGATGTACAACAACAGATTGGATAAGTGCCGCCATTAAAACAGCGTAATTGTTATTACTGGCTAAAGCTATTGAAATCATTAAAAGTGTTTTAAAAAAGCAGAAAACAGCCTCTTCTTTTTTTATACGCTGTTTCTTAAAACTCAAGAATTACCTCAAAGGTGTTTTTCCCTAACGGGTGGTTGTAATGGTAGTGAAACGAGCTTGCGCACTGCCTGATTACCATTAAGCCAAAATTCTCTGGAATTTCTTGCAACGAAAGGTAATCAATCTCTGGTGGTTCAAGAAATTCAATTGTGTTTTCGTTTTTAACGATGATATTTAGGGTGTAATTATTGCCTAACAGCGCTTTGATTTGGGAAGGATAACCAAAACCTGTTAAAGGAAAACTGTAAGGTAAGCCCGTATCTGCATTAGAAAAGTAAAATTTACTTCCAGAATCTATCTTTTTAATTATTAGTTTGCTTTCCGCGATTTCAAGTTCTAAAAAAGAAATTGCTTTACTGTGTTTCATGGCGTTGGTAAGCAATTCCATAATAACCAGTTTAAACTTTGAAAGTCGTTTAAAATCTCTGGAAAGCGCATCTACATCTTTTACAAAATCACAGCATGTTTCTATAAACATTTTATAGCTGCTAATGTGTATCGGGATTTCTAGAGTAAGTTTTTTGGATTTCTCGACCATTACTTAAGCGCTAAAATTGCTTCATCAAGGTTATTGTAAATTTTAAAAACTTTATCAAGACGGGTAAGTTCAAAAAGCGCCATTACATCGGCATTGATGTTAATTAACGCCATTTCCCCCCCTTTTGATAACACATTTTTTAGGCCTACTACCAAAGCGCCTATAAAAGAGCTATCCATATATTTTATTTGTTCCATATCCAAAACCAATTTTGGGCTGGTTTCGGTAGTAACATCATAAAGATATTTTTTAAAATCTTCTGATTGGTTTAAACTTGCTTCTGGTAAATTAATGTTCACTACTAGTACATTATCTACTGTTTTTTGTTGGTAATCCATTTTTTCAAATACGTTTAATTTGTATGAGGCTGCAATCGTCAACCTGATATTTTTGGCTATTAAAAATGCTTTCCGTTATTTCTTCGAACACAATATTTTTGTTCAGTTCCTTTTTAAGTTCTTTTAAAAACACACCTAAATCTGTTTTTTTAACGCCTTTGGCTTCAAAATCAATAGCACCATCGGATATTAAAAACAAGCGATCGTTAATAACAGTGGGAATGCTTTGTTCGTTAAAGTTTCCGTTTTTAAAAAAACCTAATAGCAGGCCTTTTGACTTAAATTGCACAATATCTTCTTCTGCCGCAACATACTTTAGTAGCGGTAAATCGCTTGCGCCAGAATAGGTAATGCTACCAGTTTCATCATCTATCAAGAGCAAACTTAAGGTAGAGTAAATATCTTCCAAAAATTCATCCACATGGATAACCTGATTTATCCTTTGCATAATTTGAGCAACAGATAAATTACCGTCAAAAACACATAGTCTGATTGCCGAACGTATGTAACTTAAAAAGGTAAAAGAAAAAAACCAGGCACCCCACTTTTTACCCATCACATCGCCCAAAACAATAAAGGTGTAACGGTCGTCAATTTTTATAAAGTCGATAAAATCACCGCCGGGGTGGTTTTGGTAGGTTTTGTGGAAAACATCAACCTCAAAGTTTTTGAGTTTTAGTTTTTTGTTGGGTACATTTTTTAGGTTAAGCTTATCAGCAATTAGTTTAAGTTCGTGTATTGATTTTTCTTTTTGTTCAACAACGGCTGCTAATATGTTTTTTACTTTTGCAACCAATTGTACAATTGGTGTATTTTTATCAATATAGTCAATCGCTTTTAGCGCTAAACCCTTATCAATCAATATCTCTTTATTGTGCGAAGTATGAAATAGAAATGGTATATCTTTTAAATTTTTGTTTTCTAAAAGCTTTTTCCTAAAACTGAAACCATCTTCTTCGGGCATCTCAATATCAGAAATTATCAAATCCTGAATATTGGTTTTTAAAAGTTCTAATGCTTCTTTTACAGATGTTACTGTAGCTACCTCAAAGCCATTTTGTTCTAAAACTTTCTGCATCAGCCTAAGCTGAAAGGGTTCATCATCAACTAAAAGAATTTTTTTACTCACTTAATACTGGTTTGCAAACTTAAAATACGATTTAACTATCATAAAAACGCCGGTTAAAACAATAATTAAAGATATTAAATCCATCAAAGTAAAACCATCATTTGCACTAAAGTAAAAAATTGTAAACATTTCAAAGTATGGTGGCGCTGGCATAATAATCATTGCTAAACCTAAAGTAAGCATTACCAGGCCTATCGCCACAGGAATCAGCATTTCAACATATCGTTTTATTGCCGCCGACTTTACCACTTTAGTATCTATATAATTATTTTTTAAGATGGATTCAATTTTATCCAACTTCTCTAACCTCGATAATTCGTCATCGTCAACTTTTTTAAACTCTGCAATCAATTCAGCTTCTGTTAGCTTATTATCAATAGCGCTGTTAAACTTATGCTGTAGGTTTTTGATATTGGCAGAGTTGATATCGCTTCTGTTAAGTACACCAATTAGTTCGTTTAACTTCTCATCTATTGAAACTTCCTGCATATTTTTTAAGCTTATTGAATTTTCCATCTTGTTAATTGTATTTTGCGTTGAAACAATTTTTTTAAATTAGCAACCTCATTTTTTTTGGATGACCCTCGTATCAATTGTAACCGTAAACTTTAACCAGCCAGAGGCAACAATTGCGCTGCTTCAATCTTTAAAACAGCAAGACTTTAAAAGCTTTGAAGTGATATTGGTAGATAATGCGAGCAACGAAAATCACGAAGCCAAATTCCACCAAACTTTTCCAAATCTTATCCTTATTCGTACAAAACACAATTTAGGTTTCGCCGGAGGTAATAATTTAGGGATTAAAGTTGCAAAGGGTGACTATATTTTTCTTTTAAATAACGATACCGAGGTAGAAAAAGATTGCATTTCACAAATGGTTAAAGAATTTGAAGGAAATAAAAACATCGGTTTATTATCCCCGCTTATTCTTTACCATGATGATAAATCTGTAATTCAATATGCTGGATACACCCCTTTAAACTACCTTACAGCAAGAAATAAGCAGATTGGGCAGTACGAAAAAAACGTAGGTCAGTTTGATGGCATTACAAGAGAAACTGGTTTTTGCCACGGTGCGGCGGTGATGTGCAGAAAACAAGACTTAGCTAAAGCAGGCTTAATGGACGAAAGTTACTTTCTTTATTACGAAGAGCTGGATTGGTGCGAAAAATTTAAAAGAATAGGAAAACGTATTTACTTTACTGGCAAAACTCATGTTTTTCATAAAGAATCTATATCGGTGGGGAAAGAAAGCCCGATTAAAACGTACTTTATAACCCGTAACCGAATGCTTTTCATCCGTAAAAATACCAGCCTACTCAATACCTTAATATTTAGCGTTTACTATATACTTATCGCATGCCCCAAAATGCTGTTTGGCTATTTGTTAAGCGGTAAAAAAAACTTAACAACGTGGGTACTTAAAGCAGTTTTTTGGAATTTAACACATGGTAAAAACAGCAGCACTTTAGGCTTTAAAATAAAATGATGATAGTACTTTTTTGGCTTTTCCTGTTTGTGATTTTTTACACTTTTTTTGGTTATGGCCTGCTTTTGTTTACGCTAATAAAGCTTAAAAAAATATTTGTAAAACCCTTTAACTTTTCGGTAAACGCAGATCTCCCCACAGTTTCCTTACTAATAGCCGCTTTTAACGAAGAAGATATTATTGAAGATAAAATTAAAAATTGCTTAGCATTAGATTATCCAAAAGAAAAATTACAAATAATTTTTATCACCGATGGCTCCAGCGACCAAACACCAAAATTAGTAGCTAATTTTAAGGAGCTTACGCTTTTACACGAAGATGTTAGGGCAGGCAAGATGGCCGCTATCAAAAGAGCAATTCCGCTGATAAAAAGCGAAGTAACCGTTTTTACGGATGCGAATACATTTTTAAATGCAGCCGCAATAAAAGAATTGGTTAAACACTACCAAAACCCTAAAGTTGGCGCTGTTGCTGGCGAAAAACGCATAATGGTTGATAAAACCGCCGACGCTAGCGCTGCGGGCGAAGGCTTTTACTGGAAATATGAATCCACTCTAAAAAAATGGGACTACCAACTTTACTCTAACGTTGGCGCTGCTGGTGAGTTGTTCAGCATTAAAACCGCACTTTATCCGCCTGTTGAATCAGACACGATTGTAGATGACCACATGATTGCCATGCGCATTGCCGAAAATGGTTATGTTATAGCCTATGAACCCAACGCTTACGCTTTGGAAACCTCATCCGCAAACAGCAAAGAGGAACTCAAAAGAAAAATAAGAATTGCCGCGGGTGGTATTCAATCTATTTTTAGGCTAAAAAAATCAGCAAATCCTTTCCAAAACCCAATCCTTACTTTCCAATATATTAGCCACCGGGTTTTGAGATGGACCGTAACTCCTTGGTTGATGGTTGCGGTGTTCATCCTTAACGTTTTGATCTGCCTATTAAAACCGGGCTTGGTATTGTACCAAACAGTTTTAGCCTTACAGCTTTTATTTTACGTTGCAGCAATCATTGGTGCCATATTAGAATCAAAATCAATCAAAATAAAAATACTGTTTATTCCATTTTATTTCTGCATGATGAATTATGCCACTATTGCCGGTACACTTAGGTATTTTAAAGGGAGCCAATCCGCAGCTTGGGAAAAATCTAAAAGAAAATGAAAACCTCAGCCCAACACTCTCCGAAGAAGAGGGAGTAAAACGTTAAACACTTTTGAGGTAACAGTGCACATATTCTGGCTAAAACTAACAAACGGACACCTAACAACCTAACCAACCAGCTCAATCACCTCCAAAATATTACCGAAAGTATTTGCCCTAACTATTGCAAAATCATGTTTAGCAAACCATTTCACCTCGGTTATTCCCTCTTCTATTTGTGGGGTTAGTTTCTGACTCCCTTTTGCCTCCATAGCGTACCAATGAGAAATCTTTAAAACAGGTTTTCCTTTAATCTCGTAAACATGGTAGGTTTTAGTAATTTTTGCTTTCAGCTTTTTAATTTTTAGGCCACACTCCTCCTCCACTTCTCGCACAGCTGCATCCTTCTTCTTTTCGTTAAGCTCAAGCTTTCCTTTAGGTAAATCCCATCGCGAGTGACGAAAAATAAACAAATATTTCCCAGCTTCATTACATACCAAGCCACCTGCGGCCTCAATTATCCTCAGCTTTCTTTTTATGGTTTTAAACGTAGTTTTAGGATCGTTGCTGAGCAACACAAATACGTAATTAGGGTTTTTAGCTAAAGCCTGATAAAATTTTAAAAAATCAAATCCTTGAATCTCAACTGGTTGATAATTCGTTAATCCCTCCGGAAGTTGAGAAGTAATAATTAAGGACTTCTCGTTAATATAAATATTGTATTTTTGCGCCATGTACAACAAAAGTGAGATTGAACAGAAAATTGCTGAGTTTTTGTTGCAAATTAAAGCAATTAAATTACAACCTACTAATCCTTTT
>DASVGY010000174.1:0-25847 GCA_036379295.1 Pelobium sp.
TGCTGTTATTACGTTTGAATACGAACTAGCGCCATCAACATCCGTTTGTTTCAATTGATAGTAATTTGTTCCGGCAAACGGATTTTCATCTGCGAAGCTGTATTTCTTTTCAACGTCACTGTTTATGGCGCCGTCAAGCGAGGCAATTGTTTTAAAAGTTTTCCCGTCCGCAGATTTTAACACTTCAAATTTCTGATTATTTTTTTCTGATGCTGTTGTCCAGTTTAATAAAATGCTCTTGTCAACAGGCTTTGCAGTGAAAGATGTTAGAGAGATTGGGAGGGTTGCTAGTTCTGTAATTACAAAATTATCAAAATCTAAAGTAGCATTTACGTTCCCACTTGGGTAGAAAAATTTAAATTGTTTTAGTTCATCTGTGGGTGTGGTGGCTGCCCCATCATTGATTTCTTTGGTTGAGCCAACCCAAATGTCATAAGTGTCATTTGCAATACTTTCACTCCCTCCGCTTGGCGAAGTGTAGGATTGTGTAATTCCAGAATTATTTACAACAAATGTAATAGTTTGTTTGCCAGAATAAGTATTAGCGCCATTCGTACTAGCGCCTACATCCCTCAATCCGAAGGAACCGGCCGTTGCACTAAAATTAAAACTTATCCTACTATGAAAATTCGCATTTGTAATATTAACATTGTCAGTAAGCGCATCTCCAACGTAAAAAGAAGCTTGATAGTCTGCACCACTTGCCTGCGACGATATTTGAAAATCAAACTTGATTTGAACCAAGGTTGGAGTAGCAGCAAAGCCGGCAGTTCTTGCAAAATAGCCACTACTACCTCCGGTTTTAGTAAATCTTAGCGCACCGCCAGTAATTGAACTAGCGTTATTAGATCCGTTACTGATACTTGTAAACTGCCCAGTGTTTGGGGTAGCACTCACATAATCTGCTACCGTAGTTGATGAATTAAAACTTTGAGTAAATAACTGCGCTTCCGATTTAAAGTAGAAACTGGTAAGTAAGCATAATAGTAAAATTTTTTTCATACGATAATTTTTTTAGTGAACCCCAAAGTAATGACTTAAAGCTTGTTGTCAAAAAAAAAATAGCATGAAAATCATCAAAAACATAAAAAAAAGATCAAATAACTTAAAAATTGAAACATTCCTTAATTTTACCTCAACCTATCTGCTGATTTTACCAACTTCTCATCTTTCAAAATCCCCTTTGCTGCTAAAATCAAAAATAGGATGGTAACGGAGGTTAAACCTGCACCAACGCTGTAATCGCTAATTTCTAAAGTTTTGCCCGCAGCGCCTTTTATAGTTTGTGCCAACCAAAAGCTGTAGCCAATCACCAAAAACACATTTAAATAAACCAAAGTCGCCTGCCTTTTTCTGTTCTTGTAAAAAAAGATGAGGACAATTGGAATTACCCCTAAAATAGCTGTAGCAATGGTTAACAGGGTAAAAGATTCTGTTTGCGCAAGTTGGTTATTGATGAGTTCAAAAACACCGGTAACCATTATTTTTTTTGCGCCAAAAGCAGAAAATAGGTTAACCACCGGAAAAAGGAATAATGCGTAAATAGCTAAAGAAGCTAAAAAAAGATAGATGGATTGAATTCTTTGTATCATGCTGTTTTTAATTTGATTTAACGCTAAAAAATATCTGTCAAAGTTAAAACAACAATCTTATTCTTTGATAAATTATTTAAGCGCTAAATTTGTGCGGTGCAACAAACAAAAAGATATTTTTTAAGTTTAAGTTACAAAGGAACCGCTTACCATGGTTGGCAGTTTCAGCCAAACGCTTTAGCGGTTCAGCAGGTTTTAGATAAAGCACTAAACGTATTTTTTAGATTTCAGGTAGAAACGATTGGTTGCGGCAGAACAGATGCTGGCGTTCACGCAACGGCTTTTTATGCTCATGTTGATTTGCCAAATCAGGTAGAAATTGACCAGGAAAAGTTTTTAAAAGCTATCAATTCTTTATTACCTGATGATATTGCGGTAAAACAATTAATTGCTGTAGGTAATGATGCACATGCAAGGTTTGATGCCATCTTAAGATCGTATCAGTACCATATTCATTTTAAAAAAGACCCGTTTAAAAAGGACTTAAGTTGGTTAATAAAACACAAATTAGATGTTGAGGCAATGCAAAAAGCAGCATCCATTATTAAACAATATGAAGATTTTGGTGCTTTTTGCAAATCAAACGCAGATAACTTTACCAATATTTGTAACATTCAAAAATCTGAGTGGGAAGAAACAACAGATAGCTTAATTTACCACGTAAGTGCTAACAGATTTTTACGCAATATGGTAAGGGCAATAGTAGGTACTTTGGTTGATGTGGGTAAAAACAAAATCCCACCAGAAAGCATGCACCAAATTATTAAAAGTCAAAACAGGTCTGCCGCCGGGGCTTCGGTTCCTGCCTGCGGCTTGTTTCTAACAGAAGTTAAATATCCTTATATCAATACTATAAATGGCAGATAATATTACCGGGAAAACCTACGATTGGGGCTTGCTTAAAAGAGTTTTTGCTTACGCCAAACCTTACAAATCAGCTTTCTTTTGGTCTATTTTTTTAACCTTGGCTTTGGCGGCTTTAGCGCCGGTTAGGCCTTATTTAATCCAACTCACTTTAGATAAATACGTTTTTTTTAACGATACCACAGGGCTGTTGAATATGACATTGCTAATGATTGCCTTGTTGCTTTTGCAAACATTGGTGCAGTACTTTCAAACCTTGTTAACCAACACATTGGGTCAATCGGTGATTAAAGATTTACGAATTGATATTTTTAATCATATTACAAAATTACGATTAAAGTATTTTGATAAAACACCAATTGGCCAGTTAATTACCCGTACCGTTTCTGATTTGGAAACCATTGCCGATATTTTTAGTCAAGGTTTAATTTCCATCGTTGGCGATAGTTTGCAGGTAATTACCATTATTGGCGTAATGTTGTATGCCGATTGGCGCTTAACGCTGATTGTTTTGGTGCCAATGCCTTTTTTGATGATGGCGACTTATGTTTTCAAAGAAGCTATTAAATCTGCTTTTCAGGATGTTAGAACGCAGGTTTCTAACTTAAATACCTTTTTGCAGGAGCACATCAGTGGCGTTAGTATCATACAATATTTTGCTCGCGAAGAGCAAGAATACAACAAGTTTTACCATATCAATGCCGAACATCGCGATGCGCACATTCGCTCTAATTGGTACTACTCTATATTTTTTCCGGTGGTTGAACTAATTGTGGCGCTTTCTTTAGGATTGCTGGTTTGGTATGGCTCTAAAAGCATCTTAACCAACCAAGTTTCACCGGGCGTGGTGGTTTCTTTTATCATGTACATCAATATGTTGTTTAGGCCAATTCGAGAACTTGCTGATAAATTTAATACGCTACAAATGGGGATGGTGGGTGCCGATCGGATTTTTAAGGTGTTGGATACCAACGAACAAACGGTAAACAACGGAAAAGTGACTTTGCCGGCAATGAAAGGTGAAATTAAGTTCTCTAACGTTTGGTTTTCCTATAAGCAAACCACAGAAATGCCTACTGATGAAGAGTGGATATTAAAAAACATCTCCTTTAGCTTAAAGGAAGGCGAAACGTTGGCTTTAGTGGGCGCAACAGGAGCAGGCAAATCATCCACAATTAATATCTTGAATCGGTTTTACGAGATTAGTAAAGGCGAGGTAACCATCGATGGAATCAACATCAGCGATTTTGATTTAAATTATTTGCGGTCGCAAATAGCTACGGTTTTGCAAGATGTATTTTTGTTTTCTGATACGATAGCACATAACATCAGTTTAAACAATCCGGATATTAGTTTAGCGCAAATTATGGAAGCTGCCAAAGATGTAGGGGCGCATGATTTTATTATGCGTTTACCGGGCGGTTATCAGTACGATGTGCAAGAACGTGGCGCCACTTTATCAGCAGGGCAGGCGCAACTGGTTTCATTTATAAGGGCGTTGGTGCATCAACCAAAAATTTTGGTTTTAGATGAAGCCACTTCATCCGTAGATACAGAAACAGAGCATTTAATCCAAACCGCTATTGATAAAATGATGGAAGGCCGAACTGCTATTGTAATTGCACACCGATTATCAACCATCCAAAAGGCCGATAAAATTATTGTATTGGAAAAAGGAGAGATGATGGAGATGGGTACGCACCAAGAATTATTGCATTTAAATGGGTACTATAAACGTCTTTACGATTTGCAGTTTAGCTCGGCGGGGATTGTTAAAGGTTAGCTTTTGGTTTAATCGCCAAACCCCTGATGTCAAACTAAAATTTCGAAGTCATTTGTTGCTTAAAAATTTATCAACAGCAGCGGGCTATTTGCCTTAAATTGTTAACTTCGCAAAACGCTTTTTTTAAAGTGGTTTCCATTTAGTTTTTAAAAAAGAATATGGCTGAAGAAACGGATCAGAACGAAGACCAACACGACAAAATCATTAAAATTAATATTGAGGATGAGATGAAATCGGCGTATATCGATTATTCGATGTCGGTTATTGTTTCCAGAGCTTTACCAGATGTAAGAGATGGTTTAAAACCAGTACACCGTAGGGTACTTTATGGTATGCTTGATTTAGGTTTGGCAAGCAACAAACCTTATAAAAAATCTGCCCGTATTGTGGGTGAGGTTTTAGGAAAATATCACCCACACGGTGATAGCTCTGTTTATGATACCATGGTGCGTATGGCGCAACCTTGGTCTTTACGCTACCCCTTGGTAGATGGGCAAGGTAATTTTGGTTCTATTGATGGTGATTCGCCCGCAGCAATGCGTTATACCGAGGCCCGTTTTAAAAAAATGGCCGAAGAAATGTTGGCAGATATCAACAAAGACACCATTGATTACCGCTTAAATTTTGATGATTCTTTAGAAGAGCCTACTGTTCTTCCGTCTAAATTTCCTAACCTTTTGGTAAACGGAGGTTCTGGTATTGCGGTAGGTATGGCCACCAATATGGCGCCGCATAACCTTACCGAAGTTATTGACGGCATTGTTGCTTATATTGATAATAACGAGATTGAGATTCCCGAACTGATGCAGCACATTAAGGCGCCCGATTTTCCAACGGGTGGGATCATCTACGGCTACGAGGGTGTTAAAGACGCTTTTGAAACCGGAAGAGGTCGTGTAATGATGCGTGGCGTTGCCGAAATAGAAACTTTATCTAACGACAGAGAGCGGATCATCGTGAGCGAAATACCTTACCAGGTAAATAAGGCCATGATGATTGAGCGCACTGCCGAGTTGGTGAACGAGAAGAAAATTGAAGGTATCTCTGAAATTAGAGATGAATCTGATAGAGACGGAATGCGCATCGTTTATGAAATTAAACGCGACGGAAATGCAGCTATCGTTTTAAACAACCTTTACAAACACACCGCTTTACAAACTTCTTTTAGTGTAAATAACATCGCTTTGGTTAACGGAAGACCGATGATGTTGAACTTGAAAGACTGTATTCGCCATTTTGTTGACCACCGCCATGAAGTGGTGATTAGGAGAACAAAATTTGAGTTAGCCGAAGCACAAAAAAGAGCGCATATTTTAGAAGGTTTACTCATCGCTTTAGACCATTTAGATGAAGTGATTAAGTTAATTAGGGCGTCGCAAACGCCAGATGAGGCTCGCGAAGGTTTAATGGCGCAATTTGGCTTGTCAGATATTCAATCAAGAGCTATCTTGGACATGACGCTTCGCCGTTTAACCGGTCTGGAAAGAGACAAGATTAAAGACGAGTATGCCGAATTGATGAAAACCATCGAATACTTACAGTCAATTTTAGCTGATGAAGGTTTGCGTATGCAAATCATCAAAGATGAATTGACGGAGATGAAAGAAAAGTACGGAGACAAACGCAGAACTCAAATAGTACACTCGGCGGCAGAGATGATGACCGAAGATTTCATCGAAGATGAGGAGGTGGTAATTACCGTTTCCAGAGAAGGTTACATCAAAAGGACTCCGTTAAGCGAGTACCGCACACAAGGGCGTGGCGGTAAAGGAAGTTTAGGTTCAAACTCTCGCGATAACGACTTTATTGAATATATTTTTGTAGCCTCAAACCATAACTATCTGTTATTTTTTACCGATAAAGGAAAATGCCATTGGTTAAGGGTATTTGAGATACCAGAAGGTTCGCGTACCAGTAAAGGAAGAGCGATTCAAAATATCATCAATATTGATAAAGAAGAGCGCATAAGAGCTTACATTAAAGTTGTTAACCTTAAAGATCAGGATTATCTGGAAAACAACTTTATTATTATGTGTACCAAAAAAGGTACCATCAAAAAAACAAGCTTGCAGGCCTATAGTCGTCCACGTTCAAATGGAATTAACGCAATAAACATTAACGATGATGATGAGCTAATTGAAGCAAACTTAACTTCTGGCTCATCAGAAATTGTGATGGCACTCCGCTCTGGCAGGGCAATCAGATTCAACGAAGCCACTGTTAGGCCAATGGGACGTACCGCTACCGGTGTTCGTGGAATTCGCCTAGCGCATGATAAAGATGAGGTGGTAGGTATGGTAAGTATCGAAAACGCTGAAAGTACCATTTTGGTGGTTTCTGAAAAAGGATACGGAAAACGTACTGATGTGGAAGACTATCGCGTAACCAACAGAGGCGGAAAAGGGGTGAAAACCATCAACGTTACCGAAAAAACCGGGCAATTAGTTTCTATAAAAGACGTTACAGATAGCGATGATTTGATGATCATTAACCGTTCTGGAATTGTTATAAGGATAGCAATGAGTCACTTACGTGTGATGGGTAGAGCTACGCAAGGGGTGAGATTGATTACCCTTAAAGGAGAAGATTCAATTGCATCAGTAGCTAAAGTTCAACATGATGAAGAAGAGGAAACAGAAGCGGTAGTTATTGATGAAACGGATGTAGTTGAAGCGAGTGCAGATGAAGTTGATGGTGATGAGGATGTTAACGAGGATGATGCGGCAGAGGATGGCGAAGACGATGATAATAATGAAGACTAAAAATTAACACAAAAAAGGTTCAGAAATGAAAAAGACAATTTTAAGCATTTTGCTTGTTTCCTTCTTTTTTGCAGCTAATGCCCAAAAAAGCGAAATTAACGCAGCAAAAAATAACTATGCGCTCTACGAGGTAGGGATGCAAACAAAGTCTCCGATGAAGAAGCAGTTGGAGACGCTAAATTTAGCAAAAGAGTCTACAGATAAGGCAATGGCCAATTCAAAAACTGCAGACAACCCAGAACTTTGGGCGTACCGCTCATTAATATTATCTGCAATATCTGTTACAGACACGGTAAATAAAGCCAATGCAGATACTGCATTTAATTTAGCGCAGGAAGCAATAGTTAAAGCCAAAGCGTACGATTCAAAAAAGGAGTATGCGAATATTATAGAAAGTGCCGAGAAAAATCTTTCTATTATGATGCAGAATAAAGGTGTTGCCGCATTCAACAAAAAGGACTACAAGGAAGCCTATAAATCTTTTAAGTTTATTGCCGATGTAATGCCGAATGATTCCTTATTTAATATGTACACCGCAATTGCGGCAAACAGCTCGCAAATGTACGATGAGGCTATTAAGTATTACACCAAAACCATTGAAATAAATCCAAAAAACCCAAACTTGTATCAAGAATTAGAGCGTGTTTATTTGGCTAAAAATGATACAACTGGTGCCTTAAAGGTGATTGAGCAAGGCAGAGAAAAGCACCCGGAAAACATGAACCTTATTTATGACGAATTAAACATTTATTTAAATAGAGGCGAAGCCGCAAAGCAGATCACGAAGATTGAGAATGCGATAAGCAAAGATCCAACTAACAAAACTTTGCGCTTTGTTGCGGGGATTGCTTATTCTGCAAATAAGCAAAATGAGAAAGCTGTAGAAAGTTATAAAAAAGCTTTAGAAATTGATCCGGCTTATTCAGATGCAATCTACAACCTAGCGGTAATTTACATTAACACCGGGAACGAATACATTACGCAAGCTAATAAACTGCCTCAAAATAAAACGTCTGATGCAAAGTACAATGCTTTAAAAAAGAAGTTTGAAACCGAGTTAGGTAATGCTTTGCCTCTACTAGAAAAGGCAAGAGAGCTAAATCCAAAGGATGTTAATACGCTAACTACTTTAAGAGAGGTTTACATTAAGCTGAATAAACTTGATAAGGCCGCAGAGGTTAAAAAAACGTTAGACCAGATGTAAGAATTGCATTTTGCAAATAGGTGAACCCCGATATTGGAAACATATCGGGGTTTTTTATTGATTTTTTAATTTTTTCTTCTTAAGAATGAGAGTTTTCAATTTTTTTACTCAAATACAGGTTAGATAAAAAATAATTTCAACATAAATTCAATATTGTAAGATATTTTTGGTAGTAATTTTTCCGTAAATATTCTTTTAAAAAATAATTAACCATTTTTTAATCTAAATAGATGATTTTTTTAACTTAATTTTAAATTTAGTTTAGTATTAGCTCTTTTACGGGAAATTAACTAATGTATCTTCGTTTTTTTATTTAAAAAATAAATAACACTATCTTAGATTTTTAAAAAAGCAACGTTTTATGAAAAAAATATTACAAACCTATTTACTACTATGCTTTTTCATGGTTTCTATTGTATTTGCACAAGATAAAACCGTTAAAGGAAAAGTAACAAGTGCTACCGATGGATTGCCTTTACCAGGAGTGAGCGTTACCGTTAAAGGAGACAAATCTAAAGGTACGCAAACAGATGCTGACGGAAATTTTAGGTTAGTTGTGCCTGCTAACGCAAAAAGCTTAGTCTTTGGGTATATCGGGTATAGCTCAAAGGAAGTTCCCATCTCCGCTGTAAACAATGTCAAATTAGAAGAAGACCAAAAGGCTTTATCAGAAGTGGTAGTTACGGGTTACGCCCCTAAAACAAAAAGAGAATATTCTGGAGCAGTTTCTACTGTCTCCATAGAAAGTTCAATGTCGCAAGCTAATGGGTCTTTTGATCAATTACTGCAGGGGCAGGCTGCTGGTTTAAATGTTAAAACAGGTTCCGGCCAACCCGGTAGGTCCGCAGACGTTGTAATTAGAGGGAGAGGATCTATCAACGGCTCGGTTTCTCCATTGTACATTTTAGATGGTGTTCAAATTTCAGCTGCTGATTTCAGCACTATTAATCAAAACGATTTTGAAAGCGTTACCATATTGAAAGATGCGGCATCTACAGCAATTTACGGTTCAAGGGGCGCAAACGGTGTAATCGTAGTTACAACAAAAAAGGGAAAAGCAGGCGATTTAAGGTTAAACTATGATATGCAAGTTGGAAAGTCCAGACTCCCAGAAAACAAGCTAAAATTAATGAACAGTGCAGAGGAGCTAGATTTTGAGGTTAATTTAGCAGGAAACCCAAACGGTTGGACGCCTGCAGAAGTAGCAGAGTTAAAGAAAATTGACACAAAATGGGGTGATTATGTTTTTCAGGATGGCTTAACTCAGTCGCATCAACTTTCTGCCTCGGGCGGAAATGATAAAACTACGTTTTATAGCTCGCTTGGTTATTACGACGAAAAAGGGGTGGTTATAGAAACCGGACTTAAAAAATATAACATCCGGTTAAACGTAGCTCATAAAGAAAAAAATGTCTCCATCGGTACCAACATTGCCGCTGGTTATTCTGACTTTGTTTATACCGCAGAAGGTAACCAAGGGGTTGGTTCTCCGTTAAACAATGTGCTTTGGGCATACCCTTATGAAACGCCATATACAGCGTCTGGCGCCTACACAAAATCAATACAGGGTGTTGCATTTTGGACAAATCCAATAGAAGAACTAAAAGAGAATAAAAGAAGTAATTCTCAAATTAAAGGAGACGTAAGCACCTACTTATTATATAAGATACCTTTTATCAAAGGCCTAACTTATAAAATTAATGCAGGTATTGATTTCTCACAATTAGAAGATTTTACTATTATAAATAATGGAACCCAATCTACGTTACAAAGTATAGCCTACGGGTCCACTTTTAGGGGGCAAGGCGAAGTAGACAGAGGTTCTGTTAGAAACTATATTTTTACCGCTACTAACAGCTTAAACTACAGTAGTTTTTTAGATGTAAAAAAAGAGCATAAGTTAAACGCGGCTTTAGCAACAGAAGTTGTGAGAGCAAAAGCTAGGTCTTTTAATTACGCAGGCTACGGCCTATTGTTGCCATTTAAAAATGAAGCAGGTTTGGTAGCGGGTACCGCTACAAACGGGTATATACCTGTTGTTGGCGGTGGGTTTCCAAATGATAACGCGATAAGTTCATTTTTCGGAACTGCGGATTATTCGTTCAAGAACAGATACTTTCTATCGTTAGTTGGTCGTAGAGATGGTTCTTCTAGGTTAAGCGAGCAAGGCAGGTTTATCAACTACGGATCTATCAGCGGAGGATGGGTTATTAGTGATGAAGAATTTATGAAAGCTATACCAACAATAAATTTTATGAAACTACGCGTTGGTTACGGCGCATCCGGTAACCAAGATGGCATTGGTAACTTCCCATATTTACAACAGTATTCTAGAGATACGTACGCAGGACAAGGTTCTTTACAGATAAGCAGGTTAGGAAACAATCAACTTACTTGGGAAAAGAAAAAAACAATTAATATTGGATTAGATGCTGAATTATTTGATAGTAGAATAACCGCAACGTTAGATTATTATAATAGTTTAACCGATGGCTTGTTTTTTAGCAAATATGTGCCCGCAACTAGCGGCGGTAATGGCAATATTTTAAGTAATGTTGGCAAATTGGAAAATAAAGGAATTGAAGCAACAGTTGGTTTAAGAGTTATCGACAATGATAAGTTCAAATTTAATCTGAATGCTAATTATGCTTATAACCTTAGTAACGTTAAGTCGTTACCAGACAACCAAGATTTACAATTATTTAACGATTTTCAGGTGCTAAAGGTAGGTGCTCCTTTAAATAGCTTTTATTTAGTGCCTTTTGTTGGTGTTGATCCGGCTACGGGTAAATCACAGTACAGGGCATTGGACGGGAGTGTAACAACCACTTACGACCCAAAGAATAATCGTGTTTTAGGCAGTAGTGACGCACCTCATAATGCAGGACTAAACGCTAACTTTAGTTATAAGGGATTAGAGCTATCCGTTCTTGGGGTTTATTCTTTTGGTAATTACGTTTACAACAATGCCAGAACAAATGTTGAAAGATCTGACTTTGCGGGTTATTTAGGGTTCTCTAGAAATGCATTAAACGCTTGGACCACTCCTGGGCAAATCACAGACTTTCCTTCTTTAAGTGAAACAACACAATTACGCACCACTAGATTTTTGGAGAAAGGCGATTTCTTTAGATTAAGAAATGTACAATTAGCGTACAGCATACCAAAAGCGTTAATTTCAAAAATTAATGTACAAGAAGTTAGGTTGTTTATTCAGGGACAAAACCTGTACACTGCATCAGATTTTCAGGGATGGGATCCTGAGGTTTCAAGTATAACCGACTCGAGTGGAGCGGGTGCATCTGTGAGCGGTGCTCAGTATCCTTCAATAAAAAGAGTCACTTTTGGTTTAAATCTTACTTTTTAGCAAATACGTTATGAATAATAAAATTAAATACCTCATAATTCCCGCTGTATTATTGGGAATGTTCATTATAGTTTCTTGCGAGAAACGATTAAATATTCAGCCTCAAACGCAATTAACTGAAATAAAAACAATTTCTGATTTAAATAGTGCTTTAAATGGTTGTTATAACGGGTTTAAAAGCAGTAGCTATTATAATAACGTGGCCGCATCTGGCTCGGCTAGCGCTTGGAGTGCGTTGCCAGATTTAATGGGTGATGACTTTATAGAAGTAACAGAAAGTTTAGGCAACTGGAAAGAACTGTCAGAAATGACTTACAATTCTGATAATGGAGCTATTTTAGGGGCATTTAGACAGCCGTACGAAATCATATCCAGAGCCAACAACATCCTGCAGTCGGTACAGCGTTTTGAAGATGATCCTGCTACTGCTCAGCAAGCTTTTAGGATTAAAGCACAGGCTTTAGCAATTAGGGCACATGCTCATTTTGATTTGATGAGGTACTTTGCGCCAGATTTTGGCAGAAACTCTTCGTCCTTGGCAGTTCCTTACGTGAAAACGTTTAATGCATTAGACCCTTTTGGTGATTTGCCTGCCAGAAATACCGTGAAAGAAGTTTACGATAATATTTACAATGATTTAAGTTCGTCTCTGGTTGAGTTTAGAAAAGGAGGTAATCCAACAGCTAACACTGCTAAAAATTATATAGATAGCGTTACTGTTTATGCTATGCGCACCAGGGTTAATTACTACGCTTCTCAGTGGCCAGCAGTAATTAGTGATGCCAATATAGTTTTGAGCTTAAGACCTGTTTCTAATGCAGCAGATTATGTTGCAACTTTTTCAACCGCAGGCGAAGCAAACCCACCTTCTGGCGTAATTTGGGCAATTCCATCAGATGGTTCTTTAAAGCCAGGATTGGCTACCAACGGTACTGCCGTAAATTACAGGGTAGCAACCCCGTTATCTACTATTATCCAAGGTTTAGGCGGAGCGTACGTTGATCCAAGCATTATTAAATTTAATGTTGCCGGAAACGCTGGCTTTGGTAGAACTATATGCTACAAGTATCCTAGAGTAGCGAGTTTCAAAGTTTTTAGATCGGGCGAAATTTTATTAATGCGAGCAGAAGCGAAAGAAAAAGCAAGTGATGTTACGGCAATTGATGATGTTAATTTATTAAGAACCAATAGAGGTGTACCAACAAGTACGCAATCTGGCGCTGCTCTTTTAGATGCAATAAGCATTTTAAGGCGGGTAGAGCTAATCGGCGAAGGACACAGGTGGTTTGATATAAAAAGGACAACCAAAACCATCAACAGAACCGAATGTGGGGCAAGCGGTTTTTCTGGTTCTACCAATTGTACTGTTGCGCCAACTTCTAGATCTTGGACATTCCCGATTCCGTTTAACGAAATTACGGTTAATCCAAAATTAGTTCAGAACGCAGGATATTAACAGACAAAAAAAAATTGAAAAAGGCTTGTTGCAAATTTTTGTAATAAGCCTTTTTTATTTGGTTGCCTTTCTAAAAAATTCGAGAAATGGGAACGTTTATTGCAAAATCATTTTAGTACCCATCGCCTCCCTGGCAGTTGCGTTAACGATGGAAGTGACATCCTTTTTGGCTTTTTCGGCCAAAAAGATAAAACGGACAGCGTGTGAAAACGCCCAAATCATTATCAAACTACTGATTAATAATCAAATTCAGGTCATTAAGATTTAAAAGTATTTAATTTTGGCGGCACTACCAGTTTTATACTTCGTTTAGATAAATCCAGGCTCGCGTTCAGCTCAAATCCAATCAATAAAATCAGTGAATTTAGGTACAGCCAAATCATCACCACCAAAAGCGTACCGATGGAGCCATACAGTTTATTGTACGTTCCAAAATTATTGATGTAATACGTGAAACCTAAGGAAGTTAATACTGCTAATATGGTCGCCAACGACGAACCCGCACTAAAAAACTTCCATTTTTTTGAATTTGCGGGGCCATAACGGTAAAGTAAAGAGGTGGTTACAAAGTAAACCACAATAATAATTACCCAGCGGCTAATCATAATCAGATAAATCCAAAAAGCTCCGTCTTTTAAGTGCAATTCATTACGGATAAACGTAATTACAAACTCGCCAATAACCATTACGGCAACGCCTGTTATCAGAGAAAACGCGGTTAAAAGTGTAAGGTTTAATGCAACAAACCTTTGTTTAATAAAACTACGCGATTCTACAATTAATGATGATTTGTTAAACGCCTGCATAAGCGTATTTATGCCATTGGTGGCAAAAAATAGAGCCAACACAAATCCTAAAGATAAAAGCTTGCCGTTTTGATTTTTTACGATATCCTCTAAAGTAGATTCAAACGCCAAGTAAGCATTCTCTGGTAAAAGCAATGCGATAATAGCCATTAATTGGTTTTGGAAATTATTTATTGGTATGTAGGGGATAAGCGTAAATAAAAAGATAATAGACGGAAAAAGCGCCATCATAAAATTATAGGCTAAAGAAGAGGCCTTATTTACCAGCGAGTCTTTTTGTATTTCTTGAAAGAAAAAAACTGCGACAGTGTAAAGCGGAAGCGGGCTAAAGCCGGGCAGCACAATGTATTTTGTCCACGCTATAAAAGTGCGGTAAAACTTAAAACGTAACAAAAATTTGTGTAACCATTGCATTTATCTAATGTATAAAAATTCAAAATATTTAACGATTGTAAAGTAGCCAAGTCATAAAAAAAGCCGGTTTTTAGTGCCGGCTTTCTTCTGTCTCTATAATTCTTTTCTTAGTCGAGCCACCGGTATGCCCAGTTGCTCGCGATATTTTGCTACCGTCCTTCGGGCAATATTGTAACCTTTATCCCTTAATATTTCTGTAAGTTTTTCATCAGCAAGTGGCTTGTGTTTATTCTCTTTTCCAATACACTCTTCTAATATCATTTTCACTTCTTTGTTAGAAACTTCATCGCCGCTGTCGGTTTGTATTGCTTCAGAAAAAAAAGATTTTAGTAAAAATGTTCCAAACTCTGTTTGTACATATTTTGAATTTGCCACCCTTGAAACGGTTGAAATATCCATCCCAATACGGTCGGCAATGTCTTTTAATATCATGGGTTTCAAATTTCTTTCATCGCCATCAGACAAAAAGAAATCATATTGGTAGTTCATAATGGCATTCATCGTTTTTAGCAAAGTTTGTTGCCTTTGTTTGATTGCATCAATAAACCATTTAGCAGAATCTAATTTTTGTTTTACAAACTGCACTGCTTCTTTTAGTTTTTTGTCCTTATCTGATGTTTTTTCGTAATGTTGAAACATCTCTTGATAAGATTTGCTTACGCGTAATTCGGGTGCGTTTTTGGAGTTTAATGTAAGTGTTAAAACGCCTTCGTTTTTGGCAATGTGAAAATCAGGAATCACCTGCATTTGTTTCACATTTGATGCGCCCGAATCACCTGGCTTAGGGTTTAATTTAAGTATTTCGCCAACGATTTCCTTTAGCTCTTCGGAGCTGATGTTAAGCGATTTTTCCAGCTTATCGTAGTGTTTTTTTGTAAACTCATCCAAGTGGTGTTCTACAATTTCTATGGCTTTTTTAATGATAACGTTTGTGTTATCTTTCTTTCTTAACTGAATAAGCAAGCATTCTTGCAAATCCCGGGCGCCAATACCGGCTGGATCAAAGGTTTGGATAACTTTTAACATATCCTCAACCTCTTCTTCTTCGGCAAAAATATTTTGCGAGAATGCCAGGTCATCAATAAGTGAAGGAATTGCCCGGCGTAAATATCCATCATCATCTAAACTGCCAATCACCTGCTGGGCAATCATGTATTCCTTGTCTTCCAGATTTACTAAATCTAACTGTGCTTGTAAGTTTTCAAAAAAAGTATTGGTTACTGCGTAAGGGAGTTCTTTTTTATCATCTTCATCGTCGTTATTGTCGTATCTGCTTCCGTAATCATTTATGTTATCGTCTTGCAAATAGTCGTCAACGTTAAATTCATCGGTAGATTCTTCTTGGCTTTCAGTTTTGATGTCGTCTGGGTCTCTGTCTGGATATTCCTCAACAGGTTCGCTCATATCCGCAAGGCTCAAGTCTTCTAGGGCTGGGTTCTCTTCCAACTCTTCTTTTATCCTCGTATCTAAAGATACCGTAGGCACCTGCAAGAGTTTAATAAATTGTATTTGTTGCGGAGAAAGTTTTTGTAAAAGCTTTTGCTGAAGATTTTGTTTTAGCATATATATATGAATGTAATCAAAGTTAAAAAAAGATGGGATATTTTTCCCCTACAATTTTCAAACCAAATTAACGCAAAACAATTTTTATTAAAATTTAATTGAATTAAGCATTAATTTTTTTAATTTGGATAATTAAACGAAATAAATATGGGATTTGTAAAAGAATTTAAGGAGTTTGCTGTTAAAGGTAACGTAGTTGACTTGGCAGTTGCAGTGGTAATTGGTGCCGCTTTTGGTAAAATTATTAACTCTTTTATAGAGGATATTATTACACCGCTGCTGTTAAAGCCAGCTTTAGACGCTGCCCATTTAACTAATATAGAAGAGTTAACCATATTTGGAACGGTAAAATATGGTAGCTTTTTATCTGCTGTTATCAGTTTTATTATTGTTGCTTTAGTGCTGTTTATGATTATTAAAGGCCTTAACTCTTTAAAGAAAAAAGAGGTAGCTAAGCCCGCCACGCCACCAGCGCCAACCAAAGAAGAAGTGCTGTTAACAGAAATAAGAGATTTGCTAAAAAACAAGTAAAATAGGAGTTTAATTAAAGCAGCATTTTTTTAAGCAAACGTTGCTTTTTTAAAATAACAACCCTATATTTGCACTCTTGATTTTAAAAGAGAGATTTACAAGATAACATCATGAAAAGAACATTCCAGCCTTCTCAAAGAAAAAGAAGAAATAAACACGGGTTTAGAGAAAGAATGTCTACCGCTAATGGTAGAAGGGTATTGGCTTCCAGAAGAGCAAAAGGCAGAAAAAGATTAACGGTTTCAGACGAGCGTCGTCATAAGGCATAAGTTTGATTGCTCTTTAATTATCATTTTATCTTTGATAATTAGCCGGTGTTTAAATCTTTAAAAATCGGGAATGGCAAACAAAATATACAATTTTCAAAAAGAAGAACGGTTATGTAGCAAAAAGCTTTTAGATGAGCTTTTTAAAAACGGTTCTTCTTTTTTATTTTATCCGTTTCGGCTAACCTGGTTGACATCTCCTGATGAGCATCAAATTTTTCCAGCACAGGTTGTGGTTGCAGTACCAAAAAAGCGGTTTAAGCACAGCGTTGATCGTAACTTGATAAAAAGGCGCATCAAAGAAGCTTATCGTTTAAATAAAGAATCACTATTTTACCGGCCGCTAAACTCGTCGCACAAAAAAATACTTTTTTCTATAAGCTACGTGGGCAAAGAAATTCATGATTTTGCTTTCCTTGAAAAAAAAATGAAGTTGATGTTTGGCGATTGTCTAAAACAAATAAGTAATGTTAGCCCTGCTTAAGCAGCTTTTTTCTTTTATTTTTTTATTGGTGATTAAAGTGTACCAGCTTTTTATTTCTCCGCTATTAGGTAACTCTTGTCGGTTTACGCCAACTTGTTCGCAATATGGTATTAAGGCTATTCAAAAACACGGGCCGTTTAGGGGCGGCTGGCTTACCCTTAAAAGAATTGGCAAATGCCACCCATGGGGCAGCCACGGTCATGACCCTGTTCCTTAGCTTAACAATATGTCAACAATTCTGCAAATAGAAACTGCTACGCAAACCTGTTCCATAGCGATATCCGAAAACGGAAGATGCTTAGCGTTGAAAGAAGAAACAGGTAAAAATATCCACGCGGCAAATATTACCCTCTTTATTGAAGAAGTGCTTGAAAGCTGTAATAAAGCAATGAGTGATTTAAGCGCTGTTGCCATAAGTATGGGGCCGGGCTCTTACACCGGATTAAGGATTGGCGTTTCAACCGCCAAAGGTTTATGCTATGCTTTAGATATCCCTTTGATTGAAGTTAATACATTATCAGCGATGGTCAGCGGCTTTAAAAGTAAATACTTTAGTGTGCAAGCAAACACTTTATTTTGCCCGATGATAGATGCCCGTAGAATGGAAGTGTATTGCGCAGTTTTTGACGGGAATGAAAATGAACTGCTAGCTACAACCGCTAAGATTATAAACGGAGATAGTTTTAGCGAGGTTTTGGAAAACCATACCGTTTACTTTTTTGGAGACGGGGCAGAGAAATGCGAGGATTTACTTGGTTCAAATTTAAATGCAAGGGTGATGGGCGATTATACCAATTCGGCAAGAGACCTTACCACGCCAGCGTTTGAAAAGTTTAATAACAAAGAATTTGTGGATGTTGCCTATTTTGAACCTTTTTACCTTAAAGAATTTATAGCCGGTATAAAAAAAGCTTAGCGCTTTCTGTTACGTTTGTTGTTTTTACGAGCAGCTTTATCTCTTGCTTTTTCAGTCTTGTGGATTCTTTTCTTTTCCCTTTTGCTCAACCTATAAACGTAGCCTGTTTCTTTATCATTTAAGCCTGGTATAAATTCGGCATTTCCTATGCTTTGCACTTTTTCGCCAAATTTAACATTGATGCCCATATAGAAATTTGCTCTAGGCGCTCCTTTGCCAATGTTTTCATTTTTAGTGATATAAGATTTGCCTAGGTAATAGGTAGGGAAAAGCTCCTCGCTACCTGCATAAAATTCCATATTAGCAGATTTTACCATTAACTGCGAGCCTAAATTGAACTTGCTTTGCCTATCGTAAATGGCGTTTAAACTAAAAAAAAAAGCATTTTTTTGGAAATTATTGATTAGGGCAAACTGTCCTTGCGGGTTAAAAACACTCTTCGAGGCCACTAAAACAGGTTTGTAAAAGCCAAATTGCTTTGATGCTGCAACTTCTAGTTTAGTATTTATTTTACTGTAAAAGGCCTTTTTAATTTCGGTAGAGTTGGCATCTTTCTGTACGGCATCAAAAAACTCTTTGGAAACATCAGCCGCTTGCGGATCTAGGTTGGAAACAGTTGTGTCAAAGGTATAATTTGCTGTTTTTTTGCCCCAGCGTATAAACCCGGCATCTTTCAAATTAGCGGTAAAATAGTAGCCCGATGGTGTTTGGTAAGCGGCAGCTAGGCTAACCGCGGCGCCAATATTTTTTAGATTTGGCAGCAGATAGTTAAAGTCGAGTTTATTAAATCCAAAGCTTGATGTGTAAGTTCCTTTTGCTTTAACATCATAAGTGGAATTTCCGTTGACTGTTAGTTCTGACGAGTAAACATTTGCCCTGTTATATATTAAGCCATTAAGCAAACTTAATTTAGCGCCAAAGCCCCACTTATCATTGTAATTTTCGCGGTAAGTTACTCCCAATTGCCAATAAGATTGGTTAAAACCGCTGGAATTGAAGGGATTAATGTAAACCGGCTTCGTAAAATTTCGATAATTACCCAGTATCGCAAAGGTTTCGTTGGTCACCATTGCCTCGCCTTCATCTTTTAATTGTAAAGAAAAACCCAATTCGCGGTTATAATCTCTACCCATAAAAATCTTAAAGTTGGCCAAGTAATTATTAGCATTAAAAATTAAGTGATTTGTTTTGCCTTGGTCAAGGTTGCCAATAGCATTTCCAGAAAGTATTCTGGTAAACAAAAACTTTTTAAAAACAGATTCGGCATCTCCTTTAAAATAAACAAAAGCATTAATATGAGGAAATAACGTAACCGCATATTTGCGACTTAAATCTTTTTGGAAACTTTGCTGTACAGGATTTTCGAAGCCATCAAACTGGGTGCCTGTATGGTTAAGTGAAATGTTTTGAGCGATTGAAAAGAGTGGGAGAAAAATAAAAATTATAAAACCACCAACTTTTTTCATTCTTAAATTTAATTTTTATTGCCAACACACGCAAGTTTCTTACACCTATTTAATACTTTAAGGCGGTACTATCTATTTTTGGCAATAGCTCGTCATTGTCCGGAGTGTGGTTCATGTACAAATTGGTAAAAAATTTATCCTTATCCGCACTAAATTGAATGGCAAAACCATAAATAGCTGACCAGTTAAAATTGCTATCCCTGAAGTTTTTGTAGGCTGATTTGCTCAAAAATGAACGAATTATTGCTTTGGAATTACTGTTGTGGATAAAATAAAAAATGTTTCCTTGGTTAGAAAGGTACTGCTGAAAGTCGATATTTTTATCGGTTAGGCTAATGAGCTTTTGCGCTTTGTAATTTGCAACAAATCTATTTAACGCGGTGCTGCTGTTTGCTACAATCAAATGATTTTCAA
The DNA here is from genome assembly GCA_036379295.1 of Pelobium sp. Lineage (GTDB taxonomy): Bacteria > Bacteroidota > Bacteroidia > Sphingobacteriales > Sphingobacteriaceae > Pseudopedobacter. The sequence continues at coordinate 19,889 of DASVGY010000174.1, forward strand.
TAGTGGTGTAATAAGGTCTCCTAAAGCGTTTAAAAGGGTCGCCAAAATAATTATAGAGTATAAAAGAATCATCAAAACGCCTAATATTCGTAGCTATTTCTGTGCTTATAGTTGATAGCAAAAAAGATAAACGTTTGGTGTTAGTAGTTTTAACAATGCCAATTTCATCTCCGGAGGCGAGCTGGAATACACCAAATTCTTTACCCAAAACGGGCATTATTTCTTTATCTAAATTGATGGCATGTTTTGTAGATATACTTTCAATTTGCTCTTTAAGTTTGTCATATTCTTTTTGGTAAATAAGTAGTTCTTTAAGTTCTTGCTTAAATTTTTTGTAATCCGAAACGTAGTAAAGGCTGTAACTGGCAACATCGTAAGGTAAATGTTTTACCAAGGTAATATCGCCAGGTTGTTGATTTAAAAATAAATTGAAATAGTTTTTTGCTTTTAAGTTAGGGTTAGTTATACCGCTAAACATAAATGCGTTTTTTTGATAGTTGATGTTTAAAGAAGCAGATGCGTCTATGGATTTTAAAAAGTACGTTTCGTACGGATTTTTTCGGGAAGAAAAGTGATTGGCTAAATCGCGAATTTTGGAAAAATTGATGTATAAGTTGGCGATGGAATTTTTATTTCGCTGTGTTGCAAAATCTACCTTAAAATTGCTGTTGTTATGCCCTTCCTCTACCTGGGCTATACTTTTTTTTACCAAACTTTCATTGAAACTTCCTACTAAAAGATTTTTGTAGATAAAAAAACTAAAGGCCGATTTATTGTTGAAAGCGAGTTGGTAAATTGTGTTTTCTGCGGCTGGACTTTGCGATATTTTGTACTTAGATCTCAAAGCATTTATGAGTGATTCCTTGTCGGAGTTTTCTGCAACTATCGGCGCTACAATTAAAATATCGGCAACATACTGGCTTGTTGGGTGGATAGAAAAAAACAAATCGTTTTGTAAAAAAGCGCTTCCGATAGCCGCATCATTGATAAATATATCTTTAAGCGCTGCAAGGTGGTTAATGTTATCTTTACCTAAAATATCGCCGAAGAGTGTAAATTCTTTAAAAATATCATAAAAGTAAGCCTCATTCTTGTACTCAAAAATAATGGAAGCATCTGGTGGCAAAACAGTGAAAATTTGTTCGTTTGATACTTTGGCGGCGTTAATTTTTTTGAAATATAACCAGGTAACTGCAATAATCCCCAAACACAAGGCGCTAATAATGATGATTGTCTTCTTCATTTCACAAAATCCTAAGCTACAAAAATAGATTTTTACTGCAAAGGCTGGAAATTGCTTTCATCTTTATTAAATTAGCGAAACATCAAACTCAAAATGAACAAAAGAATAATAATTTCTGCCGCCGTTTTCGGGATTTTAGCTGTCATCCTAGGCGCATTTGGAGCGCATTCCGTTAAAAAACTGATTGATGCCAGCCAACTTGAGCTATGGCATACGGCGGTGCAATACCATTTTTACCATACATTGGCTTTGCTTTTTTTATCAACCTTTGCCAGGTTCAAAAATAATTTAATCAATATCGCGTCTTATTGTTTCGTGTTTGGAATAATTTTTTTCTCTGGGTCTTTGTATCTAATGGCGATAAAAGACATCGTATCAATCCCGACAAAAATTTTAGGGCCAATTACTCCTTTTGGAGGCTTGTTATTTATTTTTGGCTGGTTATGCTTGTTACTGGCGGCTATAAAAGATAAATAAATGCTAGATTTTGAGCTTGATGATTCTTTTGAGCAAACGCTTTTTGCTGAGGTAATTTTGCCTTTGGCCATTCCTGGTACGTACACTTACCGGGTTCCTAGGCATCTTTCGCAAAACATAGAAAAAGGCCGTAGAGTAGTGGTGCAGTTTGGTAAAAGTAAAATTTATACCGCCATTGTTGCAGCAATATCAACTATTGCGCCTACAAAATACGAGGCTAAGTATATTTTAGATATTATTGATGACTATCCAATTGTTACCACAAAGCAACTAAAATTATGGCACTGGCTTGCAGAGTACTATTTATGCACCTTAGGCGAAGTAATGGCGGCAGCCTTACCTTCTGCGCTAAAGCTTGCCAGCGAAACCCGTATAGTTTTAAACTTGCAGCATGGTTTTGATAAAAACCAGCTAACCGATAGGGAGTTTTTAATTTTAGATGCCCTTGAATTAAAACACGAGCTAAGCATTACAGAAATCACTAAAATACTTGCTCAAAAATCTGTTTTTCCTATTTTAAAATCTCTTTTGGATAAGAAAGTGATCTTTATTTTAGAAGAAATAGAAGAGAAATTTCAGCCAAAAAAAACGTCTTTCGTAAGCTTAAATGCTAGCTATCAAGATAAAGATAACTTGCGCTTGTTATTTACAGAATTAGAAAAAGCTCCCAAAAAAGTTGATGCATTATTGGCTTTTTTAAAACTTTCTAAAGAAAGTGCCGAGGTTAAAAAGGCAGATTTAATGGAGGCTTCTGGTGTAAGTGCGGCGGTGCTCAAAAGCTTAGCGGATAAAGAAATTTTTACCATTGAGCAGAAAGTTGTAAGCAGGTTTTCATCCGGAGATTTGGCTGTTATTTCTGAATTTACGCTAAGCACCGAACAGGAAAATGCGCTAGCGGAAATTAAGCAATCTTTTGAGCAAAAACCAGTTGTATTATTGCAAGGCGTTACTTCATCGGGTAAAACCCAAATATACATTAGATTGATTGAAGCGTATTTGGCAAGAGAAAAACAGATACTTTACCTGCTGCCAGAGATAGCATTAACCGGACAAATGATTGACCGGTTAAAGATTTATTTTAAAGATCAGATTATTGTTTACCATAGTAAATTCAACGATAACGAGCGGGCAGAGATTTGGCAAAAGGTATTAAAAAAAGAAGTTAAGATTGTTTTAGGAGCCAGATCATCAATTTTTTTGCCCTTTACCGATTTAGGCTTTGTTATTATTGATGAAGAACATGAAGCAAGTTTTAAACAGTTTGAGCCTGCACCAAGGTACCACGCCCGAGACGCAGCCATAGTTTTAGCAAATATAGCAGATGCAAAAGTGTTATTGGGTTCTGCCACGCCATCTTTAGAAAGTTACTTTAATGCCCTAAATGATAAATATGGTTTGGTGAAGTTAACAGAAAGGTACGGTGGCGTTAAAATGCCCGAAATAACGGTGGTGAGCATAGCAGAAGAGAGAAACAGAAAGTTGATAAAAGAAAATTTTACCAGTATTCTGTTGGATAGTATTAGCCAAACACTAGCACAAAAAGAACAGGTAATTTTGTTTCAAAATAGAAGGGGATACGTACCTATTTTAATTTGCAAAACCTGCGGAAATACGCCCAAATGCATCAACTGCGATGTAAGCCTAACCTATCATAAAGCCAGTGGAAAGCTGCATTGCCATTATTGCGGTTATAAAGAAGATAATATTACGGAATGCCCCGCCTGCGCATCAAAGCATATTGAGTATAAAGGTTTGGGAACTGAAAAAATTGAGGATGATTTAAAAGTGATTTTGCCGGAAGTTAACATAGCCCGGATGGACTATGATACAACGCGAAACAAAAATGCCCACCAAATTATATTAAATGGATTTGAAGAACGTAAGATAGATATACTTGTTGGCACACAGATGGTTGCTAAAGGCTTAGATTTTGAGAACATCACTTTAATTGGGATTATAAACGCCGATAGCATTATCCAATTTCCAGATTTTAGAGCTTATGAACGTAGCTTTCAACTGCTATCGCAGGTTGCGGGCAGAGCCGGACGGCGCAACAAACAAGGCAAAGTAATTATTCAAACTTACGATACTAAACACCGGGTAATACAGCAGGTAGTTAACAATGATTACGAGGGGATGTACCGCGAAGAAATGATAGAGCGGGCTCAGTTTAAGTATCCGCCTTTTTTTAAAATAATTCAAATTAATATTAAACATAAAGACTTAGGTGTACTATTGCGTATTGCCGAAAACTTTGCAAAGCTGTTGCGCCACCATTTAGGTGATATGGTTTTAGGCCCTCATAGTCCGCTGATTTCTAGGGTCAGAAATTATTATATTCAAACAATAACTATAAAAATTGACTGGAAGAGCCAATCTTTGGTTAAAATAAAAAACCTGCTTAAAGAGCAGGTTAGTGTATTTGAGGCGGATAAGGCTAACAAAGGTGCTTTTGTAGTTATCGATGTTGACCCGTATTAGTCTTTTCCGAAGTTAAACTGCAAATTTAATTGGGCCAATGGTCTTAAGTTGTACTGCCACCTGTTAAAGTTCGCTGTAGAAGTAGCGGTAGTGTTGGTTGGTGTTTTTATTTCTTTATCACTGGTGTAAATGAAATCGAAACCTGCCTCTGCTGCAAGCGTTAAAGAGCGTAAAAAATTAAATTTTAATCCAAGAAAAGGCGTAACCATGAATCCGTTTTTTTCAATGTTAACATCGTACAGTGCAAAATTGGTAGATTTATCGTTAGAAAATCCCTCAAAATCAACTTTTTTGTAGCCGAAATCCATCCCATAATAGGGCTGTAATCTACTGTAAATCAGGCTACGCTCAAAACCCATCTTTAAATCCAATGATGAGTATTTTCCCTTTACAATCTCACAGTTTGAACACTCGTTATTGAAGCTGTAATCGTTTTTTTTAAATGAGTTGCCAGAAAACCGATAAGAAATTTGGTTGTCATTTATTTTAAGCATTAAACCATTGAGCCCCGAGGTATAAAATGTATAGTTATCTCTAACTTCGTTAAGTAATTTTGGCTGCTCTGCAATTGATAGTAGTTTTAAACCAATTGAGTAATTTGAATCGCTTTGCGCCTGCGCAAAAGCACCAATTATTGCAAACTGAAGTATCAAAAATGTGAATAGGTGTTTCATAAAATTAAAATGCAAATATAAGGTTATTTTCCTCTACGTTGCGCTATTATTAAAAGCGTGTAAATCATAATTTTAAAATCTAAAGCAAGCGAACGGTTTTGTATGTAAATAATATCGAATGTTAAGCGTTTAACCATTTGCTCTACGTTTTCTGCATAACCAAACTTAACCTGCCCCCATGAAGTTATTCCGGGTAGTACTTTTTGCAATTGTTGGTAGTGTGGGGCTTTTTCAATGATTTTATTGATGTAAAACTGCCGTTCTGGGCGAGGGCCAACGATAGACATTTCGCCCTTTAAAACATTAATAAACTGCGGCAGTTCATCTAAACGTAAACGACGAAGAAATAACCCAATTTTGGTAACTCTTGGATCGTTGAAACTAGACAACATGGGACCGTTACGTTCTGCATTTGTTACCATGGTTCTAAACTTATAAATCATAAACGGCCTTCCGTTTTTACCAATTCTTTCTTGTGGGTAAATTACAGGGCCGCCACCCAATTTGATAAATAAGGCAATGATGATGTATAACGGACTTAAAATTATCAGAATAACAATGCTCAAAAAATAGTCGACAATGGTTTTAATTACGCGTTGCCAAAACGGCATAAATTGTTGGTATAAAGTAATTAGCGGGATAGAAAAAAGATAATTTATTTTTACAAATCCAGATACAATATCATAAACATCGGGAATTAGGTGTACAATTATGTTACAGTCTTCCAGCTCATCCAACAAAGATTTTAGCAGTAAATGTTGAGAGGTTTCAATTGCTATAATTACTTCCTCTATTTTATGTTCGGTTATTACTTGTTGTAAAGTACTGTTTTTGCCAAGTTCGGGTAGGTCAAATTGTTGGGTAATAGTTTCTTTCGCATCGATGTTAAAAAAACCGACTATCTTAAAACCTAGAGACTTTTTTTGCTGATTAATTTCGTCAATAATATTTTTTGCGTTGATTTTACTTCCAATAATTAAAGTATTGAAACCTAATTTTTTATTTTGGATAAGCTTTTTAATCGCCGTAAGGTAACATAGCCTAAAAAAAGCAAGGATAACAAAATGAAGTGCAGCTAATTTGA
>DASVGY010000175.1:0-51522 GCA_036379295.1 Pelobium sp.
AAGGACTAAAAGCGATAAATCAGCATCAACCACAACTTGTTTTTTTAGATATACAAATGCCTAAAATTACCGGTTTCGAGCTTTTAGAGTTGGTGGAAGAACTGCCTTCAATTATTTTTACTACCGCTTTTGACGAATTTGCTTTAAAAGCTTTTGAAGCCAACGCTGTTGATTATTTGTTAAAGCCTTTTAATGAAGAGCGTTTTAAAAAAGCTATAGAAAAGTTTTTATCTAGCAACAAAAGCGAACAAAATATACCCGTAAAAAACGTGGTAGAAACTGTTGCCGCACAAAGCCAAACTCAAAACGAGCGCATTGTAATTAAATTGGGCAACAAAATAAAAGTAATATCTATTTACGATATTACCCACCTTACGGCTGATGATGATTACGTGAAGATATACACTGCCGATGGTGAATTTTTAAAAAATCATACACTTTCCTTCTTTGAAAAAAACTTAAATCCTAATTTATTTGTACGCGTTCACCGGTCGCACATTGTAAAAATCGACCAAATAACCAAAATAGAAGCCTACGAAAAAGATACTCATTTATTGATTTTAAAAAACGGACAAAAAATTCCGGTAAGTAAAACTGGCTATCCAAAATTGAAGGCGGTTTTAGGGATATAATCTCCCAAAAATGTATCTTCGTTGCTATGTCAGCTAACGATATAAAAGCCCAGATTGATTCTTTGGTAAAAGAACTAAAGCAGCACAATTATAATTACTACCAATTAGCAAATCCTACAATTTCTGACTATGATTTTGACCAGAAACTTAAGGAGTTGGAAGCTTTAGAAAAAGCAAACCCGCAATATTTAAGTCCGGATTCGCCAACGCAAAAAGTAGGCGGAGAAATCACCAAAAGTTTTAAAACCGTGGTGCATAAATGGCCAATGATGTCATTGGGCAATACCTATAATGAGCAAGATTTATTGGATTTTGACCAGCGCATTAAAAAAGCCATCGGCGATAATTTTGAATACGTTTGTGAGCTAAAGTTTGATGGCTTATCCATGAGTTTAACTTACCAAAACGGCAAACTTTTAAGGGCGGTTACGCGTGGCGATGGCACCAAGGGTGATGAGGTTACGGCAAACGTGAAAACCATTCGTAGCATTCCAACCGCCGTTCATGGCGATAAAATGCCAGATAATTTTGATATCCGCGGAGAGGTATTTATGCACCACGCTGCTTTTGAAAAGTTGAATCAAGAACGGGTAGAAAACGGCGAACAAGCTTTCGCCAATCCTCGTAATTTCGCATCCGGAACAATAAAAATGCAGGACTCTGCCGAAGTGGCTAAGCGCCCTTTGGATTGTTTTTTATATTTCTTTTACAGCGATAATAATCCGTTTAAAACACATTGGGAAAGTTTACAAGCTGTAAAAAGCTGGGGTTTTAAAATCTCCGAAGAAAGTAAACTTTGCAATAACATTCAGGATGTTTTGGCTTTTATTCAAACGTGGGAGCAAAAAAGGTTTAAGCTAAGTTATGATATCGATGGGATTGTGATCAAAGTAAACAGCTACGCACAACAACAGGAACTAGGTTTTACCGCAAAATCGCCACGTTGGGCAATTAGCTATAAATACAAAGCGCAAGAAGTTGAAACTGTTTTAGAAAAAGTAACTTACCAGGTAGGGCGTACGGGCGCTGTTACGCCAGTTGCTAATTTAAAGCCGGTTTTATTGGCCGGCACCACCGTAAAACGGGCAACTTTACATAATGCCAATGAAATTGACCGATTAGATTTACACGAGGGAGATACGGTTTTGGTAGAAAAAGGTGGCGAAATCATCCCAAAAATAATTCAGGTTAATTTAAATAAAAGACTGCCGGGCGCTAAAAAAATAGAATATATCCACAACTGCCCCGAGTGTGATACGCCCTTAATACGTACCGAAGGCGAAGCAGTGCATTATTGCCCAAATGATGAAGGTTGTCCGCCGCAGATTGTTGGGCGCATTCAGCACTTCATCAGCCGTAAGGCAATGAATATTGAGGGTATAGGTGCAGAAACCGTAGAAACCTTATACCAAAAAAAATTATTAACGCACATAAGTGATGTTTATGCGTTAAAAAATCATGAAGATGAGTTGAAAAGCTTGGAACGTTTTGGCGAAAAATCCATCACAAACATGATTGATGGTATTGAAAGGTCAAAACAAATGCCTTTTGAAAAAGTACTGTTTGGGCTGGGGATACGTTATGTTGGAGCCACTGTAGCATCAAAATTAGCAAGGCATTTTAAAACCATTGAGCGCATTGCCGTGGCGGATTTTGATGCATTAATTGCTGCAGATGAAATAGGCGAACGCATTGCGCAAAGCGTTATCGAGTACTTTGCGAACCCAAAACATCAAGAAGAACTTGCAAAACTAAAACAAGCCGGTTTAAATTTTGAAATCGAAGAAAAGGAAGTAGTTTTGCAAAGCGAAAATTTAGTAGGTAAAACCTTTATTATTTCTGGGGTTTTTGAAGGCTACAGCCGCGAAGAGCTAAAAGATATAATTGAAGCTAATGGCGGTAAAATATTGAGCAGCATATCTGCAAAGCTCAATTACTTAGTGGCTGGTGATAACATGGGGCCTGCAAAACTAGAAAAAGCAAATAAGTTACAAATACCTATTATTAGTGTGGAAGATTTGTTAAAACTAATAAAATGAGAGCGTTATTGAGTAAGTTTAGGTTAAAATCTGGTTTTTACAAGTTAAAACAAGAAATCAAAAAAATCAGCCGAAAAAATAAATCTGTTTCGCTAAAGGCGGCCAAATACATCGGTATTTTGGTAACGGTTAAAAACCAGCTAGAGCTAAACGAAGTTGCCAAAATGGCTAAAGATTTGTTAAGCGCAAATAAAAACGTTAAGCTACTGGCATTTACAGAAGATGAAACTTTAAAATCGCCAGAGAGTGCCTACATACAGGTTTTATCAAAAGAAGATGTTGATTGGAGCTTTGTGCCCAAACGCGAAAAAATAATCAACTTTGTAAACAATGAGTTTGATATTCTGATTAACTTGTGCACCGAAATTTGTCTCCCGTTAATTTACGTTACTGCGCTTTCAAAATCTTTTTTTAAAGTGGGCGCCTACCATAAAACCAATTCGGGAATTTATGATTTTATGGTGGCCACTCAGCAACAAAGCATCAGCGGTTTTAGCGGAGAATTAAAACATTATTTAGATAAGATAAAATGAGCATATTTTACGGAACAGGAGTAGCCATGGTTACGCCCTTTCTTGAGGATGGAAGCGTTGATTATAATGCTTTAGAAAAAACCATTGAACACCTGATTGCCGGTAAAGTGGAATATATTGTGGTATTGGGCACCACTGCAGAATCCGCAACGTTAACCGATAAGGAAAAAAAAGATATTTTTGAGTTTTCGGCAAAGGTAACCAATAACCGCATCCCGCTAATGGCCGGTATCGGCGGCAATAACACCGCCGAAATTGTAGCAGCCGTCAGCGAGTTTGATTTGCCTGGCTATAAAGCGGTGCTTTCTGTGGTTCCTTATTACAATAAGCCCAATCAGGAAGGAATTTATCAGCATTATAAAGCTGTTGCCGAGGCTAGTAAACTGCCAATTTTACTGTACAATGTGCCAGGACGTACGGGTGTTAGCATGTCGGCAGAAACCACGCTGCGCTTGGCCAATAACGTTAAAAATATATTGGGCGTTAAAGAAGCTTCTGGTAGTTTTGATATTTTTAACCAAATAGCAGCCAATAAGCCAAAAGACTTTCTGTTGATTTCTGGCGACGACCCAATTACGCTGCCAATGATTGCTTTAGGTGCCGTAGGTATAATTTCTGTAATTGGCAATGCGGTTCCTGCGCAACTTTCTGCAATGGTACGCAAATGTTTGGCCGGAGATTTTAAGGGTGCACAACAAGCGCATTTTAGTTTTTTGCCTTTTACCAAATTATGTTTTTTAGAGGGAAACCCAGCAGGTGTGAAAGCCGGAATGCAAGTTTTGGGAATATGTGATGATAATTTACGCTTGCCGCTAGTGAAAGTAAGTGATGAAACCCGCTTAAAAATTGCTTCGGAAATTAAAAAGATAACAACTCAATAATTACAAGTGCCAGAAATTAGCTTGGCTTTTTATCACAACATTTTAACAGTTGGGTGGCAGGCGTTGTTTAATATAAGTTTACAGAATTTTAAATCTAATCAATCATGAAAAACTTTTTGTTGGTAGCATTGCTTGGCATTTTTTCGGTGTTTGCCAAGGCTCAGGTTCTTGAATCGCCAAATGGTAATTTTAAGCTCGCTTTTGCGCTGTTGGCAGATGGCACACCAACCTACACACTTAGTTTTAAAAATAAAAATGTAATAAAGCCCAGCAAATTAGGCTTTTATCTTAAAGATGATAAAAGGTCTTTGTTGGATAGTTTTTCGGTAGCAAACGTTGCCCAAAGTACTTTTGATGAAACCTGGAAACCAGTTTGGGGAGAGGTCGCCCAAATAAGAAATCATTATAATGAATTGGCGGTTACCTTAAATCAAAAAGAAACTAATCGCAAAATGTTGATCCGTTTTAGGTTATTTAATGATGGATTGGGCTTCCGTTACGAATTTCCGGAACAAAAAAACCTGGTTTATTTTGTAATTAAAGAAGAGCGTACTCAATTTGCCATGACGGGTAACCACACGGCTTTTTGGATTCCGGGAGATTACGATACCCAAGAATATGATTATACCGAGTCAAAATTAACAGAGATCAGAGATCTTCAAGAAAAAGCCCGGACAGCAAATCTTTCGCAAACTCCGTTTTCATCTACCGGCGTACAAACCGCTCTGATGATGAAAACTAGTGAAGGCTTGTACCTCAATCTTCATGAAGCGGCCTTAATAAATTATGCCTGTATGCACTTGAATCTCGATGATAAAAATCTGATTTTTCAATCGTGGTTAACGCCCGATGCAAATGGGGATAAAGGTTATATGCAAGCGCCATGTCACACGCCCTGGAGAACAATTATTGCCAGCGATGATGCCCGCGATATTTTAGCCTCAAAAATTACTTATAATTTAAACGACCCTTGTAAAATTGAAGACACATCTTGGATTAAGCCCATTAAATATGTAGGCGTATGGTGGGAGATGATTACCGGAAAAAGCACTTGGGCTTACACCAATGATTTTAATTCTGTACAGTTAGGAATCACTGATTACAGCAAGGCAAAACCTAACGGAACACACGGGGCAAATACTGCCCATGTTAAATACTATATTGATTTTGCGGCTGCAAACGGCTTTGACGGAGTTTTGGTTGAGGGCTGGAATGAAGGATGGGAAGATTGGTTTGGCAAGTCTAAAGACTATGTTTTTGATTTTGTTACGCCCTACCCCGACTTTGATTTGAAGGCGATTAGAGATTATGCAAAGTCGAAAAACGTGAAAATGATTATGCACCACGAAACTTCGGGTTCGGTGCGCAACTACGAACGCCACCTAGATAGTGCCTATAAATTTATGAAGGCTAATAATTACGATGCTGTAAAGAGCGGTTACGTAGGTCCAATTTTACCCCGCGGCGAAAACCATTATGACCAGTGGATAGTTAATCACTACCAATATGCAATTGAGAAAGCTGCTGATTACAAAATAATGGTTAACGCACATGAAGCAGTTAGGCCAACCGGCATCGCCAGAACTTACCCCAATTTAATTGGGAATGAATCTGCTAGGGGAACAGAATATCAGGCTTTTGGAGGTTCAAAGCCTAATCATGTGGCTGTGTTGCCTTTTACAAGATTAATTGGTGGGCCAATGGACTACACGCCAGGAATTTTTGAAATGGATTTAAGCAAGGTAAATCCAGAAAACCACTCCCACGTAAATAGCACAATTGGCAATCAGCTAGCACTTTACGTAACCATGTATAGCCCTTTGCAAATGGCAGCAGATTTACCGGAAAATTATATGCGTTTTATGGACGCGTTTCAGTTTATTAAGGATGTGGCTGTTGATTGGTCTGATAGTAGATATTTAGAGGCAGAACCAGGTAAATACATCACGGTAGCTAGAAAATCCAAAAGCCAAGGCAATTGGTTTTTAGGTAGCGTAGGTGGCGAAAAGCCAAGAGTTTCTAAAATCAAACTAGATTTTTTAAGTCCGGGTAAAAAGTATATTGCAACCCTTTATGCAGATGCTAAAGATGCAGATTACCTAAAAAATCCGCAGGCATACACGATCAGAAGTTTCAAGGTAAATTCAAAATCTACAATCTCGCAATTTGTTGCCGCAGGTGGGGGCTACGCAATAAGTTTTAAAGAAGTAAACTGATAGGCTCAAATTATGAGGTTAGGGCGGTGCTTTTTTTGCCGCTTGATTTATATTTACCCATTGCAATTCGGTGCCTTCCCGTTAACTTTTCTTTAAATGTAGCAAGGAAATGTTTTATTTCCCGATTTGATAGGATAAGCTAAAGCCTGCGGTACCTTGTTGATAGCTTGGTGTTAGTGTAAAATTGGTGGTGCTATTTGGCAACACAAGCTTTTTAATTTTTGGATAAGCCAGATAAGCCAGTTTGGTAGCTAACATGCCAAAGCCCGCTCCGGCAACTACATCGCTTATCCAATGTGCTTTGTTGTACATTCTAAAAACTCCGGTTCCTGCTGCAAGGCTGTATCCGGCGATACCAAACCAAACGGAACGGTCTTTATATTCTTGGTTTAAAAATTCTGCCAACATAAACGCGGTTGCGGTATGGCCCGAAGGGTAAGAATGGTTGTTAGTGCCGTTTGGTCTTAAGCGGTTGGTAATTCCTTTTAAAGTACTAACCGTTGTTACCATTATTGCGGCTGATAGCAGCAGCGAAGCACTTCTGTCTGCAAAGCTGTGTTTCGCTTTAATGCCAATTAAATCAAGTCCGTACACTGCTACTAAAGGTGCGTAACGCATATAATTATCAAGCTTGACATTAAAATTCGGGTGGTCTTCTTTTAACTCAAAATGGGTAGAAAAATCCAAATCTCTAATGAAATTACTACCCAAAAGCGAAATTGTTCCGTAGCTTAACAGTACTGCTGGGGCAATATAAGAGCTAAATTTTTGAGTAGCATACGGTTGCGGTGATGTTTGGATACTGTCTTTTATTTGGCAAAACACCGCTTTGCCAAATAAAATATTTAAAAGAATAAAACAAAACAGTTTTCGCATAGATATAATTTGATAATAGTACGCATTTTTTAAGCAAATATTGCGGGTGGATTAAGCCTTAAACTAGCTGCGCTTAATATAAAACAATGTTAAGATTAAGCTTGGTTTAACTTTAGGGTAGGTTTAAATGGAGAGCGCCGCTTACCAGCAGACAGTACATAACAGATTTTTTTTAATAAGGTTTAAGGAAGCGGTGAGAGAAAACTGGACTGACGAGGAATGGCGTATGCACCGTTGGGCTTATGCCAGGTTAACAGAAAGTTCGGATGCTTTGATTGGGCAGGTTTTAGATGCGCTTGAAAAATCAGGTTTTAGCAAAAATACGGTTGTGGTATTCACTTCAGACCATGGTGATAATGATTCATCGCACAAACTGGAACATAAAACTTTTTTTTATGAAGAAGCCTCAAGGATACCTTTAATTATATCTTCTCCGTGGATGAAAGAAAAAGGTAAAGTGGACAGTGTGCATACTGTAAGCAACGGTCTGGATTTGCTGCCCACTTTATGTGATTTGAGCGGTATAAAAGTTCCAGATGATCTTCCGGGTTATTCGTTAAAGCCACTGTTATATAACAAAAAAGCAAAGCAGTGGCGTTCTCACATTTTTATGGAAAACCAGTTGGGCTATTTAATTCATACAGGTAGGTATAAATACGAGTTAGATGATAAAAGTGGAAATAAGCTTCGCGAGGTTTTTACAGATTTACAGGTGGATCCGGGCGAAACCTGCAATATGATTAACGATGTAAAATATGCATCAATTATTGCTCAACTGCGTACTCAGCTTTTACAACATTTACAAACATTAAATATTGACGTAGTGCCGCCAATTTAGTTTGGCCTTTATAATGAACATTAAGAGGTGGTAATGATTCTTATATTTTAAAAAAATATCCTATCAAGCAATTTGGTTGATAGGATAATTGTTAGGCGCCCAATATGGTAAGCCAACTGTTTTTAGCTTTTTATGATTTTAACTTCTTTTGGAGCTTCAATTTTAGATTGTACTTTGCCGTTTGCCAATTTTGTATGTTTAATTTTTACGAGGCCATAAGAAGGTACCCTCAACAAATTGCAAATCGCCAAGGTGAGGAACAATTTTTAATACCTTGCATTCTGGCTCCATTACTTCAACGCCTAATACATGGGCAGTAAGCCAAGAAGTTGGTCCTGAAGCCCAACCGTGAGAGAGGCTATGACGTAATTTTTTATAACTGTAAGCCCCATAACTAGCGTGGATATCAATCTTTCCTTCGGGTAATAACTCATCAATTCTTCCGGCATTTTTCATCCAATTGAGATCAAAGTCTTCCCAAAAAGTAGTGGCGCCCATATCTAACATTCCGCCCCAGTAGTCGCGGATGTTATTAATTGCACCTTCATAGTTTCCAGCTTTTGCTTTAGCCTCAAGCATGTAATAACCGTAAAAGGTAGAAAAACCTTTAGTTTGCCCTTCAGAAATAATTTCATCTGCTTTATTTGCCGGCATTAAATCGGCCAAAGCCAGTAAAGATGCAGCTTGTTTATTATTAACCGCATCCGGAACGTGTTTTTTCATTTCTTTAACGGTAGCCTCGCACTTTCTGATAATGATTGGGCTTTTCAGTTAACACTTTCACCAAACGGAGATATTGTCTTAGATGATAGAAACCTGGCCGCGGCAGATAATAAAATTGTTAAGACGGCCATGATTGGAAAATCCTTTGATGTTAAAGTGAAAGACAATGGGAAAGATTGGGAATGCTATGTTAATGATATTTTTATTGCAAAAGGCGCTTATAACCGACCCACCGGAACTAACAAATTTAGATGGGGTTTGTATGCCTCTCATACACAAATTAGAAATTCGATGATTTTTGTTTCCGGCGTACATTTTGATTAATGCGTAACAACCGATAAGGTTAAGCGTTAGAAAAAAGACCAAACGCGTAAAAATTGGACGATTTTGTTAGCTATTTGGAATTTTAGAATTTTGATAAGGCTTACATTTGTAATACGGTTTACTATGTAGTGCTTACTTAACCAAGTAAATCAATTTATAACCAATTTAAAATACACGCTAAAAATGAAAACAAATTTCTATATCAAAAAAAGTCTCACGCTTTCGGTAATGGCAGCTTTGCTGGCGTTAAACTCTTGCAGCAAAAAGGAAAATCTTCCGGTTCCGGAATATATTCCAAGCGAAACAGAAAATGGCGGTAACAATACTGGTGGGAGATCAAACAGCACAGCTTTATATACTGAAACGGGCACAAATCCGCCTTACTCCAGTTTAAATTTAACCACAAAAACTTCTGCTGTTCCGGGATCAACCATTGATGTAAACAATACGCTGGTAGAAGTGGGTTTTGGGAAAAGTGATATTTCAACCAATATAAACATCCACACCCTTACAGATACCTACATTTCCTACGCTGATGCACCAAAATTTAAAAGATGGTGGCAATTGGATGGTAAAACGCAAATTTTCAGACTTTTCGAGGGCGAAAATTCTATTATAGATAAGCGTGGAGAGCACCCAAGGATTGAAGCCTTTAGCGGTATAAGCTGGATTTATAATCCTAATGTGTGGCACACCTTTTACGCTCGTTATACATTGGTAAAAACAGATCCTAAAGGGGTTGTTATTTTTCAAGATAAAAACTCTGATAATGACTGGGCGTTTCAGCTAACCACCTCGCCCACAGGTAATGTTGCGCTTGATGATAGAAATTTGCCGGCTTCGGAAACTAAGATAGTACTAAAAGATATGGTTGGAAAATCTTTTGATTGCAAGGTAAGAGATAACGGTAAGGACTGGGAGTGTTACATAAATGGCGCTTTAGTAGCTACCGGTGCATTTAACAGACCAACTGGTAATAATAAATTTAGATGGGGTATGTACGCTTCGCACACGCAAACTGTAAATTCAATGATCTTTGTGTCTGGCGTACACTTCGATTAATTAAAGTATAAAAAATTTTATAGAGGCTGTCTCGAAAAGCGAGAACAGCTTCTTTTTTTTGCTAATTTATTTGGACAGGTGGGAGAGCGACTTAGTTTAGCCGATTTCTCATAACGCTATTTTCCTCTTGCTACGCCCTCTCTTTTATCAAAACACATTATGTTTCAGATTTGTGCGTGTTTTAGTAATCTTTATGAGATTCATTTATCAATGTCGCCTACCCCTAGATTTCAGCATTAAATTCTTTCTGATATTTTAAAGAGCTTCGCCCCGATTAGTAAACTGTATTCAGAATTTTTTTAAGTGATTGTGCTGATATAACCAATAAAAAAATCCCCCACGTTACCGAAGAGGATTGATGATTATTTGCGCTTATTTGCTAGTTATTTTTTAAACCTATCTTTTAACCCTGGTTTTTGACAGCAGCTTTTAGTAGTGGCAACTTGGTTAGATTGAGCTTCCATTTGGCAGATTTTTCCTTTTTCTCCCATTTTAGCCATTTCAGCTTCAGTGCAAACTTTACCATGCATGTTACAGGTTTTTCCGTTAGCAGCCTTCATAGATGTCATTTGTGCCTGATTATCAGCATGATGATCGTTAATTGTTACCGAAGCCATTTCCGTATGATGGTGCATTTGCTCGTTTGCCAAAGTAGAACCTGGCACAGCAATGTAAGGTGCAATCACCAAAGAAACAATCGACATTAATTTAATTAAGATGTTCATTGATGGTCCAGAAGTATCTTTAAAAGGGTCGCCCACGGTATCACCAGTTACAGATGCTTTGTGCGGCTCAGAGGATTTATAATGCATATCTCCATTTATCATTACCCCTTTTTCGAAAGATTTTTTTGCGTTGTCCCAAGCGCCGCCGGCGTTAGATTGAAAAATTCCCATCAACACACCAGAAACTGTAACACCAGCCAATAAACCGCCCAACATTTCTGCAGAACTAGCATCAACAAAAACGTTTCTAAAACCGAAACCTATAATGATTGGGGTAAGTAATGCAATTGCACCAGGCAACATCATCTCGCGTATGGATGCTTTGGTAGAAATAGCCACGCATTTTTCGTACTCTGGTTTAGCCTTGTACTCCATAATACCAGGAATCTCTCTAAACTGTCGCCGCACTTCATTTACCATGTCCATAGCCGCTCGTCCTACTGCCTGAATACAGAGTGCTGAGAATATAAACGGAATCATTCCACCAACAAATAAAGCCGCTAAAACTGGTGCTTTGTAAATATCAATCGCAGAAATACCTGCAACGCCTACAAAAGCTGCAAACAAAGCCAAAGAAGTTAATGCTGCCGAAGCAATAGCAAAACCTTTTCCGGTTGCTGCCGTAGTGTTCCCCACTGCGTCTAAGTTATCCGTACGTTCGCGAACTTCGGGAGGTAATTGGCTCATTTCGGCAATTCCACCCGCATTATCTGCAATTGGCCCGAATGCATCAATAGCTAATTGCATCGCCGTTGTCGCCATCATGCCTGCAGCGGCAATTGCAACGCCATATAATCCAGCAAAATGATAAGAAATCATGATACCGGCTGCTAAAGTTAAGATAGGTACAACGGTAGATTTCATGCCAACGGCTAAGCCAGAAATAATATTGGTAGCATGGCCGGTTGAAGATTGTTGAACGATAGAATCAACCGGTTTTTTACCCATTGCTGTGTAATATTCAGTTATCAAACTCATAATGGTTCCAACACCAAGTCCAACTAATATGGCATAAAATACATTGATGCTACTAAACTCGTAACCACGTAAAACCATCGCTTCTGGCAACATCCATTTTACAACAAAAAACGATGCAACGGCCGTAATAATAATTGAAGACCAGTTCCCCAGATTTAAAGCGTTCTGTACGTTTGAATTTTCGTCTTTTATGGTTACAAACCAGGTGCCTACAATTGAAAATAAAATCCCTAATCCACAAATCACCATCGGTAATAAAATTGGCGACATTCCTCCAAAATTATCGACAGCAATAATTTCTTGCCCTAAAACCATGGTTGCTAAAATTGTGGCAACATAAGAGCCAAATAAATCGGCACCCATACCAGCAACATCACCCACGTTATCTCCAACGTTATCAGCAATGGTTGCGGGGTTTCTAACATCATCTTCTGGAATGCCTGCCTCCACTTTACCCACTAAATCAGCACCTACATCTGCAGCTTTTGTATAAATTCCGCCACCTACACGGGCAAATAAAGCAATAGATTCTGCACCTAAAGAAAAACCAGTTAATACCTCGATAGAAGTTTTAACGGTATCTGCTCCTAAATCAGAAAAGTAAGAAAGGAAAGCAATAAACAATCCGCCTAAACCTAATATCGCTAAACCAGCGACACCTAAACCCATTACCGTTCCGCCGGTAAAAGAAACTTTAAGTGCTTGTTTTAAACTTGTACGGGCAGCTTGGGTGGTTCTTACGTTTGCTTTGGTAGCGGCTCGCATACCAATATAGCCCGCAAATGCTGATAATACTGCACCAATGATAAATGATATGGATATTATCCAACTAGAATGTATTTCTTTACCATTAACCTCATGGATTGAGCCAGAGTAAGCCAGTAAGGCAGCAGCAAAAACAACAAAGATGCTTAGCACCCTCCATTCTGCTTTTAAAAAGGCCATCGCCCCATCGGCAATATAGCCGGCAAGTTCTTGCATTTTTGCATCGCCTGCATCTTGTTTACTCACCCACACGGACTTATAAACCATTACCAGTATGCCAATGAGGCCCAAAACCGGTACTAAGTAAATTAAATTTGTTTGTAAAATTTCCATAAAAATAACTGAGGGCTAAATTGGTTTTTTTGGTTTTCCTCAATGTTTCCAAATTTAGCAGGGTAAATCATATTTCCAAACATTTAGCGTCTTAATTCTATGAAATTTATTAAATCTACACCATCAGCTGTTTTAACAAAGCTCCAAATCCGCTTCAATTTCTTATTTTTGCAGAAATTATTAGGACGATACCATGAAGAAAAACGTAAAGCTAGGTTTGGTGCAGATGTCTTGCTCGCCACATAAACAAGATAATTTAGAAAAAGCATCCATCAGGATTAGGGAAGCCGCCGCAAAAGGCGCTCAGATTATTTGTTTGCAAGAGCTTTTTACGTCTTTATATTTTTGCGATGTGGAAGATTATGACAATTTCGCTTTGGCGGAAAGTATCCCTGGGCCATCAACAGACTTATTGCAGAACCTGGCTGGCGAGTTAGGTGTAGTGATTATTGCTTCACTTTTTGAAAAACGCACCGAAGGGATTTACCATAACACCACCGCGGTTTTGGATGCAGATGGTTCTTATTTAGGTAAATACAGAAAAATGCATATCCCTGATGATCCGGGTTTTTACGAGAAGTTCTACTTTACGCCGGGCGATTTAGGTTACAAAGTCTTTAAAACTAAGTTTGCAACTATTGGTGTTTTAATCTGTTGGGATCAGTGGTATCCGGAAGCGGCTCGTTTAACAACCTTAATGGGTGCCGAAATTTTGTTTTATCCAACAGCAATTGGTTGGGCAAACACTCAAGATCAAGAAACTAACGACGAACAACACAACGCTTGGCAAACTATTCAAAGCTCACATGCTATTGCAAATGGCGTTCACGTTGTGGGCGTAAATAGGGTAGGAGAAGAAGCTGGTGTAAAGTTTTGGGGCGGTTCTTTTATCTCCAATCCTTTCGGAAGGTTGTTGTACAAGGGTTCTGTGGATGATGAAGAAGTGCATGTTCAGGAAGTTGATTTAGGTAAATCTGATAGCTACCGTGTACACTGGCCGTTCTTAAGAGATCGTAGAATTGATTCTTACGGACAAATAACAAAACGTTTTATTGACGAGGAGTAGTTTTTATTCCATGGTCCATTGTCGACTGTCCATAGTCTGAAAGGATATAGAAGTTCAACTTTTTACTGTTAAATAATAACTATGGCATTTAAATTTGAAAGCTTAAAGGTTTGGCATGACGGCATGGATGTCAATGATAAAGTATTGTCAATGACTAAAGATTATTTCCCGAAAGACGAAAGATTTGTATTGACTCCTCAAATCAGGAGAGCGGCCGACTCAATCGTTTTAAATATTGCGGAGGGTTGTACCGGACAAACAAACGCGGTATTTAAAAATTTCTTAGGCTATGCACTACGTTCAGGAATCGAAGTTGTTTCTTGTGTATTTTTAGCAAAAAGAAGAAATTATATCAGCGAAGAACAACTTAAAGAATTATACGCGGACATTGAAATCTTATCAAAAAAGATAACCGCACTAAGAAACACCCTATAACTATGGACCATCGACCATCGACCATTGACAATCCTACTCCTCACGGCTACACCTTCCCACCAGAATGGGCAAAGCATGAAGCAACCTGGTTAACCTGGCCGCATAAAGAAGAAAGTTGGCCCGGAAAAATCGATAAAATATATCCACGTTATGCAGAGTTCATCAAGTATTTATCACTTTCAGAAAAAGTTCGTATTAATGTTTGCGATGAAGAAATGAAGGCTTTTGCTTTGAAACATATTGAAGAAGCAGGAGCTGATTTAAAGCAAATTGAATTCTATTTTAATCCAAGTAATGATGCCTGGTGTCGCGACCATGGGCCTGCTTTTTTGGTGAATCCAAATGCAGAGCAAAAAAAGGTGATTGTAGATTGGGGCTTTAACGCTTGGGGTGGCAAATATCCACCGTTTGATTTGGATGATGTTATCCCGACTAAAATTGGGGCACATTTTAATATTCCGGTTTACCATCCGGGGATAATTATGGAAGGTGGCTCTGTTGAGTTCAACGGTAAAGGAACCGTTTTAACCTCTAAAAGTTGCTTGTTAAATACCAACAGAAATCCGCAATTAAGTCAGGCACAAGTGGAGCAATATTTAAAAGATTACTACGGCCAACTCCAAGTTCTGTGGGTTAGTGATGGCATTGTTGGCGACGATACCGACGGACATATTGATGATACCGTTCGGTTTGTAAATCATAACACGGTTTTAACTGTGGTTGAAGAAAATCCGGAAGATGAAAATTACGAATTGCTACAGACTAATTTGCAAGAATTAAAAGCAATGCGCCTAATTAACGGAGAAGCTTTGAACATTATAGAACTACCTATGCCCGATGCCGTAATTTATGAAGAAACCCGGTTGCCAGCCTCTTACGCTAATTTTTACATCAGTAATGCCCACGTAATTGTGCCGACTTATAATTGTGATAAAGACCAAATTGCTCTTGAGATTATTTCGAAATGCTTTCCAGATAGAAAAACAGTAGGGATAGATTCAACAGATATTATTTGGGGTTTGGGCAGTTTCCATTGTTTAAGTCAGCAAGAGCCCGCGGTATAATATTTAAATAATTTGGGCGGACGAACCGGGCTTTGCATGGCTTCGCTATCGCTACGGTACCGGCAGAAAAAGCCGGTACTAAACCATTTCAATCCCTGCCGCAAAAACTCATGCTAAAAAAAATAATTTTAAAAAAACCTAAATCTCTCCAACACTCGTAATTAATTATTCAATAACAATCCTTTTTTTTGAAACCGACTAAATATTTTATTTACCGCCACATCATCACTTTAGGATTTTTAATTCTTTTAGGTCTCCGTTTCGGCAAGTTGAAAGGCGTGTTTATTGTTTTAATACTTTATTTAGCGTTAAATATGGATTTTGTAAGGTGGGCAATCCGCACCATCAAGAAAAATTAATGTTAATCCGGTAAAAATCAAGCTTAGGCGTTCGCTTTTTTTCTAAATATTTTTTTGAATAGGTTTTTATACAAATCCACATCAAACAATGCCGAATCAATTGTTGCTTTATAAGTTAAAAATAAGCCAACTGGCGTAAGTATAATTATGGCCGCCCACATACCTAATATCGGGTTCATGTTTCCTACCTTAACAGATTTTTCGCCAACAGTACTGATGATATGATAAATAAGAAAGAACAACACCGATACCACTACGGGTAGCCCCAGCCCGCCCTTTCTGATAATTGCACCCAACGGTGCGCCGATAAAAAATAAAACCAAACAAGATACAGCTAAAGTAAATTTACGGTTGTATTCAATAATATATCTACGGATAACGTTGCGGTTGTCTTTTGTAACGCTTATACTGTTTTGTAAAGATTCTTTTAACATCCGAATGTTATCTATAGCGCTGGCAATTACCATTGGTTTCTTTAATGAATCAACGCCGGCAAACACGTCCCGTTTTTTAAAATCTAAGCCCTTAAATGGTTTAGCGCTTGCATAATTTTGTGTGGCGTAATAAATTTTATGGTACGGCTTAATTTCTGTAAAAACGTTATTATACAAGCTGTCATTTAGTTTATTTACAGAGTCTTTACTACTTTTTAGTTGCTTAATGTTAAGCATTTGATAATTGCCTTTAAAAAGATTTTCATCTTCGCGTTTAAACTGAAAACTGGATAAATCAAACTTTTGTTCGGTTTCTTTGAAGCGCAAACGGGTGAGCTGTTGCCGCGGATTATAGCCGGTTTTACCTTGGCTTTCTTCATAACGTACGCCATCTTTCAAGCGTAAAATCAAATAATTACCATCCTCGGTTTTATACATTTCGCCTTCCTTGGCCATTAAAATATTGGTGTTCCCTTGCCCTTTTGATTGGTCGTATATTACAATATCTTTCAATAGCTGCCCATCTTTTTCTTTCTTTTCTACTCGTATAGAGTATCCCGGAATGCTATTGTTAAAAATGCCTTCTTTAATTAAAAAAGCTGCTTTTTGTTCGCGTACATCGTAAAGTAAAGAGCCCATTTTTAGGTTTGCTACGGGCAGCATATAATCAGAAAAGTAAAATGCACTAATACCTAAACAAGTGATTAAAATAAATAGCGGCGCCATTGCCTTCTGTAAAGAAATTCCTGCAGATTTTATAGCAACAAGTTCGTAGTTCTCGCCCAAGTTTCCAAAAGTCATGATAGAGGAAAGCAAAATGGCTAACGGAAGCGCCATGGCCACATTAGTTGCGGCGGCGTAAAAAAGAAGTTTTAAAATTACATACCATTCAAAGCCTTTTCCAATTAAATCATCAATATATTTAAATAAAAAAAGCATCAACAGTAAAAACATCACAATAAAAAATGTGACGATAAACGGTTTAATGAAAGCTTTTAATACAAGTAGGTGTATTTTTTTCACGCTGTAAAAGTAGCAAAAAAATTATGCTCCAATAACACTTAGCAAGCTCTCCACCTGAATATTCCAGATTGCCTGGCGATCTTTTAAATTCTCTGGCGAGGCAAAATCTGTTACAACCAAAGCAACATCATTTGTAAGCTCATCCTTTACCACCTCAAGTTCAAAATAAGTGTAGGGTTCATCATCAATCCAATGAAATTTTACACCTTTATTTTCTTTGGTTGATAAAAGTTTTGCTTTTTGCTCTTCGCCATCGTCCCAAGTAAAGGTGTAAATATGGTCGCTTATTTTAACATCATCTGCAAACCATTCTGCCAAACCGTTTGCATCACTAATAAAACTGTAAAGGATTTTCGCCGAAGATCTGATCTCGTACTCTAGTGTAAATTTTACTTTTTCGCTCATGTATAATTTTACTGATAAAGTGGCGCAAAAGCAACACTTTATTTTTTTTTAATTTCTTTTCTAAAGGAAAGTAATTTCCTCTATATTTGCAACTCAAATTTCAAGCCGTTTAAACGGCTTTTGCAATTATTTATTGAGACTTAAAGCTCTTGATTTTTAAATTTTAGGAAGAAATTTGATGATTTATTGAAATAATGGCGGGGTAGCTCAGATGGTTAGAGCGCAGGATTCATAACCCTGAGGTCGGCAGTTCGATCCTGCTCCCCGCTACCTAAAACAAAAAAGCTACCCAAAAGGTGGCTTTTTTGCTTTTTTAGCTGTTTAGACTTTGGATACTCAACCAATCCTAACTTTCGCAAATAAGCTGTTTTCTGTATCCCCACAAAAAGCCGTAAATTAGCGAACTATGAACGTTAAAATATTTGGAATCCCTAATTGTGGATCGGTAAAAAAGGCAAGAACATTTTTTGAAGATAAAGGAATTAACTACCAATTTCACGATTTTAAGAAGCTAGGCATTGATGATGAACACCTTAATAGCTGGTGTGCGGAGTTTGGCTGGGAAAAAGTACTCAACAAAAAGGGGATGACTTGGCGCAATTTAGATGAAACTTTAAAAAATGAAGTGATTGACCAAACAGCCGCCATAAAATTAATGAAAGACAATACCAGCGTTATTAAAAGACCCGTTATACAATCAGATAATGGCAACACAATTGGTTTTGACGAAGCAAGCTACGAGTCGCTGTTTTTGTAAATTTAAAATTACAGTTAAAAATTGTTAAGTGTTTGTTTATTAAAACTTAATGGTAGATTTTTGTAACGATGAAAGACGTTTTTTTTCTGTTTCTTTTTCTGTGTCCGTTTTTACTGAAAGCGCAAATGACAATTGTGGGCACTGCCTATGATGCAGATTCGCGAAGTAAGCTGAAGCTCGTTTTTGTAAACAATTTAACACAACGAGAAGTTGACCATACCGGCCAAAAAGGCGATTTTAGTGTTAAAGCAGATTTGGGAGATTTGATTGTGTTTACTTGCCCTGGTTATGAAAGTGATACACTGATTTTACAGAACATGCGGCCTAAAATTGTGATGATGCGGCCAAGCTTAATAGTTTTAGATGAAGTTATTGTTAACGCCAAAGACAACAGAAAGCCAGAGGATGTTAAGGTGGCATACTCCTCGGCCTACTCTTATGCCACAACAAATGTGTTTTCTTTAGATGGTAGCGTAAGTTTGGTTAATGCTTTTAGTAAGCAATCTAAACAAAAACGGGCATTCCAAAAATTTATGGATACCGAACTTAATGAAAAGTTGATTGATCAAAAATTTAACAAGTCTTTAGTTACGCAACTTACAAAAATACGCGGCCAGCTTTTAGAGGATTTTATGTCGTATTACAGGCCTACCTACTCTCAGGTAGCCGCCATGAATGATGTTGATCTAAGAACTTACATCATCAACTCTTACAATGCCTACATCAAACTGCCCGCAGAGCAGCGGATTTATCCAAATTTACCAAAGACATCGTTTAGCGGCAGTTTTTAGTAACATTTGTGCTGCAATGTTGATGTGTTTGCAATTTACTAGTACTTTATAGCTTCCAAAAATTTGAATATGACTAAAATTAAATTACTGATATCCTTATTGATATTAGGTTGCAATGTTTCTTTCGCTCAACAAAATGTAGTTGGCAATTATAACTACACCGAAGCATTTGCCCCGTATTTTTACCAACAAAACCCTAACGTTTATCGCAGTGCAAGCGGAAAACCTGGTTCGGCTTACTGGCAAAACAGGGCGGATTATGAGCTAACCGCCCAGTTAAATGATAGTGATAATAAAATAAGCGGTACAGAGGTTTTAACTTATACCAACAACAGTACTGATGAGCTTTCTTTTATTTGGATGAATTTAGACCAGAATTTGTTTAAAGAAGATTCAAGAGGAAACGCAATTATTCCGCCCGATGGAAGTAGAAATGGAAGTAGAGGTCAAAAATTTAACGGTGGGCATCAGTTAAGCATGGTTAAACTTTTAAGCATCAACGGCAAAACAACCAGTGTTGATTTAAAATATATGGTTAATGATACCAGAATGCAGATATTTTTACCCGAGAACTTAAAGGCAGGCGGTGCAATTTTAAAATTGAAAATCGACTTTTCGTTTATCTCTCCCAACTATGGGTCTGATAGGATGGGCGTTTTACAAACTAAAAACGGAAAAATATTTTCTGTGGCCCAGTGGTATCCGCGTATGTGCGTTTATGATGATGTTACCGGATGGAACACAATCCCCTATACCGGGCCCAGCGAGTTTTATTTAGAATATGGCGATTTTGATTTGGCCATTACCGCACCAGCAGGCCATATTGTGGTTTGTGGAGGCGAGCTAAAAAACCCAGAAGAAGTGTACACTGCAGAGCAAAACAAACGATGGAAAGCGGCAAGTAAAAGCGATGAAACCATCATGATCCGCTCGGCAGATGAAGTGAAGGATAAAAGTTCGCGTCCGCAGGGAAAGCCGATGTTAACATGGCATTACCAATTAAAAAATGCAAGAGATATAGCTTGGGCTTCTTCGCCCGCTTTTATTGTGGATGCGGCAAAAATGAATTTGCCAGACGGAAAATCTGCGCTTGCAATTTCCGCATACCCGGTTGAGAGCGCTGGTTTAAACGCCTGGAGCCGCTCTACAGAGTATGTGAAAAAGTCTATCGAGCAAAACTCAAAAACCTGGTATGGCTACACGTATCCTACTGCGGTAAATGTTGCGGCAAACGTTGGCGGTATGGAATATCCGGGCATTGTTTTTTGTGGTTGGAAAGCCACTAAAGGTAGTTTGTGGGGCGTTACCGATCATGAGTTTGGGCACAATTGGTTTCCGATGATTGTAGGTTCTAATGAAAGACTTTACGGTTGGATGGATGAAGGCTTTAACACGTTTATCAACACCTTAACCACCTACGATTTTAACAACGGCGAATACAGAAATAAAAAGTCGGACAGGCATCAATTGGCTAATTTTTATACCAACCCACTTTTTGAACCAATTATGAGTAGCCCTGATAATATGAAGGAAGCTAATATTGGGACATTATGCTACCGAAAGCCTAGTTTAGGGTTAGAAATTTTACGCGAACAAATTTTAGGAAAAGAGCGCTTTGATTTAGCGTTTAAAACTTATATAGAACGTTGGGCATTTAAACATCCAACGCCAGCGGACTTTTTTAGAACGATTGAGAACGTTGCTGGCGAAGATTTGAGGTGGTTTTGGCGTGGTTGGTTTGTTAATAACTGGAAAGCTGATATAGCGGTAGATAAGGTAAACTATATCAAAGATAATCCTAAAAACGGTGCTTTAATTACCATTTCTTGTCTCGAAAAAATGCCGTTACCCGTTATTCTTAAGATAGAAACCGTAGGCGGTAAAATAGAAACAATTAAATTGCCGGTGGAGATATGGGCAAGAAATAATAGTTGGACTTTCAATTACCCATCTGTTGATGAAATAAAGAAAGTGAGTTTTGACCCTGAACATGTTCTGCCAGATGTTAATTCTGAGAACGATGTTTGGGAAGCTGGAAAATAAATATTTTTAGGATGTTTTTGCGAAACCTGTTAGTCTTCTATTTAACTGCGAAGATTAACAGGTTTTTTGATAGGTGATTTTAGCATTCACGCAGCACCTTTTTGCCATAATGCCAGGCAATCTCATTTACTTTTTTCTAATTTAGCATTAGGCATTTAAGGATCCTTTGCAGGTCTATGTGCAAAAATTGAACAAAAATTTTGCCTCCGCCAATTGCTACAATAGTCTAGGGCTTGTTTCTTTAACCGTTCCGCAATCGCTAAAGGGGCGAAAAGAAGCTTAACCGATATTAGTGCTTCGCCTACTAGCGTCGGTTACTGCAAAACTTGACTTATTGAAACTCCTGTTTTGATGCTTACATAAGAAATTTACACTGATGACCAGAATTGAATTTACTCTTCCTTTTTAGGCGGATAAACAATTGGAGATTGCCTAGTTTTTGAGCGGTTTTCTGATTCTTCTTTTTCTTCGTCCTCGGTTTTCTTTTTTGCTCTGCCAAAGGTGTTCTGAATAAACTCCTTAAAGGTATCATACTCTTGAACGTAAACCAAACCAATTCCGTTTGTGTACAAATCACTGTTTAAATTAAAAAAGTCGCGATTAGATGGGCGGTTAAATATTTTTCCGACCAAACTCCCGTCTTTCTTTATGTCATAGGTCATCTGTGCGTCGCGGGTTAAATCGTTAAAAGATGAATTGAAAACGTTGTTGTTAAAGTAATCATTATTGTATTTATTGTTTACAAAGTTCCCCTGCACCTTTAATCGGTTATTAAAAAAGCTGTAACCAATTCCAAACTCGCTTAAAGAACGCAAGTTAAAATCCAGATTTTTTACGCCTAAAGTTTGCGATACAATATTTTGTAGCTTGCTAAATCCTAACTCTAAACCAGACCCAATTAAGGTTTGGTTATCAATACCGATACCAGCGCTAGAATTACCGTTAAAGCTGTTACGCACCACTAGGTTAATTACCTGTTGGGCTTCGTTATCTTTATCATCTAAATAACCTTGTAACTCGGTTTTGTAACCAGAGTTGTTTGGAAAATTTAAGTTAAAACTAACCTGTGGATTTAGTAAAGAACCTTTCAAAAGCATTTCAGCCTCTGCTAAAACCCGCAAATTTTGGTCTTTATCTGGTAACGTACGGCCGGCAGCAGCATATAAAGGCGCTAAGGAAGCTCTTGTGGTATAGCTTGCGTTTAGGTTGATGTCTGCATCACTTGGGTCGCCGGTCCACCTTAGGGTTCCACCTTTTTTAATATCAAAAGTTTTGTTTATTAAATTATTGGCAGTAAAATCAAATTTTCCGGCATCAATAATATAGTCTCCCTTCATCTCAAAATCGCCAAGACTGGTAATTTTTAAGTTGAGCTGTGCAGTGCCTTGCCCTGTCAAATTACCTACTTCTGTCAAAATATTTACGGTTGTTCCCTCATCAACGCTAAGGTCAAACTCCATGGTTAAACCGTTAAAATAGTTAACCGCTTCTTTTTTATTTAGCGTAGAGTCTTTGGCTACGTAGGTAATAAAATCGTCGGAATTAACGGTTGATGCTCCGTTTAGCGGGATGGTAAATTCTGTATTATTTTCGGTTTTTGCTTTAATATTGATTCGCATTGCATCAGTTGGGCCTGCAAAAGTGAATTTTCCGGTTGCAAACGCAGTTCCATAATACAGTGGGTTGTCTTTGGCTTTGGTGTTTAAAGCCATAAAATTATTAGCGTCTATTTCGGCGGTAATGGTTGGGTTATCTGGTTTACGTAAATCAACGGTGCCGTTTGCAATTGCGGTATTTCCGTTAACATCTGTTAACTTTAAATTATCAATTTTTATGATGCTGTTTTCTACACTTACCGTGTGCGTAAAGGTATAGGCAGTTTTTAAATAGTTAACGGTAACCCCGGTATTTATAAAATCAACGGTGCCATCAATTTTTGGGTTATTAAACTTACCAGTAACTTTTAAATCAGAACTTATTTGGCCTTTTAAATTGGAAACCAAACTTTTAACAAATGGCTCAACAATTACCAATTCTGTTTTATCTAAGGCCACATCTAAATCAAGGTTGTTGGTTTCGCTTTTAATATCAACGTTGCCTTTTACGTCCATCGTTTTTGTATCGCCTTTAAATATATTGGCTTCGATATCAATTTTGTTGGTAGAATTGTTGTAAACGGCTAATGTTTTTAAATTACCGATTAAGGTGTTATTATATTTTAACGTGTCAATAGTCAAATCTGATTTTAGGCTTGGCGTTCCTAAAATGCCCGAAAGGTTTGCTGTACCATTTATTGTTCCACCTAAATTTACGCCGTAAGCTTTTGTAACCTGGCTTAATGATGACATTTCAAAGTTTTCCATCACAATCTCTAATCCGTCTTCAGGATTTTTAGAAATTGCTCCGTTTATTGCAACAAGTTGGTCATTGTAACTCAGTTCAAAATTGTCAATTAAGGTACGTGTGTCTTCAAATTTGATTTTTACCTGATCTTTAATTTTCCAGGTTTGGTTATCGATAATTACATCTGATGGTAGCAAGCTTAATTGCGCCAAGGTATCAGTGCCAAACTTTACTAAGCCGTATAAATCAAGTTGATTAACGGCGTCTTTATCTGATAGTTTTACGTTAAAAGTAAGGCTATCATTGCGTAGCGTATTTTGGATAATAATGTTTTGCACAAAAGCCCCACCTTCAGAAAACTGCACCTTATCCATAGAAACAATGGCTTCTAAAGACTTTGCGTTGGTATTTTGGTCAATAATAATGTTGCTAAAGGTAATATCGTTATAGGTAAGCGTTTTTACAAAACCACTAAGTGTAACGGTATCTTTGCTTGAGTTAAACTTGCCGTAAAAAGCACCCCGCTCCGGTATTTTTAGTTCTGGGATAAATAAACTGGATAAATAATCGAAATTTTTTAAGTCAACCCGAAACTCAAAGTTTTGATTTTTTGGCTTGCTTAAAACCGGTCGGTAAGATGGGATGTATTTTTTTACGATGGTTTTAAACGCGGATGGCAGCGTATTTAAATCATATTCGCCCTTAATTTGTGCATCACCAATGTTAGAGGTAAGCGCTAGCAGCCTGTTTGTACCTACACCTTCTGCTAGTAATTGTACAGAATCTATCACCACAGATTTTTGGGGATTAGTTAAGCGCAAATTGTTAACGATTACCTGCCCTTGTATGTCGTCAAGGCTGTTTCCTTTAAAATTAGTGTTGATGTCTGCATCAATAGAAACGGTATCTTTACCAAAATTAAGTTTATGCAGATTCATTTGTTTTACATCTGCAGTAAAATTAAATTCGGGTAACCGTGGGTTTAAATTTGCTTTTCCATCAAAATCAAGTTTGATGTTTTTGTCGTTGATGTTCACCTGTCCGTTGAACACTTGTTTATTAATATTTCCGTTTACCGCGATATTTCTGTAGCTATAATTATTAAATTCAAAATAAGAGGCTTTTATAGCTAGCTTTTCCGTTAGTTGGTCAACATCAAAACCACGACCGTCAACATTGGCCACAAAAGAAGTCCTTTTGATAGATTTCTCCTCAATTAAATCGCCCAAATTGAAATCAATAGCTTGCACCTTACCGCTGTAAGACGGGATGTTTTTGCTGCTGATTTTCATGTTTACATCAGATTTTATTTGCCCTAGTTTGGTTTTAAAATCGCCATAAGCAATGAAATCATTAAAAAAACCTGTGAACTGCCCATTAAAATTGATGTTGCCAAATTTGTTAATTAGCTCTGGCAAGGTGATTTTGTTATTCCCTGTTAGGTGCGCAAGAATGTAGTCGATATCTGCTTTGTTAGAATAAATTTGTTTAAAATTTAGATCCAAAAATGTGTTTTTGGTCTCGGGTAAACCCTTCACCTCAAAATCTCCTTTGATATAGGTTGTTTTTCCAGCTTTAATTAAAAGGTTTTTGGCTTTTAGGTTATTTACTTTTCCTTTAATGGTTCCGGTAATATCAATTGGCAGCGTCATATAATCAATCTGCGGCGCAAAATAAGCGATGTCTTTAGCGTGGATTTTGGCATTTTTAAAATGCCCTTCCATGGTCACTTTGTTAATTACGTCATCAAAATCAGTGTAGCTTTTAAACTTCATGCTAAAATAATCGCGTAAGCTACTATTGGGCGTTTTAAGGTAAAGCTGTTCTAATACAATCCTATCAGAAGCGATGGTGGCCTCAGCAGTTAAATTGTTTAAAACAAAGCCGCTGCGTTCTTTAAAAGTCAGTTTGTTGATTTGCGCTTTTAACAAATAATCTTTGGTGTTGATGTTTTTTAAATCGGTACTTAAAGCGGTAATGTGCACATTATCGTAATTAACACCGTTAATCAAAGTGTCTTTGCGGCGGTAATTTTTATACTTAAAATCTAGATTTTTGATGGTTGCACTGTTCAATACAAAATCAAACGGCTTTGATTTGGTGGTGTCAACGGTTCCACTGTTAAAGTAGTTGATGATAAAGGAAAGGTTGGTGGTGCTGTCTTTATAATCTTTCAGATGAAAAGTACTGTTATCCAGTTCAATGTTGTTTAAAATAATTTTACGCTCGCTAAATGGGGCAAAATAGTTGATATCAACCGTTAGTTTTGGTGCATTTAATAAGGTGTCCTTTTCTAAATCCTTGATAAAAAAACCTTCTAACACTAAAGATTTAAAAGGTTTTAGGTATAAACTCTTAATCTGGACGGTGGTTTTTAGTTCATCTGACAAAAAATTAGCTGCTTTTTTAGCTGCCCAGGTTTGCACAGGCTTAAATTGGAAAGAAAAAACAATGCCCGCCAACAATAAGATGATGACAACAAGGGTGTAAAGCGTTATTTTGAATACTTTTTTAATATTTTTGTGTTTTTATAAATAAAACCCTCATTTGTGTCAATTATCCTCGGAATTGAATCTTCTTGTGATGAAACTTCTGCCGCTGTTTGTATAGACGGTAAAATAGTATCTAATATTATCGCTAACCAAACCATCCACGAACTTTACGGAGGCGTTGTGCCCGAGTTGGCTTCGCGTGTGCACCAACAAAATATTGTGCCGGCTGTTCATCAGGCTATTACCGCTGCGAAAATACATAAAAAACAAATAGATGCAGTGGCTTTTACTAGAGGCCCGGGCTTGCTGGGTTCGCTATTAGTGGGCACCTGCTTTTCTAAGGCTTTTGCTTTAGCAAATAACATTCCGTTAATTGAAGTTAACCACATGCAGGCGCATATTTTAGCGCATTTTATTGATGAGCCCAAACCGCAATTTCCTTTTTTGTGTTTAACCGTTTCGGGCGGACATACGCAGATAGTTTTGGTAAAAGATTACTTTGATATGGAAGTGGTGGGAGAAACTTTGGATGATGCTGCCGGCGAGGCTTTTGACAAAACTGCTAAGATTTTGGGCTTGCCTTACCCGGGCGGACCTTTAGTGGATAAAAATGCCCAACTGGGCGACCCAAACAAATACAAATTTACCGAGCCACAAATCCCAGAATTGAATTTTAGCTTCAGCGGATTAAAAACGGCTATCCTGTATTTTGTGAGAGATAACGTAAAGCTAAATCCTGATTTTTTAGCGGAGAACATGAATGATATTTGTGCTTCTGTACAAAGCCGGATTGTTTCTATTTTACTCAATAAGTTGAAAAAAGCAACAGTTCAGTATCAAATTAAGGATGTGGCTATTGCCGGAGGAGTTTCTGCAAATTCGGGATTACGGGATGCAATAAATGCAATGGCACAAAAAGAAGGGTGGAATGTTTTTATCCCTAAGTTTGAGTATTGTACGGATAACGCAGCAATGATTGCCATGGCTGGATATTATAAGTTTTTAGCGAAGGATTTTGTTGGGCAAGATGTTGCGCCGATGGCGAGGATGCCGATTTAGTGAAGGCGTAAGGCTTGAGGATATTGGGTTTAGGGTAAATCTAAAGCTCATCAAAGTCATTTTATAATTAGATTAAATACTTCTTAGGTAGCAAAAAAACGTAAAATAACCATGAAATATCTGATTGTAGGTTTAGGAAATATAGGTTCAGAATACGCGGACACTCGCCATAACATAGGTTTTATGGTTTTGGATGAAATGGCAAAGGAAGCTGGAGCTAATTTTTCAACGATGAAACTAGCCGCTTATACCGAAGTAAACCATAAAGGAAGAACTTTGTGTTTGATTAAGCCCACTACTTACATGAATTTAAGTGGAAAAGCGGTGAGGCATTGGATGCAAGAACTTAAAATTCCGATAGAAAATATACTGATTGTAGTGGACGATTTAGCAATTCCTTTTGGTTCTGTACGGATAAAACCCAAGGGTAGTGCCGCTGGGCATAATGGATTAAAAAGTATTGAAGGTTTATTAGGTTCTAACGAATACGCCCGTTTACGTTTCGGCGTAAGCGATAATTTCCCTAAAGGTCGTCAGGTTGATTACGTGTTAAGCGGTTTTGATAAGGATGAAATACCAGAATTGCCAGCTTTGATTGATAAATCTATCAATATGATTAAGGCTTTTGTAACGATTGGCATTGAGCTAACGATGACCAATTTTAATAAAAAGTAGTTTTTAAGCTTTACGGGGAAGCGTTTCATAGACTTTCTCCCTTATTTAAGTTAGAGAGCGTTTTGCTGAACGCCCTCTTTAGAATTTTTTATCCTTTAAAATCAATGTTTTTTTGCAATCGGCTTGTCTAGGGCATCATTTACCAATTGTTCAAACTGGCTAAAAAGTTCTTTTTTATGAATTGCCGGATAAACCTGAGTCATTAAAACTGCAATGGATTTCCGTTGCGGATCAATCCAAAACATCGTGTTAAACGCACCACCCCAGCTCAGTTTCCCAATTTTAGCACCATTTTTAACACCATCTGTGGTCGCAATTTCAAAACCGTAACCAAATTTGTTTTTACCAACATTTAAATTTCCTATTTGGTTAGTGGTCATTAAGTTAACTGTTTCGGGCTTTAATATTTGCTTACCTTCAAAACTGCCCTTGTTTAAAATCATCTGCATAAATTTTGCGTAATCTTCAACGGTAGAGCAAAGGCCAGAACCACCTGATAAATAGGTTTTGGCGCCCCTGATTGGGTAATTAACATTATACCCATTTAAAATTGCAGGAAGGCGTTCAAGCCGTCCACTCTGCGTTTCGCCATACATTACCGCAAGGCGGTTACTTTTTTCAATTGGCAAAAAGAAATAGGTATCCGCCATGGTCAATGGTTTTAAAATGGTTTCATTAACATATTCATCCAGTTTTTTGCCGCTAACACATTCTATTATCGCACCTAAAACATCAATCCCTAACCCATAGTAAAATGCAGATTCTGGCTGCACACCCAAGGGTAACTTGCCTAAAGTTTTCATTTTATTAAGAATAAAAACACTGTCTGCTACCGCCAAATCCGGAATACCATTTTTTTTGTAAATCAAGGCAAGCCTTTCATCTGCAAAGCCATAACCAATGCCAGATGTATGCGTAATTAAATCTTTAATGGTAATCTCTTTAACGGCATTTACAGTTGTATAGCTGGTATCGGTGGCATTAAAGGTTAAAAGCACCTGTGGGTTTTTAAATTCTGCAATGTATTTAGAAACGTTATCGCTTAACTTCAACTTTCCGTCTTCAATTAGTTTCATGGCTGCCGCTGTAACAATTGGTTTGGTCATTGATGCAATTCTAAATTCCGTAGTTGGGCGCATCAGCGCTTTTGATTCTCGGTCTCTAAATCCAAAACCTTTATCATAAATAACCTGCCCGTTAACGGCAACTAAAGCAGCAGCGCCCGCCATCCAGTTGTTTACCAGCGAAGTGGCAATTAAGCTATCAATCCGGTCTAGGTTTTTTTCTTCAATATTTAAGCGCTTCAAGTTTGAAGCAGCTACTAAACCATTAATTGCTTTTTGCGAACATCCCGAAAGGATAAACAGGATTGCAAAAACATATCCTAAGCATTGCGATTTTATATTCATAGTTTATTCTTTTTTTCTTTCTTCTCGTTTTTCTTTGCGTTTTTGCTTGCGCTCTTGTCTCGCGGCTTTATCTTGCTTGTATTTTTCTGCTCTTTGTTTTAGTTTATTCTCTTTGTCTTTGGTGATGCCTACACTTGTTTTTAAACCTTCAAAAACGGTTTTCCACATCAGATTAAAAAACGAAGCATCGTGTGGTCTCTGGTAAGTTGGGTAGGCAATTCTTAATGGGTCGTTGCCTTTTGGGTTAGCGTTATCCACTAACAACGCGTTCGCCAAAAATGAGATAAATCCTGATTTTTTTAAATTATCATCATCACCTTTCTTCATTATCCCGATGTTCAAATCTGTATATTTTAACACCAGTTTTCCTTTAGCGCCATCAACATTTCCTTTGATGTTAAAATCCATACTTTGTACCTGCCCACTATTGGTGGTAAGCATAGAAAGCGGCTTGGTTAACGGGTTAAGCGCCGTTAAGTTCATAGGCCCTAAAGTTCCATCGTAAGAAAATGCTCCTTTTTTATCCTGCAAATTAAACGCAATATGAATGTCTATTTTTCCTTTATCCATTAAATAGGTTTGAATGTAGGCATCAGCAACATTATTTTTTTGCAGGGCAACAGTATCATTAGTCACGTTAAATATTCTCCCATTAAGTCGTTTAAAATAAACGGTTCCCTTGCTTTCGGTTTTCGGGTTGTACTCTGCATAAGCGATGCTCGTGTTTTTGATAACCACGGTATCGGCAACAACGTTCCATTTTAGTCTTTGCAAGGCTAAATTGGGAAAATTAACGCCTTTATCAATAGTTTTTGGTGGCTTTGCCCGATTTAAAAACACAGCAACATTCCCGTTAGATAAGGTTACGTGGCTACTTTTTAAACGTCGTCTGTCTATTAACTGATGAAACCTTATATCATTTACTAAAATTGAATCAAATGAGATTTTATAACGCTCATTTTGTTTTTTAAATTGAGCTGAAAATTGCATTTCGCCAAGACGTGGTTCAAGTTCCATCCCGCTAATTTTGAGTTGTTTATTTTGAGAAGAAACATAGGCATGGTTAATATTGATGCGGTACAAAGAATCAGGAGTGGCGTAGCTGTAATTATTTATTTCGGCAATTACATCCTTGGTGCTAAATATTCTACTACTATCTAAGTGCGAAGTAGAATCTACCAAAATATCGTTCAAACGGATATTCATTTGATCAAATGAGGTAACTTTTGGCTTTCTGTACGATTGGTCAACGTATTTAAATTTTACATCCGTTAAAAAGATACTTGCTATCTTTAATTCCTTCAGGCTCTTGTTTATACGTTCGTACGGGGTTCTGTTATCTTCTTTTTTAGCGTTTTGGTTATTAAGTTTGGTGTAATAAACGGATAATTCGGGATTTTGGATGGTGATGTTTTTAATGTCGAGTTTTTTTTGCTGATAAACCTTAAGTGGCTTTACGTTTTTGAGTGAAAGCTTAAAAACCTTCAACGAAAAAATGTTTTCTGGGGCGGTTCCATTAAGTTTCATCTTTTCGTATATGGTTAAATCCGGACTAATTTTAATGCTATCAACAATGGCACTGCCGGTTAAAATGTTTACCTCTATATCCGAAAATTTAATAGTGTATAAGCTATCGCTAGCGTTTATTAGTGCATCTTGAATGGCTGTAGTTAATAAAGGTTTCCATTTTAGATTAATATACCAAGCAACACCGCCTGCCAGTAAAATTAACACACCCACAATTCCGAGCACCCATTTTAACGTCTTATGTTTTTTCTTTGGAGTAGTGATGTCGCTCATGAGTTTGTTTCTTATTATAAATCAATTACTATGCTACAAATTTGGGTAAACAATAAGGTAGCCCGTATAATAAACATTTTCTACTTGCAATGAATTTTCTTTAGGATAAAAAGCATTAAGCTCTTCTATCCGAAAAGTAAATTTATAGTTTTTAAACGGGTGGGTAATCGACAGATTGTTGTTTTGCACCAATAAGCTATTAAATTTTGTATCGATAGTGCTTAACTTTTTGTTGGTATTAAGTGTTTTTAAGATAGCAGTTACATTAAATGTAATTTCACTTCCGTCGGCACTGCTTAATATTAAGTTGTGTTTATCGTTTACAAATACTGAAAGCGTGGCGTCGCCTAGTGAAAAGGTAGTTTTTTTATCTAAATCAGTATAATTGTTTGATTTAATTACGATTAATTTTAAAGCCTTTTCAACGTCTATATCGCCTTGCTGGGCATTAACGTAATTTTTTTGCAAGGGGCGGGTTTCTTGTACGTTTTCTGTTTTACTAACATTTAAGCTTAGCAAAACGGTATCTGCAAGTTTGGTTCTTAAACCCCAGTTATTATCGGTTTTTAATTGCTTAGCCTCTATGGCTTCCAAATTTATTTTCACAAATTTTTGCAAACTTTTGCCGCCATGGTTTTGCGCCAGGTACTTTACCATACTACGGATTTCTTTGTCTCTGTTTGTGGATGGTTTTTGGGCAATAAAGCTTGCCAACCTTTCTGACTGAGAGCTTCGGGATACATTTTTAATTCCCCACGGACCAAAACTTATCAGTACCGCAAAAGCAAACAAGCTAAAAGGTATCATTCGGATGTTCTCTTTTTTACCTTTAATTAAAAAGTAAGCAGTGATAAAGCTAAGCCAAAGCGAAAGTACAATTAGTAGGTAGCGGCTTTCTGTAATTCCGTAATCTGAAACACGCTTAATTATCGCTACAGCTAACAAAAAGAGCAGCGGCACCATTAGCAGGTAAAACCATCTACTGTAAAATTTAATCCATTTATTTTCTTCTTGATTTCTGATGGGATGTACCAGCAACAGTGAGAGGATGCCAAAAACCGCATACCCTAAAACCAAAATAGCTACTGAGCTATTTGGAAGGCTCCATGCCAAAATAATTTTCGTTTCGTAAGCCAAAAGAATCAGTAAATAAATACTGGCTAACGGAATTAATACATATTGGGTAAAAACTTTTAATGGTTTTGGATAAGCGTTTGTTGTGTTGAGCGTAATTAAGGGACGCGGAACGCCAGCTAAAAAGAAAATAGTATTAAAAATGCCAACAATAAATATCCATAAGCGGATATAAACTTGGCTATGCCAGTGAACATTAAATAGCGTATCTATGCTTAAAAGAGCGATGCTTAAACCCGCAAATAAAACTGCGCTATATAATGCAGAGGTGGCAAACCTTAAAAAGAAAGCTTTGTTGAGTTGCCAAAATCCTGTTTCTAAATCGGGCGAAAAAAATGCCGAAAAAGCCACTAAAACATGGAAGGAAAAACCCAGACAAATCAGTACAAAAATATCTGCGTTATAAACGTTAGGCGTTAAAAGAAAGTAAAGTAAAGCTAAAATTAAAAATATGCACAGGTTGCCTATTCGTTTTTTTAGCTTTGTAAGTGCATAAACTTCGGAGTAAAGCGCAAATGCTAAAGAAAGCACCAAGCCAAAATTTCCTAAATAAATAAATTTTGTAAGGATGGTTGCGGTGCTTACATTGTTCCAATCAAAACTAAGCGCTAAAGCTGCAACTGTAGCAAGTAATGTATAAGCAATTGAGGGCGTAAAACGTTTACAAACCACCAACAAAGACTGCCAAAGTTGTACAAGCGAAGGAAATTTCATGCGTTTTAATTTCCTTAAATATACTATAGTTAAATTAAAAGTAGAATCACAAGTTAAAAGTCAAAAGTAGAAAGTCAAAAGATCTATACTACGTTATGCAAACCTTTAATTCACCAATAATTTATAACCTTTGCCATGAACGTTGATGATTTCTACTTTTGGGTCTTCTTTTAAATACTTACGTAGTTTGCTTAAAAACACATCCATGCTTCTACCGTTAAAGTAATTATCATCATGCCAAATTTGCAACAGCGCTTCTTCGCGGGTTAGCACATCGTTCATCTTTAAACATAATAAACGTAGCAATTCAGCTTCTTTTGTGCTCACTTTTTGTTGTTGCTCTCCGCGTGAAATAATTTGCGACTGAAAATCAAAGTTGTATGAACCTATTGTAAAAAAAGTAGGGGTTGGTTCATCTGTATGGTTTTGTTGATTGCTTCTTTTTAAAAGTGCGTTAATACGTAAAAGCAGTTCTTCAATTCTAAAGGGCTTGGTAATGTAGTCATCGCCACCCAAGTTAAAGGCTTCGGTTTTATCTTCCATCATTCCTTTTGCCGTTGCAAAAATTATCGGAATGTTGGGCTTTACCTTACGTATGTCTTTTGCCAGGCTAAATCCATCTTTTTTAGGCATCATTACGTCTAAAATACAAATATCAAAATTTCCGTCTAAAAAGGCTTTTAAACCTTGGTCTCCATCGGTACATAACACCACCTCAAATTTTCCTTTTAAGGTAAGGTAATCCTCTAACAACATACCCAGGTTTGGGTCGTCTTCTACTAAAAGTACTTTTTGAATATTCATTTTTGTAGCATTTTTAAACTGATGTTTTGTAAACTTAAGCTAAAGGGAATTTAATTTCAAATTCAGATCCTTTATCTTTTTCACTCTTAACGCTGATGCTGCCTTTCATTTTTTTAACGATGGTGTTTACGTAACTTAACCCTAGTCCGAAGCCTTTAACATCGTGTAAGTTACCTGTAGGGATGCGATAAAACTGTTCAAAAATTTTCTTTAGCTGCTCTTTATCCATGCCTATGCCGTTATCTTTTACTTTGATAATGAGCTGCCGATTCTCGTTAAGCGTTGTAATACTGATTTTCGCACCTTCTTTACTATATTTATTGGCGTTATCAACTAGGTTGTATATTACGTTGGATAAGTGCAATTCATCGCCAATAATTGTTGAGTTTTTTGCATTTAAATGTAAGCTTATCTCTGTATCTTTTTTATGAAGTTGCAGTTCCATGCTATCTATCACAGCGCCAATTAAATCATTTACCTGTTGTGGAAAATGGTCTAGCTTGATATCGTCTTTATCAATTTTTGCGATGTTGAGTACCCTTTCAATATGGTTTCCAAGGCGCACATTCTCATCGTAAATTATTCCGGCTAGTTTGTTTACACGAGCCACATTATCGTTTAACTCGGGGTCTTTAAGCGCTTCGCTAGCTATCATGATGGTGGCCACAGGGGTTTTAAATTCGTGGGTCATGTTGTTGATGAAATCAGATTTCATTTCAGCAATTTTCTTTTGCTTAAGTATAGAGGAAATAGTGTAAATAAAACTTGCGGCTAAAACCAACAATAAACTTGCAGAAGAGAGCAATATAGAGCCCATATTGCTTAAAATAACGCTGCTTTTTTGCGGAAAATTAACCATAAGGTAGCCGCCATCACGTACCATATCTTTACTAAAAAGAGCAGTTTTGTAAGTGTTTTGAGGTAAAAAATTACTGTTTTCTTGTGATGCCGTTGAGAAAATAATTGAATCGGCTTGTACCGAGCCAATTCTGTAATTGTAGCTTAGGTTGATGCCGCGGTTTAACAGTTCAGCAGCTAATAGCGAGTCAATATTTTGTGCTTCTACCCTTTGTTTTAACGGAATGTTTACCTGCTGCATTTCAGAGGCAATATCTTCAAAAAGAGTGCTTCTATCGCGTACGCGTTCTACAGAATCTAAATAGTTGTTTACTTTTTTGGCCTGCTTTTTTTGCGATGCTAAACGAAGTTCTTTTTCACTTATACCTGTTAAAAAATTGGGTTTAGGGATGGTTTTTAAAATGGTACCCAAAACCGGGTCCTGCACCATGTAACGCCGTACGGTATCTATTACGGCAGCGCCCCGTTTTACAAGTTTTGGCGTTTTGGTAGCGGGTGCTTCTATTAAAGATTGCCTTTGTATAGTTTGTACGTTGCCAAATTCATCAACTACTTGGTCAACATCTATGCGTAAATTAAAATTTAAAGGCTGTGTTTCTGGCTGTACGGGGCCGTTGTAAACCAACCTATACGGGTACCTGCTTCTTATGAGGCTGTCACGCATTCTAAAAACGCTATCAGATTTTGCCTGGTTTGCTTTCATCTGCTGCACAAAGGCGATGGTTGAATTTTCTATCCTTTCTTCCCTGCTTTCTGTATGTTTTTTTCTTCGGCGGCTTTTAAGTTCTTGCTCCTGAAGTGCGGCCTCTTGGTTTCTTTTATGCATTAAATCGGCCTTGTGAGCCAAAAAAAGCAGCGCCTCTTTTTTTTCTAGCTTTGAAGAAACATTTTTTAAGGCCTCGTTTACCGATTGGTCAAAAAGTTGGGTTTTTAGCTCGTAAGACTCTCTGATGAAGTAAAATTGCATGGCCATTACGCCCACCAAAGCAAAACTCATCAGAACCATAATCAATATAATACTCTTGCGCTTCATCTCTTAAACAAAGGTAATATAGTAGTTTTTAACGCTATTTTGTTTAACAATATTTAACATTCATTAACACAAATTAATTATTTGCATTGTACTTATTACGTACCTTTGAATTGTAAATACAAAAAGACTTATACGCGATTAGGTAAGATATTTTTGTGATTAGTTTAGTTTTGGTTTAAAAAGGGTGTTGAGCAATCTGCACCCTTTTTTTGTGTAGCGGTTTAGCTAGCAAACGCTATATTTACGCCACACAAAAGATGAGGTATTTTTTTCATATCGCTTACAGAGGCGCAGCGTACCACGGGTGGCAGCAAAACCCAACCGCTACAAGCATACAACAAGTTATTGAACAAAAAATTTCTCAGGTTTTGAAAACGCCCGTTTTCGTAAACGGCTGTGGCCGAACAGATGCGCAGGTAAACGCTAGTCAGTACTTTTTCCATGCAGATATTGAGGCCGCTTGTGATGAAACTTTCTTTTTTAGGCTAAACCGCATATTGCCTGATGATATTGCTGTTTTTGAAATCATCAGGATGGATGGTTTGCCACATGCCAGATTTGATGCCGTTCAACGTAGCTATGATTATTTTATTCATACCTATAAAGACCCTTTTTTAAACTTATCAAGCGCTCAGTTTTTAGATTTAGATTTGGATTTTGAAAAGTTGAAGGAGGCGACTGCTTTATTAATAAAGTATAATGATTACCGCCCGTTTTGCACCTCGCCGGATAAAAACGTTCATACCATTTGCCATGTTTCGGCAGCCAGATGGCTTAAAAAAGCAAGTGGAAGGCAATTGCGTTTTCAAATTTCATCAAACCGATTTTTAAGTAAGATGATACGTATTACTGTTGGGCAACTGATAAATGTTGGAACTAGAAAACTGAGTGTTGCCGATTTTGAAAATTACCTCATCAATAAACAAACACCGAAGATTTTAAATTTAGCACCGCCGCGAGGGCTTTACCTGTCAAAAGTGACTTATCCTTATTTGGATTTAGCGCCCAAAACTGAATTTATGGGTTTGCATTTTGGAGATGACGGTTGGGTAG
The DNA here is from genome assembly GCA_036379295.1 of Pelobium sp. Classification (GTDB taxonomy): domain Bacteria; phylum Bacteroidota; class Bacteroidia; order Sphingobacteriales; family Sphingobacteriaceae; genus Pseudopedobacter. The sequence goes on from DASVGY010000175.1 coordinate 36,677, forward strand.
AAGTTTAGCTCAATTCGCTATGGGGTAAAAACATTACAAATCCTCTGGCTTTACTTTAGTTATTTTGCCATCTCTCATAACTACCATTACAGAGTTTTTCTGCTTTTTAAACTCGATTAGCCTTTTATAGGTAAGTTCGAGTCCTACGATTATTTTGTCTCTTAGTTCAATATGCTTTTCAGCTGCAGTTTTCATAATTTTTTAGTTCTTTGAACTTAGGTATGTGGATTATTTTTAATTCTTCTTCTGGAGTTTTTTGTGCAATCAGTTGATGATTTCCATCTGAGTTATCAAATACAAATATGCAATCGGCAAGTAAATATTAAATAAATTTTTGATGCCACTAATGTACCTTCTTTCAATAACTTCCGGTGGAATATAATGACCACCTTCTGCAACTCTTACGCTTACACGTTCTTTAGCTAAACCAATACTCTTTAACCAAAAGAATAATAAAGTGACTGTATATCCGCTTTTCTTGGCTTCTTCTATTTTTCCTTTATAAATTTTAGTTGCCAAAGTAGTTTCAAATGCAAAACTTTGGTTATTCTTCAACAATTCAGCAATTCTGGCGAGCATAATTCTACCTGCTTCAAATGCTACTTTTTCTGGTTGAAACGGCGAAAGTCCTCTCGCAATCTCATCGGCATTTACAAATTCTTTACAAAAAATTATTTCTGGCAAAATGGTAAAAGAGGCTGTAGTTTTCCCAGCTCCATTGCAACCAGCTATGATGTAAAGATTCTTTTCTTCCATTAAATCAAAAATACACAATAATATTTTGAGTTTTAAAAAGCGTTATTTAAATAGTAGAGCTATTGAAGATTTTGGGAGGAATGAGAAAGGCTTTTTTTAAACCGCGGAGGGCGCAGGGGCCATGGAGTTAGACAGTAATTATTTTTTGGTCTTAACTAAGTATCAAAATTTGTGGTTTAAAAACAGTTCATCCTTCGTAGCTTACAGATTTCTCTCTATCGTTCGAAATGACGGTAAAAATAAATCTTTCTTAATTTCAGGAATAATTTTCTTTTTAAGTGCTTCGGCGAATAACGTTTCAATTGCTTTTTTACCTTCGGCGCCTAAATCAACAGAGTATTTATTTACGTATAAGTCAATATGCTTATACATTACGGCTTCATCCATTTCTTGGGCGTGGGATTTGATAAAGCTTAAAGCCGATTTAGGATTTGCAAAAGCGTACTCCACCGATTTTCTGATTAGGCGGTTTACTTTTTGTTTGACTTCATTTGGCAGACTTCTTTTTATAACGATGCCGCCTAAAGGAATGGCGCACTTTGAAGTTTCTTCCCAATATTCGCCTAAATCTTTTACTTTTTGTAAGCCTTTATCCTGGTAGGTAAATCTGTTCTCGTGGATAATTAAGCCTAGATCTATTTCGCCGTTTAGCAATTTTTGTTCAATATCAGAAAACACCATTTCCACTTTATTTCGCAAGTGCGGATAGGCTAAGCTTAGCAGAAAATTAGCGGTAGTGTACTTTCCTGGGATACCGACTTTTAAATTTGGGTTATTTAAATCTTGTGGGTTTTTACATATCAACATTGGCCCAACGCCAAAACCCAAAGCGCTTCCCGCATCCAACAAAACATAATTTTCTGCCGCATAAGCGTAGGCGTGATAGCTCAGTTTAGTAATGTCTAAATCGTTATTGAAAGCTTTTTGGTTCAGCGTTTCCACATCATCAAAAAGCACCTCAAAATCTAAACCTTCGGTATCTATTTTATGATGTATGAGTGCATCAAAAATAAAAGTATCATTTGGGCAAGGCGAAAAGCCGAGAGTTAGTTTCATGTTTAAAACGTTAAAAGTGGAAAGTAAAAAGTTAAAAATGGAAAGTAAAAAGTAAAAAGTTGAAAGTAAAAGAACTGGTATGGCGGACGTATTGTCCAAACCTAAAACGCTGTTATACCGTTAATCAGCCAATCATTTAAATTTTTAACCGCCAAAGGCAAGTTCCAGTTTTCACGATTGCGCTTTTCTACATAATTAGATATAGAACGAATTTGTAGTGCTTCTGTTTCGGCTTCTTCGCAAGCGTAAAAAAAAGCTGCTCCTTCCATAGATTCTATGGTTGGGTTTACGCGTTCGCGAATGTCGGCAATGCTTTCTTCGTTTCCGTGGACGGTATTTACGGTAATGGAAGTTACTTTTCTAAACCCTTCGCGGATGAGTATTTTATCTGAAGCGGTAAACTCTACATCGCCCAGTTCCATTTGTGCTAAAGAAATAAATTCTTCATCATCTTCGGCGCCTAATTCCGAAAGAATATCTTCCCTAACCTCCACTAGCTGACCCATTTTTATGTTGCGATAAAAGCTGCCTGCAATGCCCACATTTAATGCTAAATCGTAGCTTTCTTGTTCAAAAGCTTTACCTAAAGCATAAGCAGTAGCCACCATACCTACGCCGGTAATCAAAATTTTAACTTCGTTTTTACCTATTTTTAAGAAATCATCTGCATTAAATTTTGGCGCATAATGTTTAACAAAAGGCTCAATTTCCTGATAGGTAGCGGCAACTAATAGTATTTTCATTCTCGTTTATGTTTTTAACCACAAAGTTCGCGGTGTTTTTACACACAGGAACAGCGTTTTTTACCATATTGTTGTTTGCCAGATAGCCTCTTTTTTTTGCGTTAAGGATGGCAACGGATACCGGCTTTGCGGATAAGGCCTTGTGCAGTATGAGTGTACAGCCTGTTAAAACGCCCAAATCAAAATCTATCTAAACATTCTTAGTCTGTATTGAAAACTAAACCAACAAATTTCCCAAAAATACATAAATCCGTTCACTAGCGGGTTTTGGTTGTAAATCCTTTACGTATATTTGCGATTATTTTTAAAAAAATGATTTATATTACAAGGAAAGAGCATTTTAATGCTGCACATAAACTTTACCGCGAAGATTGGAGCAAAGAAAAAAATGAGGAAGTTTTTGGGAGATGTGCCAACACCAACTGGCATGGGCACAATTATGATTTATTTGTGACCATTAAAGGCGAAGTAAATGAAGAAACCGGCTTTGTAATAGATTTAAAAGAGCTAAAAGAGATTATTTTAGCGAATGTGGTTGATAAGTTGGACCACAAGAATTTGAATTTAGATGTTGATTTTATGAAAGGAAAAATGGCATCAACAGAGATTTTGGCGATGGAAATTTGGAAGCAACTTGCAGAAAAAATTAACGAAAGAGGCGCTGCTTTACATTGCATTAAATTATATGAAACTGCCAATAATTACGTAGAATATTTTGGAGACTAAATAATGGGCGAGCAAAGGGAAATGGGTTACCAGCGGAGTGAGAATTATAATGACGAGGCTGTGGAGAATATAGCCGCACATTATAAACAAATTTTAGGCGCCATTGGCGAAAACCCAGAGCGGGAAGGTATTTTAAAAACACCCGAAAGAGCGGCCAAAGCTTTACAATATTTAACGCATGGTTATGATTTAGATGCTGCTGCAATTTTAAAGTCGGCGATGTTTAAAGAGGATTATAGCCAAATGGTGATTGTTAAAGATATAGAGGTTTACTCTTTATGTGAGCATCATTTATTGCCGTTTTTTGGAAAAGCACACATTGCTTACATCCCGAACGGACATATTGTTGGTTTAAGTAAATTGCCAAGGGTAGTAGATGTTTTTGCCCGCCGTTTACAAGTACAAGAACGTTTAACCAATGAAATTAGAGATTGCATACAAGCAACTTTACACCCAGCGGGAGTTGCCGTAGTGATAGAATGTAAGCACATGTGTATGAGTATGCGTGGCATTCAAAAACAAAATTCGGTAACTACAACCTCCGCTTTTACAGGCGCCTTTAACAAAGAGAAAACCCGCACCGAATTTTTAAATTTAATTACCGCGAACCTTTCTTAAGGCAGAAAGCTTAAAGCGAAAAGCTGAAGGCAAAAAGCAATAGAATTGATAATTGACCAAATATAAAAATATGAAAGCATACGTATTTCCAGGACAAGGCGCACAGTTTGTGGGCATGGGCAAAGATTTGTACGATAACTCTGAATTGGCCAAAGAACTTTTTGAAAAAGCAAACGATATTTTAGGGTTTAGAATTACCGATATCATGTTTAACGGTACCGATGAGGATTTGAAACAAACCAAAGTTACGCAGCCTGCCATATTTTTACATTCGGTTATTTTGGCCAAGGTTTTAGGTAATGATTTTAAACCCGATATGGTTGCTGGCCACTCTTTGGGAGAGTTTTCTGCTTTAACTGCTGTGGGTGCACTATCTTTTGAAGATGGTTTAACTTTGGTTTTTAAACGGGCCAAGGCTATGCAAAAAGCCTGCGAAATTCAGCCTTCAACTATGGCGGCTGTATTAGGTTTAGATGATTTTACGGTAGAAGATATTTGCCAACGCGTTAGCGATGTGGTGGTGCCAGCCAATTACAATTGCCCCGGGCAGTTGGTGATTTCTGGCAGCATTGCAGGCGTTGATAAAGCTTGCGAGCTGTTATTGGCCGCTGGCGCAAAAAGAGCGTTAAAATTAAACGTTGGCGGCGCTTTCCACTCGCCTTTAATGGAAGCGGCAAAAATGGAGTTAGAAGCGGCAATTGTGGCTACAGAAATTAAAGAGCCACGCTGCGTGGTTTATCAAAACATTGATGCAAAACCTTACAAAGATGTGGTAAGTATTAAGCACAACTTGATTGAGCAGCTTACTGGTTCTGTAAAATGGACACAAACAATGCAACGGATGCTGGAAGACGGTGCAAATCATTTTACTGAAGTAGGCCCGGGTAGCGTTTTACAAGGCTTGGTTAAAAAGGTAAACCGGGCTATCGCAACAGAAAGCGCCACAATTTAAAATATGGGCAAAAAAAGCAGGAATTTTAAATCCTGCTTTTTTTTTGGCTTGGTTTTAGGCTAAGTATTAAAACATTATATTTATTGATTTTAGGAACGCTGAACTTTTATACTTGAAGACTTCTACAAAAGTGCGCTGGCTTTTATTTTTAGTAACTATAGGGCTATTTGCTACCTCGTTAACGGCAAGGTGGGCATCTACCCAGTTGGTAAAACTTTATGATATTGCCGATGGTATTAGTGAACGTTTGGGTAAAAAAGAAACCGAAATTTACAGGTATTTGAGCGATAAGGATAACATTGCAGATTTAGCCACTTTACCTAACAATCCGAAAACTGCAACCAAAGTTCTGCAGTACTTTACAGCCAAGAATATTTTTTTCCAGATTTATAAAAACCAAAAGTTAGTTTTTTGGTCTGATGCCGTAATTGCGGCCAACAGCCCCGGCAGTATTAAAGAAGGTACTAGCTTTGTTGAGTATAGCAACGGAAGTTACGAGGTAATTAAAAAAAGCCGGAAAGATTTTATTGCCTTGTTTTTTATCCCGGTAAAGTCGCATTTGCCTTTTAAAAACCAATATTTAAACAATGATGATTCTAAGGATTACATCATTAACGATAGAAACGTAAAAATAGCCGAAATTTCTGATGCGGATGTGATAGATATAAAAAGCAGAACGGGTAAATTTTTGTTCTCTATCAAAAAATCAAACGTTAAAATTAAGATTCCCTATACCAATATCGAGATTTTTTTGTGGTGCTTTGGCTTGTTTACATTATTGTTGTTTGTTAATAGCGTTTGCAGGCATTATGCCGAGTTGGGTTACCCCATTCTAACTTCTCTAGCTTTAATTTTAATCTTGTGTTTACTGCGTTATTTGGGCTTAAAATATCACTTCCCAGAGGCTTTGTACAGTCTTAAGCTTTTTGACCCCGAAATATTTGCATCAAACTTTTATTTCCCGTCTTTTGCTGATTTTGTTTTAAATGTAATTAGCTTTTTATGGATTACGCTTTTTGTGTTTTCGTATAAAAATGCAATTTTTAAACCTATAAAAAACAAGTTTGTAGGTTACAGTGCCATAATTTACAGTGCCATTTTTATTGCCGCACTTTCTTTCTTTTATGCTAATGCTTTTTTTTCGCTGATTTTTGATTCTACTATTAATTTCAAAGTCTCTAATCTGGTTAACCTCAACTTTATTAGTTATTTAGGGATTTTTGTAATCATGCTGGCGTTATTAGCTTACTATCTGGTAATAGATATTTTAGTAACGTTTAGTACCTATATTGATGTAAGTATAAAGGGCAAAAAAATAGCTTTGCTATCATTGGCATTGCTTTTTATCCTTGTAGCATCCCTGCTGCAACAAGGTTCTGTATTCCATATTTTGGTGTTTTCGCTTATTTTAATTTCTATTAAAATCAACTATCAGCCCAATGATAAAAGCATTTTTCCGGCAATACTTTTAATCTCATTTGTTTTTGCCACCATTGTATCGGTTAAGTTAAATGCTTACGAGAATTTTAAACAGCAAGAAATTAAAAAAAACCTCTTGCTGAAGCTATCTTCAACAGAAGACCCAAATGCTATCATTTCGTTTAATGAGGTTGAAAAAGATATTGTTAACGATAAGTATTTAGGTACACTATTACAGGTAAAAGCCAACAGCAATACACTTTTAAATGCAAGGGTAAGCGCTAAGTATTTAACAAATTACCTTAACAAATTTGATTATAGGGCTTACTTATTTAACGCAGCAGATTCTTTGGTAAGCTTTGGCAAAAACATCAAAATCGAGCGATTTAAGAATCAGGTTGAAAATTCATCCATAAAAATTAGCAACTACTTTTACCGGCTCAACAATACATTTGGTTACCAAAGCTACTTTGCAATCATCCCCATTAAAAATGGTACAGAAACGGTTGGCAAATTGGTGCTTGAACTGCAATCCAAACAAATTACCCTTAATGGCAATTTGCCGCAGCTACTTCAAAATGGTAATGCCAACCAAAACTCACAGCTGGCTAATTATTCCTATGCTTTTTATCAAAACAAAAAACTGGTAGAACAATATGGCACTTTTGTTTATGATTTGGTAAACCCGTTTTTAGGGGGGCATATTAATGAATTTACCGTTTTTAATAAAAACGGAATTGAACATTTAATTTACAAGCCAAGCCCAAACACCACTGTTGTAGTAAGCAGCCAAACCAATACTTTTTGGCGAGAGCTGGCCTCACTGTCGTTCTTCTTTATTATTTTCTTGCTTTTTTCTCTTATTGTAACCTCATACAAGTGGATTATCGCGAGTTTGGGCAAGTACAGTTTTAATTTTAGAAAGCTAAAGTTAATGGTTTTACAAACCAACAATAAAATTTTGTATAAAACCCGCATACAGGTTGCGCTGGTTTTGGCCGTAGTAAGTTCTTCTTTAATCATCGGGATTATTACCTTTTCCTACATTTCTATCCAATATAAAGAGCAGCAGCAAAATTTTATAAAAAGCAAAATACGCACCATCACCGCTTCTTTTGAGCAGAATTTGTTTAACGATTCTCAGTCATTTAACCGCAAATCCAGCACTATTAGTTTTGATGAGTTTTCTAAGCTTTATGATTCTGATTTGAACCTATTTGATACAAACGGCCGGCTTTTATATTCAACACAATATAAAATTTATGCAATTGGTTTAATAGCTGATAGGATGAATGCAGAAGCATTTTTGAATTTAAAAATTAAAAAGAAATCAGAGTTTGTGCAAGATGAAGCCATCAACCGGTTGAAATACACATCAGCCTATATGCCCGTTAAAAATAAAAGAAATAATGTAATAGCTTATTTACAGCTTCCATATTTTGCAAATCAGGATGATTATAACCAAAAAATTGGAACGTTTTTAAACCTATTAATCAATATTTATGTACTGGTATTTGTGGTAATTGGTTTCTTCGCCTTTGTGGTGGCCAATCAAATAACCAGCCCCTTAAGCTTAATCCAGGAAAGTTTTTTGAAAACCAGGATTGGTGGACAAAACAGTCCGATAAAATGGCGAAGAGACGATGAGATAGGGAATCTTATTAAAGCCTATAATGCGATGGTGGAGGAGCTGGAAGAAAACGCAAACAAATTAGCGCAATCTGAAAGAGAAACGGCCTGGCGAGAAATGGCAAAACAGGTAGCGCATGAAATTAAAAATCCTTTAACTCCGTTACGTTTGGGCATACAAATGTTGGATAGGGCGTGGCGAGAGAAAGACGATAGGTTTGATGCAAAATTTCAAAAGTTTAGCAAATCATTTTTAGAACAGATTGACAGTTTAAGCAACATCGCATCTGAGTTTTCGAACTTTGCAAAAATGCCCGAACTTAAACTGGAAAAGGTTAATTTGTTAGATACCATCAACAAAGCAACTGAGGTGTTTAACCAGATGGGCCATATCAAAATAAATTGTGACGAAGCATCTTTAAAAAATTGCAGTGTAAAAGCGGATAAAGATCAACTGTTGCGCTCATTCAATAACCTGTTAAAAAACGCAATTGAAGCAATTCCGGAGGGGAAAGAAGGTGTTATCAACATATCGGGCATGCAAGTAAATGGCAAAGTGGAAATTAGAATAGCAGATAACGGGTCGGGCATTCCGCTAAACTCAAGAAGCAGTATCTTTGTGCCAAACTTTACCACAAAAAGTTCGGGTACGGGCTTAGGATTAGCCTTTGTGAAGCAAGCCATTCAAAATGTAAACGGAAATATTTATTTTACCACAGAAATTGATGTAGGCACAACGTTCTACATCACCTTACCAGTGGTTGTTTAATGATTAATAGGTGGATAATCGGTTTTCTGTTGTTTTTTGCATCGCCAGCCGCTTATGCACAAATTAACCCGTCGTATGTGCTAAAGAAAATTGCCGTTCGCGATTCTTTAGTGTTAGACAGCCTAAGCATTCTGCCAAATACTTTCCGCATACTACCGGGCACTACGGCAATTAGTACCAAGGATTACCAAATCAATTATGCTACCACTGTTTTGGTTTGGAAACAAAAACCTAATGCAGATTCTGTGTTGGTAACGTATAAAACGCTCCCTCTTTTACTTTCTAAAAAGGCTTTTTACAAAGATCCGAAACTTATTGAAGAAGCGGTTATCAATAATCAGGCTTATATCTATCAGGTTAAAAAAGAAGAAAACACGATTTTTAATTTTGAAGGATTTAACAAAAGTGGTAGCATTTCAAGAGGGATTGGTTTTGGTAACAATCAAGACTTGGCAGTAAATTCTAATCTGGTTTTACAATTATCCGGGAAATTAAATAATGATATCGAGATTTTGGCAGCAATATCTGATGACAACCTGCCTATACAACCCGAGGGAAACACGCAACAAATCAATGATTTTGATAAGGTTTTTATCCAACTAAAAAGGAAAGATGCAAGCCTGATTGCGGGTGATTACGAACTCCGCCGCCCCGATAGTTACTTTGCTAATTATTTTAAACGAACGCAAGGCATAAGCGCAAGCAATATCTTTAAAGATAAAAAAAGCCGAATTTATGAAAGCAGTTTTGCCGCCGCTGTTGCTAAAGGACGTTCGGCTCGTAATAGTTTTGATGGCATCGAAGGTAACCAAGGCCCGTACCGTTTACAAGGCAACAACGGCGAGCAATTTATCATCGTTTTATCTGGTACAGAACGCGTTTTTATTGATGGCGTTTTGCAATTACGGGGGCAGGATAATGATTACATTGTAGATTACAACACCGCCGAATTAACCTTTACCACCAAACGTTTAATTACCAGAAACTCTAGAATTGTGGTAGAATTTGAGTACTCTGATAAAACCTATGCCCGTAGCCTTTATCAGTTTAACCAAGGGTTTAAATCAGAAAAATTAAAGCTAAATTTTAATTATTATAGCGAACAGGATAATCCGGCAAAACCCATCTTGCAAGATTTAAGCAATGAGCAAAAGGCTTTTTTGGCCGGAATTGGAAACAACATCAACCAAGCAGTTTATCCAAATGTTGACAGTGTTGCTTATAACGAAAGCGAGATATTATACAAAAAAATAGATAGTTTAGGCTTTGCGGATGTTTACGTTTACAGCACTAACCCATTGTTGGCAAAATATAGGGTAGGCTTTTCTTACGTTGGCCCAAACGCCGGAAATTATCAGATTGATGTAAACTCGGTAGCAAATGGCAGAGTTTACGTTTTTAGGGCGCCGCAGGGCGGCGTTATGCAAGGCGACTACTCGCCGGTGAGCTTGCTGGTTACGCCAAAAAAACAACAATTAATTACGCTAAATGCTGATTATAAAATAGCCAAAAGAACACAGGTTTTTACAGAGATTGGATTTAGCGATAACGATGTAAATCTTTTCTCGGATTTACAGAACAGTGAAAATAAAGGTTTGGCTTATAAAATTATCGGAAAAGATATCCGTGTACTCAGCGGAAACGATACCACAGGTTTACGTTTAAAAACTAGCTTGAGTTATGAGTATGTAAATCAGCAGTTCAAACCCTTGGAACGTTACCGCCCGGTGGAATTTGACCGGGACTTTAATTTTAGGGCGGATCCGCTGTTAGCTGCTGATGAGCATTGGAGTACTTTAAATTTACAGTTGATTAAATCAGATAAAAAAAATGTTGCTTATGGAATTTCCAACTTTAACCGGGGCACTTACTACAACGGCCTGCAGCAAAGTTTAAATGGCGTTTATCAATTTAAAAAATACACTGCAAGCTATGCCGGCAGCTTACTTAACAGTAAAACCACGCTTGCCGACGGAACGTTTTACCGCCAAAATTTAACCTTTACTAAAGCCTTTAATAATTTAGAAACTGGTTTTAATTACACCGAAGAAAATAATAAAACCATAAATCTAAGTAATGACAGCTTGGCCTTACAATCTTTTAGTTTTAGAGCGTATGAGTATTTTTTAAAATCGGCAGATAGCGCCAAACGCGAGTTTTTATTGCTTTACAACCAGCGCTTTGATGAGCTTCCGGATGGCAAAAGTTTAAAGCATTTTTCAAAGGCAAACACTTTTACTGGTAAGTTGGTTTTGAGTAAAAACGCCAACTCAAATCTAGCTTTAAACGCTACTTATCGCTCTATAAACTATTCCAGCACCGATACTATCAATAAAAACGAAGAAACTTTGTTGGCAAGGGTGGATTATAATTTTACAGGTTTAAAAGGTTTTATCAACCTGCAATCTTTTTATGAGCTTGGAACAGGCCAAGAGCCAAAACGCGAGTTTGTTTACCTGGAAGTTAGCGCATCGCAAGGGATTTATGCCTGGAATGATTATAATAATAACGGCATCAAAGAACTGAACGAATTCGAGATTTCTAAATACCCCGATCAGGCTAAATACATCAAAATTTTTAGACCAAACAATCAATTTATAAAATCCAATTTCACTAACATTAATCAAACTTTAAGTTTAAATCCGGCAAAACTCTTAAGTACTTATCAATCTGGCTTTGCCAAGTTTTTAGCTAAATTTTCTAACATTACCTCTTTAAGAATAAATAAAAAACTACTGAGCGGCAACGGCATCTTGTTTAACCCTTACAAAACCAGTATTAGCGAAAACAACCTGATTTCGCAAAGCTCTTTTGTGCGGAATACTTTGTTTTATAACCGCACCAATCCAATTTTTGGGCTAGATTTGAGCGTTCAAAAGTTGGGCAGCAAGCTGTTACTTAGCAATGGTTTTGATAGCCGGGCAAACGATGAAAAAGGGATTAGGCTTAGGTGGAATTTTTTGCGCAAAACTAATTTTAACATTACTATTAATCAGGGTAACAAAGATTTTTCATCGCAATTATTTACCGAAAGAAATTACAGCATCAAATACTATGAAGTTGCACCAGAATTTGGTTACCAATTTAGCACCGATTTAAAAGCTGTTTTAAAATCTGCACTTAAACAACAACAAAATTTGGTTGTTTTTGGGGGCGAAAAAACCTTAAATAGTACTTTAGGGGCAGAGCTTAGGTATAATCTTGTTAAACGAGGTACACTTAGCAGTCAGTTTAATTTCATCAACAACAAATTTACGGGAGCCAACAATACTTCTGTTGCTTATGAGCTGCTTGAGGGCTTGCAGCCTGGTAAAAACCTAACATGGTCTTTCGGTTTTCAACGCACCATCTCCAACGGTATTCAGCTTAATTTTACCTACGAGGGCAGAAAATCAAATGATGTAAAAGCAATACACACGGGCGGGGTGCAGGTGAGGGCGTATTTTTAGTCTTTGCCCAAAAATAAATTCGGCCGTTTTTTTATCGAGCTACCGCTTATAAACGGTTGTTTTCGATGTTTAACAAGCCCTTTTTTAAGGTAAATACCACGTATTCACGCTTACGTCTTAAACGTTCTTGCAAATGAGTAATCAGTTTTTCCTCTTGCCCGGCTTCAAACATTAAATCCTCATCGTTTAAATGGTTGTATTTACGTTTAAGCTTTATTTTTAATCTGTCCCAGTCGGTGTTGCTGATGCTAATTTCTGCCATGATAAGTTTTGCACAAAAATAGCAATTGCCTCCGAATTAGAAAACTTTAGCTATTTAGTTTTTTAAGCGATGCCTTGTTGCCAAGATTATTTTGGCGCTAACCAATATTTAGGGTCTTGCTCGTCTTTTGATTTGTAAATGTGGAACTCAATTTCTGCTTGTCCATCTGCCGTACCAATAGATTGCTTGGTACTTACTTTTTGTCCTTTTGATACGCTAACAGAACTTAAGTTTTTATAAGCCGTAAAATATTCACCATGCTGAATAATCACCACGGTAGAACCAACAATATCTATCACGGTGGTTACCTTGCCATCAAATATCGACCGCACCGATGATCCGGGGTTGGTTTTTATTGTCCATCCGGAAACATCTACCGTAACGTTTCCAATTTTTTTAACGCCCATATATTCCGTAACCACGCCGTTTGCCACAGGCCAAGGTAACCTGCCCCTGTTGCTCACAAAATCTGCTGATAGTTTTGCTGCTTCTGGCGTTGAGTTTAAAATGGAACCGCTACGCGTTTTAGCTGCTGGAGCGTCTTCTCCGGCTGCTTTGGCTTTTGCAGCGGCAGCTCTGGCATCTTCTTCTGCCTTCTTTTTGGCTAAAGCAATTTCGCGGTCAATTGCCTTTTTTATTGCTCTGTCTAGTTGCTGCGCATCTCTTTGTTTTTTAGCAAGGTCTTTTTTTAACTTTTTTTCTTGCGATGTTAATGAGCTTACAACTTTTGCCTGCTTGCTTTGGGCATTACCTAAGGTGTTTTTCTCTTTTTCTTGATCGCCCAAAAGGTTGTCTTTTTCTCGCTTATTTTGATTGAGAACTGCTATTTTTTGTTTAAGAGATGACTGCGTATCTTCAATATACTTTGCTTGTTTTTGGCGGTAGTCGCCAAATTGTTGGAGGTATTTCAAACGCTTGTAAGCTTGGTTAAAGTCTTTTGCCGCAAAAATATACATGAGTTTACTATACGAACCCTGATTTTTTTGTGCAAACCTTATCATGGCTGCATAATCTGATTTTAATTGTTTTAATTGCGATTGTAAAGAACGTACCTGGTTAACATTTTGGTTAATTTGCCCGTCAAGCAATCTAATTTCCGAGTTAATGGTGTTTATTTTTTCTTCTCGCAGCCTAATTTGTGCCCTTAGTGCATTTAACTGTTTTAAAGTACCCTTTTTTTCTGATGATGTTTTAGATAACGTTCTGTTAATCATCTCGATATCTTTATTCAACTGCGCCTTTCTTTTCTCCAACTCAGAACGGGTTTGGGCAAATAGCTGAACACCAGAAAACAAAAACAGGGTAATTAAGACGAATTTAATGTACTTCATTGCCGCAAAGGTATTTAATTTAGTCAATCACAGAAAATCTTTTAGAAACATTAAACGGAAATTCCACAGGTTCGTTTAAAACGGTTTTATTATAGTCCATATCTAATTTAATTGATTGTTTGCCTGCTACAGATTCGATGTGGAGCATTTTAGGGAACAGTGTACCGGCAATGTTTTCGAACGAGCTAATGTTCACACTTAAGTTTTTTGTATCGTCGGCGGTTTTTAACGTAGTGGCGGCGGGCTTTAAATTATCGTTTAAATTTACTTGGTACAAAACCTGTTTGCTTTGCCCTTTAATAACCATCCCTTGGGTTTCAAAAAATAAATCTTTTTTATTTTGTAGCGTAAAAGGAATGCAATTACCCACCAAAATGGCTTCTAACGTTGCATAGTTTATGTTTTCGTTGCTGTACTTTTGTACATAGCTAAAGGGCTTTTTTAGGTATTCGTTGTTAATTTTATCCATTACTTTAATACTGTCTGGTGTAATTAAAGCTCTAGCTACTTCAATCCCTGCAAAGTAAGTTACAGAAACCCAAATTCCCTCTCCTTTTTTAATTCGCATGTTTAGGGTTACATCAAAAGACTTTCCTTTAATATTTAGCTGTGTAGCAGCCTTGGTGGCAAATGTCTCAAATTCTGTTTGTTGCGCTATAATTTTTTTTAAGTTGGCGCTGGCTTTCTCTTCCAATTCGATGTTACTTTCTTGTTGCTTTGGCGCAGTTAGTTTCTGTTTACTTTTGCAAGCCACCATCGCCACACAAAAAATCAATATATACAGTTTACTTAAATTCATGTTGTTGTTTAATACTTTGTTGAAATTACGCTCAATTTTTGTTTGCCGCGGAAACAGCTTTTGGTTAAGCGTTAATTTTTGTTGCCGGCTACTTTATTTTACCTATTAACGCTGCAGCGTGGATGAAATTTCTAAACCGCATAAAAAATTTAGGAAAGGTAAATATTTTCGGATATTTTTTTTGGCAGAACTTAACCAAAGAAGCCTCTTCAGTTTTTGCACCGAAGCGGCTTCTGTTTTACATTTACAAATTAAATAGCAGCTTAAAAATTAAGGCCAAATGCCCATATTCATATAAGAAATCGCAATTTTATCTACTGCTAAAACAAAGGCTGCC
>DASVGY010000176.1:0-10578 GCA_036379295.1 Pelobium sp.
GGGTTTGCAGGTTTCAATGTACCCGCCTTGATCTACAGATACATCTACTATCACGGTGCCAGGGCGCATCAGCCGAAGCATATCGCGGGTAATTACTTTAGGCGATTTTCTGCCCGAAATGTGTACAGCGCCAATAATTAAATCATGATTAGTAATCAAGTTACGGATGTTATACTCACTGCTGTACATTGTAACCACATGAGAGGGCAAAATATCATTTACATAACGCAGCTTTTGAATGTCGGTATCAATGATGGTAACATGGGCGCCTAAACCCGAAGCCATTTTTGCTGCCTGTATCCCCACAATTCCCGCCCCGATAATTAAAACCTTACCTGGCGTTACTCCGGGTACGCCGCCAAGTAAAATTCCACGTCCCATTACTGGTTTTTCAAGGTATCTTGCACCTTGTTGTATGGCCATTCTTCCGGCAACTTCGCTCATCGGTACTAAAATGGGTAGCGTTTTATTTGTGCTTTCCACGGTTTCGTAGGCCAAACAAATCGCACCGCTATCTATCATTGCGTAGCTAAGTTTTCGGTTCGAGGAAAAATGGAAGAAACTAAACACAATTTGGTCTCTTTTAATCATTTTGTATTCTGCCTCTTCTGGCTCCTTTACCTTAATTATTAAATCCGCTCGTCCCCAAACTTCATCGCTGGTTTGTATTATTTCGGCACCCGATTTTTCATAATCATCATTTCTGAAACCACTTGCGGCTCCAGAATGGGTTTCTACTAAAACAGAATGACCTCGTTTAATCAATTCATGTGTGCCAGCGGGGGTTAATCCTACACGGTTTTCATGATTTCGCAATTCTCTGGGTACTCCGATAATCATATTTTCAAATTTTTAACGTTATGTATGTATTTTTTATAAAAATAGGTATTAAAGTTTGTAATATTTAATGCTTTTTAAAAGAATATATAAGATTTATATAAATTTTGATGTAAAATACCACTGTGTATGGCTTTTTTTAAGATTAAAGATTTGTATTTTTATTTTTTTATCAAAGAATGATACTACGGGAAGATTCGGATCACTACATTTTAATCACTCAGCATGACCACGCCTACATCGCCGGCGAGTTATTAACTCAGCTTAAAAAAGATTTTATTACTATAGAACATTTCGAATCATTTAAGTTTGCCGTTCATCAGCATGATAGGGCATGGGTAATTCCGGATGCGCATCCTTTGTTAAACGATGTTACCCAAAAACCTTTTACTTTTTTGGATTTTCCAGAGAAGTTGAAATTTTACTTTTATAGATTAGGGATAGAGCAGGTTAATCAGGCAAATTCTTACGCTGCTTTACTTTGCAGCATGCACTATTGCAGGCTAGCATCATCATCATTATCAGAAACAGCAATTCAGTTTATCGAACGCGAGAAGCTTAGGCAAAACCATTTGGTTTCCAAACTAAAAATTCCGCACCTGCGGTTATTAAATTATCAACTTCAGCTGCTTAAGTTTTGCGATGATTTATCGCTTTATATTTGTATGAACAAGCCCGGTGCAAGCAAAGAAGAAGAGGTGCCTTTGTTTAGGAAAGGTTTCGCCGATTCCGAGTTTTTTCATCACGATGGAGAAACCAAGGTGATTGCGTCTTACAAAGACAGAAATTCAATTAAATTTAACTCTAACCCGTTTGAAGGCGTTTTTGAAGTTAAAGTCCATTTAAAGCGGGTCTCAAAAAAACTTGCAGCTGATATAGGTATTGCTGATGCTTACCATGCCGAGCCCACTACGTTTTTCAAGGTCAATATTGGTTCTTTAAGTAAAAAGTAGAGTTTATCATCTGCCCTAAGGCTTATCAAAAATAAGCTATGGCCACATATTTTTACTCTTGTTGCCGCCAATCTTTTGTTTGTAGAACAAGCTTAGTGTGCTTATTTTGCTAAGCTTTCCGCTCTTTATATGTTCACATGCTTTCCCCAAGGCATCAATTCTTGATATGTGGAAATCTTCTACTTGCCTAATTTGCGTAAAATTTTAGCTTTGTACAGGTTCATTGTAATTTGTGGTTTAGTTAGCTGCATTTACAATCTTCAAATCTAAGAAATGGCAGAATTAAGTGTAAATTATAGCGAAGATAGCATCCGATCACTCGATTGGAAAGAGCATATCAGGCTGCGGCCTGGAATGTATATTGGCAAACTAGGAGACGGTTCTGCTTATGATGATGGCGTTTATGTTTTATTGAAAGAAATTGTAGATAACTCTATTGATGAGTTTGTGATGGGCGCCGGAAGAATTATTGATATCACTGTTAGCGACCATAAAGTTTCTGTTAGAGATTACGGACGTGGCATCCCGTTAGGAAAGGTGATAGACTGTGTTTCTAAAATTAACACTGGCGGTAAGTATGATTCAAAAGCCTTCCAAAAATCGGTAGGTTTAAACGGAGTGGGTACAAAAGCCGTAAATGCTTTGTCTAATTTTTTTACGGTACAATCCTACCGGGACGGCAAAACAAAAAAAGCAGAATTTGAAAAGGGCGAATTAATTAAAGACAATCCGGAAATAGATACTACGCAGCGAAACGGTACGGCAACTATTTTTATTCCGGATGACACTATTTTCAGAAATTACCGCTACATCCCCGAGTTTATTGAAAACATGATTTGGAATTACGTTTTCCTAAATGCGGGTTTAACAGTTAATTTTAACGGGCAAAAATTCTTCTCGGAACGGGGTTTATATGATTTGTTAGCCAGAAACACCGATGCAGAAACCATCCGCTACCCAATTATTCATTTAAAGGGCGAAGACATTGAAATATCCATGACGCATGGTCAGCAATACGGAGAGGAATATTACTCTTTCGTAAACGGACAGCACACTACACAAGGCGGAACACACCAACAAGCTTTTAGGGAAGCTGTGGTTAAAACCATCAGAGAGTTTTACAAAAAAGAATTTGACGCTTCTGATGTGCGGGCATCTATTGTAGCAGCCATTTCAATCAGAGTGCAAGAGCCTGTTTTTGAATCGCAAACCAAAACTAAACTGGGATCTTTAAACGTAGGGCCAGATGGGCCTACGGTGCGTACGTTTATCAATGATTTTGTTAAAAAAGAACTTGATGATTATTTGCACAAGTTTCCAGAAACTGCAGACGCTTTACTAAAGCGTATTTTGCAATCGGAGCGTGAGCGTAAAGATATTGCAGGTATCAAAAAATTGGCAAATGACCGGGCAAAAAAAGCGAGTTTACACAACCGGAAGTTAAGAGATTGTAAATGGCATTTGGATGATGAGAAGCTAGACGAAGAAGCCCGTAAAAGAACTACCTTATTTATTACTGAGGGAGATTCTGCATCGGGTTCTATCACCAAGGCTCGGGAAGTGAAGACCCAAGCCGTTTTCTCGCTAAAAGGAAAGCCTTTAAACGCTTATGGCTTAACCAAAAAAGTAGTTTATGAAAACGAAGAATTTAATCTTTTACAACACGCTTTAAATATTGAAGATGGCTTAGAAGGTTTGCGTTACAACAACATAGTGGTTGCCACAGATGCAGATGTGGACGGAATGCATATTCGACTTTTATTAATGACTTTCTTTTTGCAGTTTTTTCCGGATTTAGTAAAAACTGGTCACGTTTATATTTTACAAACACCACTTTTTAGGGTTAGAAACAAAAAAGAAACAATTTATTGCTATAGCGATGAAGAGCGTGTTTTAGCCATAGATAAACTAGGCGGTAAGCCAGAAATTACCCGCTTTAAGGGTTTAGGAGAAATTTCTCCTGACGAGTTTGAAAATTTTATAGGCGAAGATATCAGGTTAGACCCGGTGATTTTACATGGGGAAACCAAAATTAAGAATCTGTTGGAGTATTATATGGGAAAAAACACCATGGATAGGCAGCAGCATATTGTACAAAATTTAAGAATAGAAAAAGACGATGCAGATATCATCGCGGATGCGAAAGCTGCCGCTGATGCCTTGGAAGAACCAGCAGCTTAAAAAGCTGAAGGCAGAAAGCTCAAAGCTGTTCATGAAACTTTAATAAACCATCATTGATAAAAAAGGAAATTAATATCGCTTTCGAAGATTTTGAAAGCATTAACGAGCTGAGCGAGGCAGATAATAGTTTGTGTTTAGAAGCGGTTAAAGCATTGGATAACTCTTACTCGCCTTACTCTAAATTTAAAGTTGGTGTGGCAGTGAAACTTGCAAGCGGCAAAATTGTTTATGGAAGTAATCAAGAGAATGTAGCTTATCCATCAGGCTTGTGTGCTGAACGTGTGGCGCTTTTTACAATCGGAGCGAATTATCCTAATGACCCAATCATCTCTATGGCAGTTACAGCTTCAACTGATAACTTTGAACTCACAAAGCCTATTACATCTTGTGGCGCTTGTTTACAAGTGATGGCAGAATCTGAACAACGCCAAAATGAGGAGATTGATATTCTGCTTTATTGTATCGGTGGGCCGGTTTGGAAAACTAAAGGAGTGAAGAGTTTTTTGCCTTTTATGTTTGTGGAGGATAGGCTGACGAGTTAAACACAGAGGTTTGATGAGAAGCCGGGTTTTGTTTAACTGCGGGGGTTTGTTTGTCTGGTTGGCGAGTTTTTAACCACGGAGAACACAGAGGTCGCAGAGTTGGGCGGTGATCACAAAGTTACCAATAGAGTGGTATGAAATAAGTCGTTTTTTATCGGGATCGAAGCAGAGTTTACAGAGTTGAGATTTAAATTTTAACAAATGGAATTAGAAAATTCTTTAGCAACAAAGGTGATTGGACTGGCAATCAAAGTCCACAAAGAATTGGGACCGGGTTTGCTAGAGTCTGTTTATAAAGAATGTTTGTTTTACGAGCTAAAGAAAAGTGGATTATTTGTTGAAAAAGAAAAGCCTTTACCTATATTTTATGATGAAGTCGAATTAGAATGTGGTTATCGATTAGATTTATTTGTTGCAAACAGACTTGTTATTGAGATTAAATCGGTTAAGGAAATGAATGACATTTATCTAGCACAACTGCTTACTTATTTAAAGTTATCAGAATGCAAATTAGGATTATTGATTAATTTCAATGTTTTATTACTTAAAGATGGAATTAAAAGAGTTATAAATGAATACTAAAACTAAACGACCCAGCTCTGTGATCTCCGTGTCCTCTGCGGTTAAAAAAGTAACCACCCAGCTAAAAAAACTCGGTGTTTAAAAAAATAAAATCTCTGTACACTCGGTGTTAAAAGAAAAATGGACGATAACAATTACGAAAAAGAAGAAACCTTACACAACATCACTCCGCTCAGCGGTTTATACGAAAACTGGTTTCTAGATTATGCTTCCTATGTAATATTAGACCGGGCTGTTCCGCATATTTTCGACGGATTAAAGCCTGTGCAACGTCGTATTTTGCATTCATTAAAAGAAATGGACGACGGACGTTTCAATAAAGCGGCCAACGTAATTGGTAACACCATGAAATACCATCCGCATGGCGATGCGTCCATCGGCGATGCAATGGTACAAATTGGGCAAAAGAATTTATTGATTGATACGCAAGGAAACTGGGGAGATCCCGTTACCGGAGACTCGGCAGCAGCCCCACGTTATATTGAAGCCCGCTTATCTAAATTCGCTTTAGAAGTTGTATTTAATCCAGATACTACCGAATGGCAATCATCTTACGATGGTAGAAATAAAGAACCCGTTACATTGCCGGTAAAGTTCCCTCTTTTACTAGCGCAAGGCGCAGAAGGTATTGCAGTTGGTTTGGCCACCAAAGTAATGCCTCACAATTTTATTGAATTGATTGACGCATCCATAGAGGTTTTAAAGGGCAATCGCCCCAATATTTTGCCCGATTTTATGACGGGCGGTATGGCCGATTTTTCTGCATACAATGAAGGCCAGCGAGGTGGGAAAATCAGGGTGAGGGCTAAAATTTCAGAAATAGATAAAAAAACCTTAGTTATCACAGAAATCCCTTTTTCAACCACTACCATCGGTTTAATTGACAGCATCATTTCTGCCAATGACAAAGGAAAAATCAAAATCAAAAAAATTGAAGATAACACCGCAAAAGATGTAGAAATTGTGGTGCACTTGGCTCCGGGGATTTCTCCGGATGTAACCATTGATGCACTTTACGCTTTTACCAGTTGCGAGGTTTCCATATCGCCAAACACCTGCATCATCAAAGGGGATAAGCCTCATTTCATGAGCGTGAACGACATTTTAGTCGAAAGTACGCATTACACTAAAAATCTTTTAAAAAGAGAATTGGAGATTAAACTGCATGATTTGCAGGAGAAAATTTTCTTCAGTTCTTTACTCAAAATATTTATTCAGGAAGGGATGTACAAACATCCTGATTATGAAAACTCGGCAAATTTTGAAGAAGTTTTAGTGGTTTTACACCGATTGTTTGACCCTTTTAAACCAAGTTTGTACCGAGAGATTTTACCCGAGGATTTCAAAAAACTGATTGATAAGCCAATGAGTAGCATCACCCGTTTTGACGTTAAAAAAGCGGACGAGCAAATGGCAAATCTTGAAAAAGAAATCAAAAGCGTAAAACACGATTTACGTCATTTAACCGATTATGCGATTGCATACTTTAATCGCTTAAAAGAAAAATTTGGAAAAGGTAGGGAGCGTAAAACAGAAATCAGAGCTTTTGACAAGGTTGAAGCTTCGCAAGTTGCGCTGGCAAACACCAAGTTTTACGTAAATAAAGTTGATGGGTTTATTGGAACAGGTTTAAAGAAAGACGAATATGCCTTTGATTGTTCTGATTTGGATGATATTGTGGTTTTTAGGGAAGATGGTATTTGCTTGGTTACCAAAGTACAGGATAAAACATTTGTAGGCAAAGGCATTTTGCACATTGGCGTTTTTAAGAAAAACGATGAACGCACCATTTACAACATGATTTATAAAGATGGTAAAACTGGCGTTGCTTATATCAAACGTTTTGCAATTGGTGGCGTTACCCGCGATAAGGAGTACGATTTAACCAAAGGTACAAAAGGCAGCAAAGTTTTATATTTTACTGCAAACCCAAATGGCGAGGCAGAAGTAATTAATGTGGCTTTAAAGCCGATGTCGAAGCTGCGTAAACTCACTTTTGACCATGATTTTGCCGAAACCGCCATTAAAGGCAGAGCTTCGCAGGGAAACATCCTAACCAAATTCGCCATCAAAAAAATCACTTTAAAATCAAAAGGTGTTTCTACTTTGGCCGGGCGTAAAATCTGGTACGATCCGATAATCAAACGTTTAAATGAAAACGGACATGGGCGTTATTTAGGCGAGTTCCAGGCAGAAGACAAAATTCTTTGTGTGTTTAATGACGGTAGTTATGAGCTTTCTAGTTTTGATTTAAGCAACCACTTTGACGATAAAATGGTTCGTATTGAAAAATTTGAAGCAGAAAAAGTGTTTGCGTGTATCCACATGGACGGAAAAACTAAAAACTATTACATCAAACGTTTTGTATTTGAGGATTTAGCTATTGGCAAAAGAGCAGGCTTTATTAACGAAGAGCCAGGTTCAAAAATGCTGATTTTGAGCGGTGCCGACCATCCGATTGTTAAGGTAGAAGCCTTAAAAGGGAAATCACAAATTTTTGATGAACAGGAAATTGATTTATCAGAAGCCATTGATGTAAAAGGGATGAAAGCGCAGGGCAATAAACTGAGTCCGCATGATGTGCAAAATATCACCTTAATTTCTGAGGAAAGCGAAGAAGTAGAAGAGAATGATGCTGACGAAAATGACGATGATAACGGAGGAGAAGCAGAAAACAATGATGATATTTCGGACGTTACCACTGAAAAAGCAGCGCCAAGCGAAAAAGCAACACCGGCCGAACCGTCTAAATCAGCGGAAGTAAAAGAACCATCAAAAGCAGAAGAGCCTAAAAAACCAGCCTTTACCTCAAACCCAAAACCTATAAAAAAAGTTGATTTTGAAATTACCAATCCGGATGATATTAAACTGGATGATAAGGGGCAATTGGGGTTATTTTAGCTTAATTTGATAATCAAAATTGTTCCCTTTAAATATTTTATAGCGACTAACTGAACGTATTAAGTTAGTCGCATTTGTTTTGCAACGGTAGAAAACCACCAACTATTTCACCGATAATTTCCCTTCTTCCACCGAATTTTTAATTCCTCCTATCGATTGGTTGTGGCTACTTGCTCAAATTACTTCCACTTTTACACCATAAACAAAAAGAAATGGAAAATTCAGAATTACAAAACAGGCCAAAGCAACATGCAAAAAAAGTGTTGGGGGCCGCAATCTTGATTATTGGTTTGGCACTTTTAGCCAACCAAATGGGGGCCGACTTGCCCAACTGGCTGCTTAGCTGGCCTATGTTTTTAATTGTTTTAGGGATTACCAGCGGTATAAAGCACCAGTTTAGAACCAGCGGATGGATAATTATGACTTTAATTGGCGTTGTGTTTCTTGCAGAAAAGATTTTTCCGGCTTTATCCGTATCACAATATACTTGGCCACTTATTTTAATAGGTTTAGGAATCTTCTTTATTTTTGGTAAAAGCTTTAAAACACATGATTGTAAAAGGCGAAAGAGGTGGCAGCAGCGTTATGGCAATCCTAACGATAACATCAACGATAATTTTGCCTACGCCGAAGTACCAAAAAATGAAGAACCTGCAACAGCACAAACTGAGTACCACGTTGCGGGTGAAGAATTTATAGACAGTGTTTCTGTTTTTGGTGGTACTAAAAAAAATATTCTTTCTAAAAACTTTAAAGGTGGCGATGTAACCAACATCATGGGCGGCGCAGAACTTAACTTTTACCACGCAGATATTAATGGCGTGGTAGTTTTAGATGTGGTTCAAATGTTTGGAGGAACAAAAATTATTGTTCCACCATCTTGGGAAGTAGTTACCGAAATGGCCGCAGTTTTTGGAGGCATTGATGATAAAAGGTCTCTTAATCAGGTTTTAACTGATAAAAGTAAGGTGTTATTAATTAAAGGTACTTCCATTTTTGGGGGTATAGATATCCGTAATTACTAATAAAATGAATTGGTTTGTAGCAAAATTGATATTTGAAATAAAAAGCGAAGACAGTAAATTCGTTCAGTTTGATGAGCAGCTTCGCTTAATTGAAGCAATTGACCAGCAGCTAGCGCTGGAAATGGCTTATCAATTAGGTTTAATGCAGCAAGAAGATGCGGTTGAAAATAAAAAACCCAAGGTGGTTTGGAAGTTTGTTGCGGTAACAGAAATTGAAAACATAGGCGAAATTGCCCATGGTAAAGAAATCCATTATAAAATTACTGAACCAGAAAACGCAGAACAATACCTGGCTTTGGCACAAATTAAAGCCGATGCTTTAAAAAACAAAAAGTCATTAACTCAATAAGGTGGTAGTTTCCCCATTATCAAACAGTAAATTTAAGTGGGTTTTTGTTTTGTTGATGGCGGTTTTTACCGCTTTTCAATATTATACCCTCACGCTATTTAGGGTGGATGCTTTCACCGCCCTCAACGATAGCTTTATTTCTAATATATTACTGGCGCTAAGCTGCTGGTTAATTAGCAATAGCTTATCATTTTATCGCCCAAACGGTTACAAATATCTTTTTGTATTGGTGTGGTGTAAGGTGTTAGCCGCAATTTACGTGTATGTGCTTACGCTGGTATTTAGCAACATGGGTTTGTACACAAACGCTAACCACTTGTTTTTGCAACTTTCGCTGCCCTTGCGTTTTATGTTTGCATTGGTACTTATAGGAGGTATGGCTACCGTAAGCATACTTTGGTACCGGCAAGAAGAAAATCGGGAGTTTGCAAAACGAAAAAGCGAAGCAGAAAAGTTAACCAAAGAAATTGAATTAGCCTCTTTAAGAGAAAAGCTGCAACCACACTTTCTATTTAACAGTTTAAATTCTATTAGCTCCTTAATCATCACGCAGCCAAAAGAAGCCCGTAAAATGGTGCATCAACTTTCAGATTTTTTGCGTGGGACCTTAAGAAGAGATGACACGTTAACTGATTTAAAATCAGAGTTGGCACACTTAAAACTGTACCTTGAAATAGAAAAAGTTAGGTTTGGAAACCGATTAAACACGCAGATTTTGGCGGATGATGCAGTGCTAACTAAAACCTTGCCGCCAATGCTTTTGCAGCCCTTAGTTGAAAATGCCATCAAATTTGGCTTGTATGATACCCTTGATGAAGTTACCATCTCTGTTTCGGCAAGTATTCAAAATCCCTACCTACAAATCACTATTACAAACCCTTTTGATGCCACAACCTCGCACACAAACAAAGGAACCGGCTTCGGTTTATCAAGCACCAAAAGAAGATTGCAATTATTATACAGTCGCAGCGATTTGTTGAGCACAGAAAAGCTAAACGGAACGTTCATTAGCACATTAAAAATACCACAAATATGATTAAAGCCTTAATTATCGACGATGAGCCTTTAGCCAGAAACATCATCAAAGAATACTTGTTAAATTTTCCGCAGATACAGGTGATGGAAGAATGTGGTAATGGTTTTGAGGGCCTAAAAGCGATAAATCAGCATAAACCACAACTCGTTTTTTTAGATATACAAATGCCTAA
>DASVGY010000177.1:0-10443 GCA_036379295.1 Pelobium sp.
AGAAAACAGGCAGTTTTTTAGTTTGCCATCGGCGGTTAAGCGAATCCTGTTACAAGTGCTGCAAAATGGATTGGATACCGAACTGATCACAGAGAAAGTGCCTTTAAAAGATTTAATTTGATGGTTTCTGGCGGTATCGTGTTGCTTATCGCTGATGCGGAGAACGTTGCTTTCGCTGAAATGAGCATTTGCCTTATCCAAAATTTGGGCATAGGTAACCAGTTTCGTTTTATCCCACTGGTTGCCGTTAAAAGGCATAAACTCAATAAACCTAATTTGCAGTTTTGAGGTTTTAGTTAGCGTGATGAAATCGATAATTTCTGAATCGTTAAAATCTTTTATCAACACCACATTTAGCCTTACCTCAAAATCATTTGCCAGCAATAGCTGGATGTTGCTCCAAAGCCGATCGTAGTAATCCCGACGGGTAATTTGCAGGTATTTTTC
Organism: Pelobium sp.; assembly: GCA_036379295.1. GTDB lineage: Bacteria > Bacteroidota > Bacteroidia > Sphingobacteriales > Sphingobacteriaceae > Pseudopedobacter. Next base: position 448 of record DASVGY010000177.1, read on the forward strand.
TTTTTGTAGGGTATCTAAACTGATGTTTAAATTGGTAATTCCCGCTTTCTTAAACACATCAATGTATTCGTGAACCAGCAAGCCGTTGGTGGTAATGTGTAAGCTGGCGTTTAACTTTCCGAGCCGTTCAATAATATCTTTTGCATCCTTCCGCACCAAGGGTTCACCACCGGTCAACCTAATTTTATTTACGCCAAGCGAAACGAATGTTTTGGCAATGGTTTCAATTTCATCAGCCGACATGAGGTGTTCTTTAGGCGTCAGGCTGATTCCTTCGGCAGGCATGCAATAGGTACAACGGAGGTTGCAGTTTTCTGTAATTGAAATCCGTAAATAATTGTGAACCCGTCCGTGTAAATCGGCTATTTGCAGCATGTTATTTTCCGTGGTTGAAACCGTTTATAATTTTGAATAAATGCAGTACAGATGGGAAAATGGCATCCATAGACTCATTTGCGCCGTTGGTTGAACCTGGCAAAGCAATTACCAAGGTGTTTTCTATAAAACCCACCACACTTCTGGAGAGCATGGCGTAAGGTGTTCTGTTTTGTCCGTAAGAACGTATGGCTTCCTCAATGCCAGGAATCCTCCTGTCTAGTAATGGAATAATTGCTTCGGGAGTAACATCTCTCTTTGATAACCCGGTACCTCCAGTTAAAATAACCAAGTCTTTTTTTTCATCGGAGAAACGCCTCACCGTATTTTGAATAGCAGCAACCTCATCCGGAATAATGGTGTAATTGCCAACCTCGATACCTAAATTATTCAATTTAGAGGTAATTGCCTTTCCGGCACTATCTTGTTTGCTGCCTTTTGAAACACTATCAGAACACACCACCACCGCAACCGAAAGGTTTAAGCTTTTAGCATCGTTAAAATCAGATTTTCCGCCTTTTTTATGTAGCAATTTAATGGTAGAAATCTCCACATTCTTGTCAATCGGCTTTAGCATATCGTACATGGTTAAAGCCACAATACTTGCGCCATGCATCGCTTCCACCTCCACACCAGTTTTATAAATGGTTTTCACCGTTACCTCAATAATGATTTCCTGCTCTTTAATATCATAAGCAACTGCCGTGTATTCGATGGGTAACGGATGGCAATCGGGGATAGAATTTGATGTGTTTTTAACCGCAAACAAGCCTGCTGTTCTTGCCACTTCCAAAACATCACCTTTGGGCACTGTTCTGCTTTTGATAGCGGTTATGGTTTCCGGCAGCCCAACTTTTACAATGGCTTGTGCCGTTGCAGTGCGCTGTGAGGTAATCTTGTGTGTAATATCAACCATAGCTTAGGTGTTTTTTTTAGTTAGTCAACGCGACTTACAACGATTTTCTGTAATCCTTTAATATGTCTTCTGCCGGTTTTAAAATCAGTCGGCGTTATAATAAGTAGCCTGTCTTCCATTTGACCAAGCGACTTACCATTTTCTGATGTAACAAGAAATAAATTATTGCCTGTCGGCGAGTTGAAAATTTCATTCCAAGAATAAACTACCTTATAATCATCTGCTGCAACAAAAGTTAAATAAAACTCGCTAAATTCCTTTGGGTTATTTGCTTTCAACTCCATCTCTTTCAACAGCTCCTTAACTAAAACACCTGTAATATTTTTTAGAATTTTTTTTGCTTCGCCCGAGTGGTTTTTTATAACTACATTATTAATATGCTCACTTTTAACGGCTTTTATATCATCAATATTGATAGTCAAATTTTTTTTTATTTGGCCGGTTACCGTAAAACCATCAGTTGCTACCGTATTACGCTGTGCAAATAAAATGCAAGGCATCAAAAATAAAAGCAGCGTAGCAAACTTTTTTAGGCTAGTAATTTTGCGTTTTTTCATACTGTAAAAAGGATACTTAAACATTTATTGATTAACTTTCCAAGTATAAGTTTCATCCTCAAACAGTTCTTTGCCAAAAATGGCGACTTTCTCCTTAATCTCTTCCACCAAAAACTCGAGCGCTTGGTAAACTGCTTTGCGCCGAGGTGCAGAAACAAAAACAAACAAACATATTTCGCCCGTTTTTACGATGCCTAAACTATGGTAAATATGTAAACAGGTTAAATTGTATTTTGCGAAAGCGGCTTCACGGATTTCGTGGAAGTTTTGTTCTGCCATTTCTTCGTAAGCGGAATATTCAATTGCGGTTACTTTTTTACCATCAATTTCATCTGCCCGCACCTGACCTAAAAAAATATTGTGCGCACCAATGCTGGTTTTGCTCTGATGTTTTGCAATGGATTTTCCGATGAAATCGGAAGAAATTGCTCCCTGCAGAAATGATTTTTTCATTGGTTTTGTAGGTTCCATATTTTAATTTGTAGCTGTTAATCTTAATGATTGCACACCGTTTTGTAAGTGCTGAACATTGGTAAAACCGTTGTTTATTAATAATTCTAAAGCCTTTTTACTTCGCAAGCCACTTTGGCAAAAAACAATAATTTGCTGATCTTTTTTTATTTTAGATTGATGCTCGGCTAATCTCGAAAATGGGATACTTACAATTGAACCGAAAGGTAATTTTGGTAATTCGTGAGCTTCGCGTAAATCAATCACCAAACATTTTTCATCCTTGCATTTCTCTAAAAAAGTGGTTTTATCCAGCTCGAAGTTTAGATTACTGCCTTCCGTTAAAGCTTTTCCTTTTTGATAAGCAATTTCAATTTGTGTGTCGTTTTTCTGGAACTCAAGCTCATTAAAACACATTTCCAAAGCATCGTAAATCAAAACCCTGCCTGATAAAACTTTTCCGATACCCAAAATCATCTTCAAAACTTCGCTTGCTTGCAACATCCCCAAAGTATTGGGCAAAACCCCTAGAACCCCGCTTGTCACACAATTTGGAACTGCAGAGCTTTCCTTTTCGGGAAATAAACAGCGATAAGTTGGCCCGTTTTTGTAGTTGAACACACTAACTTGCCCTTCAAATTTATGTATCGATGCATAAGCCATCGGCTTTTTTGTAAATACCGCTATATCGTTAATTAAATAACGGCTTGCAATGTTATCCGTACAATCAACAAGGATGTCGTAACTTTTTGTGATACCAGCAATGTTGCTTTCGCCGATGAAATAAGGATAAATATGGGTTTCAACTTCCGGATTTAGCTTTTGGATGGCATCCGCTGCCACGTCAACTTTACTCTTTCCGCAGTCGTCCGCAGAAAACAACAACTGCCGATGCAAGTTGGTTTCTTCCACCATATCTCCGTCCACAATTCCTAAAGTACCTACGCCAGAAGTGGCCAACATTTGCAAAACGGGGCAACCCAAACCACCAGCGCCAATTACCAACACTTTTGCGTTGCGTAACTTCTGCTGTCCTGCCGCTCCAATTTCTGATAAAGAAACCTGTCTTAAATATCGTTTAGCTATTTCCATATTAAAACCTATCCTCCGGCAAACGGCGGTAATAAAGCCACAACGTCGTTATCGGCCAACAGCAAATCGTCTGTCGCCATTTTTTTGTTTACCGCTACTGAAAAAGAAGCCTGATTTAAACCTGCATATTCTTGCGATAAACTTTCCATCAAATCCCCCAATTTCAGTGTGTCTACATCGAAGGTAAAAACCTCTTCTTTTTGATGAGTAATATCGGCGATAAGCCCAAAATATTTTATGGTAACCTTCATATTAAATAAGTTAAATTAGAAAGTCAAAAGACTTACCCTGTTGGTCATAATATTTTTTGAATGATATTTTAAGGTCATACTACATTTTACTTTTACGCTAGTAAACTTTTATAATCCTCTTTGGTGTTGATGTTTTGCAAAAGCGCAGCCCAAGCTTCCGGAACTTCGATGGTTTGGTGCGGGATTTCATCAACCACGGTTCTTAATTTTAATTGATTTTTTAATAGATGTTCTTTAAAAACCGAAGCTGCACCCTTGTGGTAAACCGCAATTAAAGGATTGGGTTTGTTTAAAACCTTAACCTGCGTTAGCTGCTTGTTTAACGCAATATTTGCAATTAACCAATTAATAATTTCCGCAGAAACCAAGGGGACATCCACACTTAAAATGATATTGTGCACTGTTTTGGAATGCGATAAAGCGGTATAAACGCCGCCCACGGGGCCTTTATCTGGGTAAATATCTTCTATCCGGTTACAGTTTAAAACATCATAAGCTTTGTTTGCAGAAACAACAGTGATTTTTTCAATTGAAGCTTTTTTTAAAGCGGTGACAATAAGTGCTGCAAAAAAACTTTCGTTTAATGGCAGTAATCCTTTATCAGAACCCATCCGGGTGCTTTTTCCTCCGGCTAAGATATATGCAGAAACCCCGTCCATTAAATAGTGTATAGTTTAATAATTGCAATTGCCAAAACCACGGCCAGCACATTCCTCAAAATTAAATTATTGAATTTTTTACTCCCGTAATAAGCTCCAAAAAAGCCTCCTATAAACACCACACCAATTAAAAGAGCAGAGGAAGCCGGTATTGCGCCTCCTTTTGATAGAAAGCCAAAAATCCCAGAAATGGAATTTACAAAAATAAACAATGCCGAAACCGCAGCCGTTTGTTTCATGTTTGCCCAACCTAACAGCAGCAAAACCGGACTTAAAACTATTCCGCCGCCAATACCAATTAAACCAGATAAAAATCCAATTATAGCACCAATTAACAATGCCCACGGAATGTTAATGTTTTTTAGTTTAGGTTGTTCTTTACCTAAAAAACCTAATAACCTCAACACTGCAAATACCAATAAAGTGCCTAAAATAACCTTGTACATTTTGGCATCTACGCTTAAAAATCCGCCAAGGAACGAGCAAGGAATGGAGGTAATTGCAAATGGATAAAACAAATTCCATTTAAATTTTTTCTCTCGATAATAAAAATAAAATGAAATGCCTGAAACTAAGATGTTCAGTATCAAGGCAGTTGGCTTCATAAAAGTAATCGGAAAGGCAAACAAACTCATGATTGCCAAATAACCGCTTGCCCCACCATGCCCTACGCTAGCGTACAAAAAGGCAACTATCGGGAGTAGCAATAAAAGTAAAGGGTTATTTAGAATCTCTGAAACTAACATAGCGAGTGTTTTTTTAGCTGTTCGTCCAAAAATTTCCAGCAATCTGTATTTATAGTTTCAAAAACGTTGACTAATGATTTGCCATAAGCAGTTAGCGAAGTGCCTCCACCTTTTGAGCCGCCAATCACAGATTCTATAACAGGTTCTTTTGCAGCTTTGTTAATTTCATCGGTTAATCGCCAGGCTTTTTGGTACGAGATATTTAGGGCTTTTGCAGCTTTATTTAGAGAGCCGGTTTCGTCAATTTTTTTAAGCAATTGCACCCTGCCTTCGCCCAAAATAATTCCTTGATCAGATTCTATCCAAATTTTACTTTTTATTTTCAAAATAAATTTGATTCGTTATACGCCAGCGAATATAACGAATTTGCCTTCAACAGATTGGATGAACATCAACTTTTTCGCCCTTTTTTAATTTATAATTTCCTTCGGGTAAATACACAAGGCAATTGGCAAAAGCAAAAGTGTTTAGCATAGACGATTGCTGGTGCGTTAAAATAGCCACTTCGCCTTCACAAAAAGACGCTTTTAAAAACTGACTTCTGCTATTGTTTACTTCAAAATCGTGGCTGAGTGCTTTTTGAACTATAAAATCACCGTTATATTTACCACTAATTTGGTGTAAAATGGGTTCAACGTAAATATAATAACAAGTTAAACTCGCTGCTGGGTTTCCAGGTAAAGCGAAAATTAATTTGTCTTTAATTTTACCAACCAACAGTGGCTTTCCAGGTTTTTGGTTGACTTTGTAAAACAAGGTTTCTACTTTTAACTCGTCCAGTGCACTTTTTACAAAATCATAATCGCCCACAGAAATCCCACCAGAAATCAACAGCACATCGTTTTCTTCTGTTGCCTTCGCAATAATCTTTTTGGTGTTGATGAAATTGTCATCTACCGAGTAAGTGTGGAAGGAAGTGAAATCAGCACTCAACAATGCGGCTTGTAGCATTACAGAATTGCTTTCGTAAATTTTTCCGGAAGCTAATTTGTTGCCCGGCTTTACCAATTCGTTACCAGTGACCAAAATACCTACAGTCGGTTTTTTATAAACGGTAACATCAGTAAGCCCTAAGCCTGCTAAAAAACCAATAGCGGCAGCGTTTAAGAGCGTCCCTTTTTCCAATGCTAAGTCATCGGTTTTTATTTGTTCGCCAATAGGGCGGATGTTTTTATTTAGCGCAAAACTTTCGCTTAGTAAAACTGTGCCGTCAACAAAAGAAGTTTTTTCAATCTGGACAACCGTATTCGCCGAATCTGGAACTGCAGCTCCGGTAAATATTTTGACAGCTTCACCGGGTTTTAAGTCAAGCTGATGCGCATCGCCTGCTTTAACTTCGCCAATTAATTTATAGGATAAAAAATCGTGAAGGTTTAACGCATAGCCATCCATTGCTGATTGCCTAAATGGTGGCATATTTATCGGCGAATAAATATCTTCCGCTAAAACATGGTTTAATCCGCTTATCAAGGCAACCATCTGTTTTTTAGAGGTTGGACGCTTTTTAATTAAAATTTGCTTAGCTTCTTTGGGAGAAATCATAACATAGTTTCTAATTCCAAATGTATAATAATCTAAATTTAAAACAGGCAACAACAATTGTTCGAATGAACTAACATTGTCGGTTAGCTCTTGTTTTAGCGGTTTCATCGCTCTGATTTCTAAAAAGCGCTCTTTTCCAAATAAAAGCTGTTGGGCTGATTTTAAATTTTTAATTTCGCTGTAATATCATAAATCGTAGCAATGGATTATCAATTTAAGCAGATAGAAAAGGACTGGCAAAAATTTTGGGCAGCAAACGAAACTTTTAAAGCAGAGGTAGATCAAAGCAAGCCGAAATATTATGTGTTGGATATGTTTCCTTACCCAAGTGGTGCAGGTTTACATGTTGGGCATCCGCTGGGCTATATTGCGTCTGACATTTTTGCGAGGTATAAAAGATTAAAAGGTTTCAACGTTTTGCACCCAATGGGCTATGATTCTTTTGGTCTTCCGGCAGAACAATACGCCATTCAAACCGGTCAACACCCAGCAAAAACCACCGAAACCAACATTAACAGGTACCGGGAGCAGTTAGATAATTTAGGTTTTTCTTTTGATTGGAGTAAGGAAATCCGCACTAGCTCGCCAGAATATTACAAGTGGACGCAGTGGATTTTTATGCAGCTGTTCAACTCTTGGTACAACAAAGAAACCGATAGAGCCGAGCATATTTCCACACTGATAGAAAAATTAGAAACTATCCCGGCAACGGAAATCAATGCTGTTTGTGATGAAGATGTTTTGCCATTGTTGCCAAGCGATTGGAGTGCAATGTCTGCAGAAGAAAAGCAAGCCGAATTGCTGAAATATCGCCTAACCTTTTTAAAGGAAAGCACCGTAAACTGGTGCGCCGCTTTAGGAACTGTTTTAGCAAACGACGAAGTAAAAGACGGTTTTAGCGAGCGTGGTGGCCATCCGGTTGAGCAGAAGAAAATGATGCAATGGAGTATGCGGATTACCGCTTACGCCGAGCGATTGTTGCAAGGTTTAAACGATATCGATTGGCCAGAACCGTTGAAAGAAATGCAACGCAACTGGATTGGGAAAAGCGTTGGGGCGATGGTGAGGTTTAGCCTCATCCCCGGCTCTTCTCCCAAGGAGAAGGGAGCGCAGGAGAACTTTGAGGGTTTGGTTACTGGAGAGAACGGCAAAAAAGGTTGTGAGACTGAGAATTCTTTTGCTTGGGATTTATTGAAAGGACACTCTAAGGAGAATAGACAGAATCAAACAGATGCAGAGCTTGTTCTTTGGAACGAATTGAGAGATAGTAAAGCAGGCTTCAAAATTAGAAGACAACATGTTATAGATGGCTATATTGCTGATTTTGTTTGTTTACCAAAGCGTTTAGTTATTGAAGTTGACGGCGGATACCACAGTACCGCAGAAGCTATTGAGTACGATAAACAAAGAACTGCATTTTTAAATAAAGCTGGTTTTGAGGTAATAAGGTTTACAAACGAAGAAACAATAAATAGCACCCAAAAAGTAATTAGCACAATAAAAGAAAAACTCCAAGCAAGTCCTTCTTTCGCAGAAAAAGCAGAGCAAACAAGCAAATCAACCACGCAAGTGGCTCCCTCTCCTCCGGAGAGGGCGGGGGGTGAGGCTCTCGAAGTTTTCACCACCCGTGTCGACACCCTTTATGGCGTTTCATTTTTAGCTATTGCGCCGGAGCATGAGTTAGTCCCTTCCTTAACCACTCCAGAACAAAAAGCAGAAATCGATGCATATATTCTGGCTACAAAAAAGAAATCGGAGTTGGACCGTATGGCGGATGTGAAAACCGTTTCTGGCGCTTTCACCGGAAGCTATGCAATTAACCCATTAAGTGGCGAAAAAGTGCCGGTTTGGATTGCCGATTATGTTTTGGCAGGTTACGGAACAGGTGCGGTTATGGCAGTTCCATCTGGCGACCAACGCGATTATTTGTTTGCACAGCATTTCAATTTACCAATTATCCAGATTTTAGATGCTCAGCTTTGCGATAAAGAAGCCGACCCAACAAAAGAAGGTCGATATGTAAACTCTGGAATTATCAACGGTTTGAGCTACAAGGAAGCAACCTCAAAAATTGTTGCAGCTTTAGAAGAAATTGGAATGGGTTACGCAAAAGTAAACTACCGTATGCGTGATGCGATTTTTGGTCGCCAACGTTATTGGGGCGAGCCGGTTCCGGTTTATTTTAAAAACGGTTTGCCTTATTTGATTCAGGAAGAAGAATTGCCTTTATTACTGCCAGAAGTGGATAAATATTTGCCTACCGAAAGCGGCGAACCACCTTTAGGAAGAGCAAAGGACTGGAGGTATAAGGCCTCACCTAAATCCTCTTCGAAGGAGAGGACTTCCATGGATACAACGGGTAGCTCCCTCTCCTTCGGAGAGGGCAGGGGTGAGGCTTACGAACTTTCTACCATGCCGGGTTGGGCAGGAAGTAGCTGGTATTGGTACCGTTATATGGATGCAAAAAATGATGCTGCTTTCGCTGATAAAGACAAAATTGCTTATTGGAAAGATGTGGATTTATACATCGGCGGTAACGAACATGCAACCGGACACCTTTTGTACAGCCGTTTCTGGAATAAGTTTTTGAAGGATTTAGGTTATGTAGTTGAAGAAGAGCCTTTTAAAAAGTTGATTAACCAAGGGATGATTCAGGGGCGGAGTAATTTTGTTTATCGTGTAAACGATTTAGAAGGAAAAGGGACTAATGAGTTCGTTTCTTTGGGTCAGAAATCGAATTATGATGTAACAGCACTTCACGTTGACGTCAACATCGTAAACAACGATATTTTGGATATCGAAGCATTTAGAAACTCCAGACCAGAGTACAAAGATGCTGTCTTCATTTTCGAAGACGGCTCGAACTCCCTCTCCTTCGGAGAGGGCCGGGGTGAGGCTAAATACATCTGCGGACACGAAGTCGAAAAAATGTCTAAATCCAAATTCAATGTGGTTAACCCCGATGATTTGGTAGAACGTTACGGCGCCGATACTTTACGTATGTACGAAATGTTTTTAGGTCCGCTGGAGCAAAGTAAACCTTGGAATACAAACGGAATTGAGGGCGTTTTTAAATTCTTAAGAAAATTCTGGAAGCTTTTCCATGATGATGCTTTCAACTTCGTAGTTTCTGATGAAGCACCAACCAAGGCAGAATTAAAAGCATTGCATAAAATCATCAAAAAAGTAGAAGAAGATATTGAGCGTTTCTCTTTCAACACATCGGTTTCAAGCTTTATGATTGCGGTTAACGAGTTAACAGACTTAAAATGCAATAAAAGGGCAATTCTGCAAGAAATGGTGATTTTGCTTTCTCCGTATGCGCCCCACATCGCCGAAGAGCTTTGGAAACAATTAGGAAACAAAGAGGGAACGCTTTCTTATACCCAATTCCCTATTTTCAACCCA
>DASVGY010000178.1:0-29797 GCA_036379295.1 Pelobium sp.
TCATCACCCTCGGATGCTCAAAAAACACCCACGATTCTGAGGTGCTTATGGGGCAGCTTAATGGGAACAAAATGGAGGTAGTCCACGAAGCAAACAATGTACGCTCTAACGATATTGTAGTGATTAATACCTGCGGTTTCATTGATAACGCGAAGCAAGAATCTATTGATACCATTCTGCAATACAGTGAACTAAAAGACCAAGGAAAAATTGCGAAAGTAATTGTTACTGGCTGTTTATCAGAAAGGTATACGCCAGAACTTTCTGCCGAAATCCCTAATATCGATGCCTGGTTTGGCACAAATGATTTGCCTAACTTGTTAAACAGCGTTGGCGCAGATTATAAATATGAACTTTTGGGCGAGCGGATGTTGACCACGCCTTCTCACTTCGCTTACTTTAAAATTGCAGAGGGTTGTAACCGGCCATGTTCTTTTTGCGCCATTCCCCTAATGCGTGGAAAGCACTTATCTACGCCAATTGAAAACCTTGTAAAAGAAGCCGAATTTTTAGCTAAAAACGGAACCAAAGAGCTAATTTTAATTGCTCAGGATTTAACTTATTACGGTTTAGATTTATATAACGAACGTAAACTGGCCGATTTGATGCGCCGACTTTCTGATGTTGACGGGATTGAATGGGTTCGTTTACAATATGCCTATCCGTCTGGCTTCCCGATGGATATTTTAGACGTGATGAACGAGCGCTCAAACATTTGCAAATACCTCGATATGCCTTTGCAGCACATATCCGACCCTATGTTGCAATCTATGCGGAGAGGAACCACCAAACAAAAAACCATTGACTTGGTCAATAAAATTAGGGATAAAGTTCCTAGTATTGCGATGAGAACTACCTTAATTTGCGGTTATCCTGGCGAAACAGAAGATGATTTTAACCAAATGAAAGATTGGGTTGCAGAAACCCGTTTTGACAGACTGGGCTGTTTTACGTACTCTCACGAAGAGAAAACCCACGCTCACGCTTTACTAGATGATGTTCCGCAAGAAATAAAGGAGCAACGAGTAGAAGATATCATGGAGATTCAGCAAGGGATTTCTTTCGATTTGAATCAGAGGAAAGTTGGGAACACGTATAAAGTTTTGGTTGATAAACTAGAGGGAGATTATTTTGTTGGCCGTACCGAATTTGATTCGCCGGAAGTTGATAATGAAGTACTTATTGATGCTAAATCAAACTATGTAACGCCGGGCAGTTTTGTAAATGCGAAAATAGAAAGAGCCGAAGATTTCGATCTTTATGGGGCTATTGTCAAATAAATATTGCGAAATGGCCAAGATGTTGAATTTTGGCTATTTTCGCTTTTTAGCATGAAACTACAAACTATTGATTACGCTCAAACGCGATGTTTTTCTGAAACGGTTAACCGGTTGCTAAGCAATGATGACCAATTAAAACCTTTCATTAATCAATTTCCAGATTTAAAAAGCTTTGAGAAAATTATTAACCAAAGGAAATATAATGGAAATAGAGAAACATTAGCCTCCGTTTTAGCGCATCAATATCATTCCATTGCTAACCAAAGTGCTGCCACTAGGGCAAATATCCAACTGCTTAAAGAAGAAGATACCTTTACCGTTACCACCGGTCACCAACTCAATATTTTTACTGGTCCGCTCTACTTTTTATTCAAAATAGTAAGTGCTATAAATTTAGCAAAAGAGCTTAAACAAGCTCTTCCAGATAAAAACTTTGTTCCGGTTTATTGGATGGCAACGGAAGATCATGACTTTGATGAAATCAACCACACTTATGTGGATGGTAAAAAGATAACCTGGAATCACAACGCAAACGGAGCAACAGGAAGGCTAAGTACCAAAAGTATCATTCAAACACTTAATAAATACAAAGGGATTCTAGGGATTTCTGAAAATGCAGAAAAGCTCGGTAAAATGGTTACTGATGCCTATGCGGATGGCAAAAGTCTAGCAGAAGCTACGCGTTTTTTAGCAAATGAACTTTTTGGCGAATACGGTTTGGTGATTATTGATGCCGATGACGTTTCCCTTAAGAAAGAGTTTTCAGGGATTATAACGCAAGATATTATTGAGCAAAATAGTTTTAAGAATATTCAGGGGGCAAGCACTGAGCTGGCTAAAATTGATATTCACGCTCAAGTTAATCCACGGGAGATAAATTTCTTTTACCTAAGAGGTGATTTGCGGGAACGCTTGGTTTTTGAAAACGGAAATTATCAGGTTTTAAATACTGAGATTTCATTTACTGAATCTGAATTAAAAGAAGAAATTAATAATTTTCCTGAGCGTTTTAGTCCGAATGTAGTGATGCGTCCGCTTTACCAAGAAGTGATTTTACCCAATTTGGCTTACATTGGCGGTGGCGGCGAGTTGGCTTATTGGCTGCAATTGAAATCAAATTTCGATTTTTACAAAGTTGATTTCCCCTTACTGATCTTACGTAATTCTGCAATGGTCGTCGATGAAAAGGTGATTTATAAACTAAACAAGTTAGGGTTAAAACTCGGAGATACTTTCACTGATATTGAGCTTTTGAAAAAGAATTACGTAGAGAGCCACACCACTCATGATTTAACAGTTAATAAAGAATGGCAACAATTGCATGCTATTTTCGAGGCTTTAAAAACTCGTGTATCCAAGATTGACCCAACGCTTGTGCCGAGTACCGAAGCTGTTGAAGTAAGGTTGAAAAAAGCAATGAATAATTTGGAAAAGAAGCTGATTAGAGCTGATAAACGTAACTATGCGGAGGCAATGACCGATATCGAAAAACTTAAAAGCGAACTATTTCCAGGTGGAGGATTACAAGAACGAAATGAAAATTTCGCACTCTTTTACGTCAAATATGGCAATGATTTTATTAAAGCTTTAATCGAAAATTTTAAGCCTTTAGATTTTAAATTTAGTATTCTATTTTAAAATCGGAAAATTTTACATTGTAGATCTATTAGAGAGGTTCTTCGCTCCCTCAGTTTTCTTACTCGTCTTTTGATTTTTTCTGGTCTATTTGTTTTTGGATCATTCTTTTCTTTAAGCGTTGTTTTAGCATTTAAAGACGTAACCTCTGTATTCCTTAATACCTTGCCAAGGTAAAAACCTTATCAGAAAATTTTTTCAGCCGTTCCTCGCCGCCCAAAAAATCAAGACTTACAATAAATGAAAATCCTACAATTTCACCATTCATTTTCTGAATCAATTGCGAAGTAGCCTCAACGGTGCCGCCGGTTGCTAATAAATCATCGTGAATCAAAATCTTAGCACCTGGTTCAAAAGCATCCTCGTGTATTTCAATAACCGCCGAGCCGTACTCCAAATCGTAAGACTGTTGTATTGTTCTAAAAGGTAGTTTTCCGGATTTTCTGATGGGAATAAAAGGTTTATTTAAGCGATTAGCCAACATCAATCCAAACAAAAAACCGCGACTTTCAATACCCGCAATCGCGTCAAACGCTAAGCCATCTAATTTTTGAATGAAGGCATCCACAATTTCTGTGCATAATTTTTGGTCTTTCAGTATTGGGGTGATGTCTTTAAATACAATTCCAGGTTTTGGGAAATCGTTAATATCTCTAATGCTCTGCTTTATGCTTACTTCAATCATTGAAATTTAAATATGGGGTAATCTTTTGGACGAGTTCTGGGGTTAATATCGCAATTTTATTCAGATCTTTAGCAGCCGTAAAATCTCCGTGTTGCTTTCTATACGCAATAATTGCGTTTGCTTGTTTGTAGCCTAGATAAGGAAAATACCTGATATCATCTAAACTGCATTTGTTAATTTGTATCTTTTTAATTGATTTGGCATCTATCGTAATTTGGGGTAATAACTGTTGAAACTTAATAGAGTCAATCCCATACACCTCTTTTAATTGATTTGCTGAAATAAAGCCCCCTAACTTGTTGCGGTATTTTAAAATACGCGATGCAAACGAAGGACCTATACCCCTGATAGCCAAGAGCGAAACAGAATCTGCGCCGTTTAACTCAACAATTAATGTTGGTTTTGCGGCATGTGTTTCTTTAGTTTTTGGGTAACTTTCTAACTCGTTTTTGGCCGCCGGTATTTTGATGTAGGGTGCTAAACGCTCAAACATTTCGGGGCTTATGGCATACATCTTTTTAACATCTGCTACGGTTTTAAAAATGCCTCCCTTTGCTTCGTATCTTTTTATACTTTGTGCTTGCTTTACCGAAAGGCCAAGTTTCTCCCACTTTTCTACAGGTAGGTTATTGGGGTCAAAATCAAACAATGCGCTTTTAGCTTCTTTATTATTTTCATCGTAAAAACTGTTTTTCTTTTCGTTAAATGATTCAATTTCCGCGATTTTTGGTGTTAAAGTCTCGATGGAAATTTCTAAGGGTTGGCCAGCGATACGGTCAATCAAATAAGGTAAACTAACTATAAAAGCAAGAATGATGATAAAAACAAACATCCCACGAAATTCTCTGGGCGAGATTTCGATATATTGCCTTATTTTTTTGTACATAGGTTTGCGTTAAACCAAATATAATGATTAACTCAATTCTTTGTAATATAAAAGCCATTCAAAAAACAAGAATACATTTTAGTAATATTCTTGTGTTGTGCGTAAGCAATTTCAAAACAAATCTTTGTAAAGCCCGTTAAAAAAGGATGAAAAATATACTTTTTTTTGGAGATAGTTTAACGGCTGGTTATGGTCTTGTAAACCCACAGAAAGACTCATTTCCTGCACTTATTGAAAAGAAAATACGGGAGGCCTGCTTTGGTTACAAAGTAATTAATGCGGGTGTGAGTGGAGAAACGAGTAAAGGTGGTTTAAATCGGATTGTTACCAAATTAAATGAACCTATCGATGTATTTGTATTGGCACTTGGTGCAAACGATTTACTGCGAGGAATTAGTCCGCTGCAGACTAAGCAAAATCTTCAAAACATTATTGAAAAGGTCAAGCATAAAAATCAAAACGTTAAATTGGTATTGTTAGGGATGGAATTTCCAGATATATTTCCCTTTCCTCAAGTGAGCGCTTTTCGCAACGTGTTTAAAGATTTGGCAACAAAAAACGGTATGGATTTTCTGCCTTTTTTATTGGAAGATGTTGCCGGAAAGCCTCAGCTCAATTTGCCCGATGGCTTGCACCCCACCGCAGAAGGCTATAAAATTATTGCAGAAAACGTATGGAAAATGTTGAAACCCACTTTATAGAATTTGTAATTTTCGCCATTCACCATTTACCATTCACCATTTACCATTCACCATTTACCATTCACCATTTAAACTCACCACTCACCACTTACCACTTACCACTTACCACTAACCATTCAAACTTAAAACCTACCACCTAAAACCTATTACCTAAAACCCTACTTACTAAACAACAAATCTGGGTTGCTTAAATATTGGTTGTAAATCATCAACAGCTTATACCGGGAAACGTACGCCACCACCCGGTCGTTTTTACGGACTAAAATATGTTCTTCTTTAATGATGGACGGTTGGTTAGATAGTTTTTTTCTTAAACCCGTAAAATCAACTACCTCAAATTCGGTATCCATAATTTCTTTGGCTGTACGTACATCATAAGTATCAAAGTCTTTTAAAAGTGTTCGTAAAGTTTTAACCTCAATAATTCCAGAAATTTTACCACCTGAATCAACCACCGGCGCAAGTGCATACTCAAAAACCGAAAAGTGTTCAATGATGTTTCTAAGCTTATCATCTTCATTTACAAAATCTTTAACCGGCTCAATAATATCATTTAAGTTGATTTGGTTGATGATGAATTTCTCCATCTGGATAGTGCCATGTCCGGCGGAAATCAGCGGATTTACCCTATCAAAATAATTTTTGACAGTATAAGCTATAGCGGTTACAATCATTAACGGTACAATAATGGCGTAGCTTTCGGTAGTATCAGCAATCAAAAATATTGCAGTAACAGGCGCTCGCATTACACAGGCAAAAGTGGCCGCCATCCCTAAAAACACAAAGGTATTGGGCGCTAATCCAGCTAAATCGCCAGAAATCACAAAAATTGTTTTAAAAACCAAATAACCTAGCAAGCCGCCCGCAACCAACGATGGAGCAAAATAGCCGCCTTCTCCACCAGAAGCTAAACTTAAACCAGTAGTAATTGGACGCAATAGCAGCAAAACAAAAATCAGTATCAATCCCGTAAACGGCTGGAAAACCGGGTTTGCCAACAAAGAATTTTCCCACAACATTGGCTCCTGCCCGTGTAAAAGTTTATTGATGGAAACATAACCTTCGCCATATAAAGCCGGGAAAAAGTAAATTAATGCACCCAAAATAGAACCGCCAGCTAAAGCAATCACCCAAGGATTACCTAATCTGGCTAGTTTTCGGTAGCAAAAGCTATAAGCTTTGGTCATGTAAGTGGAAACCAACACGCCGCCTATTCCAATGATAATTACATAAGGCAAACTTTGGTAAGAAAACTCGTTGATGTGCGCATCAAACCTTAAATTTTCACCCATAATCAGTTCGAACAATATTTTTCCTGCTGCAGATGAAATCAGTAAAGGGATTAAAAGGGCAGGGCTAAAACTCGGTAGCACCACTTCCAAAGCAAATAAAAATCCGCCAATAGGCGCATTGTACATAGCAGATATACCCGATGCCGTTCCGCAACCAATCAGCAAAGTCCGCAGCTTATAACTTAAGCCTAAACGCCGACCTAAATTTGAACCTATTGAAGCGCCTGAGGTAATAATTGCCGATTCCATTCCAGAACTTCCGCCAAAACCAATGGTAATGGCAGCACTAATTACTTTGGTATAAATTAAGCGTAGTTTAATAAACGATTGGTGGTTTTCTATCGCGTCAATCACGTTACGCATCCCTTTAAAATAAGCGGCTTTTTTAAACGCGGTTTGGTTTAGCAGGTTTACCAATAACAATCCCACCAATGGCACTAAAAATAAAACATAACCCGGGAAAAAGCTTACTGCATAATTCTCAATGCCGTAAGTAATCTGCTTAATTAAAATAGCCGCTAAACCAACCGTTAACCCAACAACTGCACTTAGCAAAATAATCGTAAAATCTTTGTCTTTTTGTTGGTCAACAATCTGCCCTAGTTTTCTCCTTAGCTTTTTTAACTTTGTAGAATAGTGATTGCTGAATTTAGGCATAGCGTAATTTATACAAAATAGATACCAATGAGTAAAAAACCAAGAATATTGGTGGTAAACGATGATGGCATTACCGCACCTGGCATAAAAGCATTAATTGAAGTAGCAAAAGAACTTGGCCAAGTTACCGTTGTAGCGCCTGATAGTCCACAATCTGGAATGGGACATGCCATAACTATTGGCAAACCTTTACGTTTAGATAAGGTAAATTTATACGAAGGTGTGGAGATGTACAAATGTTCAGGAACACCTGTTGATTGTGTTAAATTAGCCGTTAATAAGATATTTAAAGGGCAAAAACCAGATTTGTGTATTTCTGGCATTAATCACGGACTAAACAATTCCATTAACGTTATATATTCTGGAACCATGTCGGCGGCCGTTGAAGGAGCTATTGAAAGCATTCCGTCTATCGGGTTTTCTTTAGATGATTTTAATTGGGAAGCTGATTTTGAACCCTGTAAAAAATATATCAAACAAATTTGTTTGGAGACTTTAAAAAATGGCTTGCAACAAGGCGTGTTGTTAAATGTGAATTTCCCAAAACACGATACACCAATTAAAGGAATTAAGATTTGCCGGCAAGCAAATGCAAAATGGGCCGAAGAATTCGACGAAAGAAAAGACCCACATAACCGAAATTATTATTGGTTAACCGGCGTTTTCCAAAACAATGATAAGGGCGAAGATTCTGACGTTTGGGCACTAAAAAATAACTATGTATCTGTGGTTCCTGTTCAATTTGATATGACGGCGCATCACGCAATTTCAAATATCAGTGGCTGGAATTTCGATATTTAAAAAAGACAGTGTTTGGCTGGGTTTAGCGCTAGGTCTGGTGTTTCCGGGTATCGCTTTTTTTGTGGTAGAAGTTATTAAAAAGAACCTCACCTTTCTGCAAAAAGACGATTTACTGTACATTGGTTGCGTGGCTTTAAATATGGTTTTGCTCAAATATTTTTATAAAAAAGATATGGAAGCAACCGCAAAAGGAGTAATATCGGCAACTTTTGTATGTGCTTTTATTTTCTTTTATTACAAGTTTAACAAGTGAGAAAAGTGATGTAAATGTATGGTGTTGAGCATGTTTTTAGGGCCGAAAGAGGTTTTGCTCTAAATAATATTTTGGGCGTTTTAACACGCTATCCGCTCATACTGCACAAGGCATTAGCCACAGAGCCGGTATCCGCTGCTATCGTTAACGCGATTTGCAGCAGCCTAATAAGATCGTTGAACGATAGAGACATCGGACAAATAGGTAACCAAAGTGCGTGGTAACCTTGTTTGTGAGATTTCTCGTTCCTTGAAATGATGACGTGAAGATAAAAAAACTTAATTTCTTAACGTTTCGCTGGCGAGTGTTTTGGGGGCGACAAGTTATTTTTTCTTTTGCAAAGCAATTAAGTCTTGTTCCTATTTCTCTAATTTAATGTCTCAATACTCAATACCCAATACCCACTTCCCACTACTCAATACTCACTACTCAATACTAAAAAAATGAAATACTACCTTATAGCCGGCGAAGCATCCGGAGATTTACACGGTTCTAACCTAATGAAAACCTTAAAAAAGGTGGATCCAGCGCCAAAATTTAGGTTTTACGGTGGCGATTTGATGAAGGCACAAGGCGGGAATTTGGTTAAACATTATGCCGAAATGGCTTTTATGGGTTTTTTGGAAGTTGCCTTGAACTTACGCACCATTCTTAAAAATTTAAAGGCCTGTAAAGAAGATATTCTTTCGCACCGCCCGGATGTTTTAGTGCTGATAGATTTCCCCGGTTTCAATTTAAAAATTGCAAAATTCGCGAAAGCGCAGGGAATTAAAGTGTATTATTATATCTCTCCAAAAGTTTGGGCCTGGAACCAAAAACGAGTGCTTAAAATCAAAAGAGATGTTGACCAAATGTTTTGCATTTTACCTTTCGAGGTTGATTTTTACCATAACTGGGGGATGGAAGTAGATTACGTAGGTAACCCGTTGTTAGATGCCAAAGAAGAGTTTGTTGCAAACCCGAATTTCAAAAAAGACCATAATTTATCAGATAGCCCGATAGTTGCACTACTACCCGGAAGCAGAAAGCAAGAACTAAATTATATTTTGCCAGCTATGCTGTCAGTGATTAACTCTTTTCCCAACCATCAGTTTGTAATTGCAGGTGCACCTTCTTTTACAGAGGATTTTTATAAAAAATATACGGAAGGTTTAAATATCCCAATCGTTTTTAACGCCACTTATGATTTGCTAAACTTGGCAGAAGCAGCGCTAGTCGCATCCGGAACGGCAACCTTAGAAACAGCTTTGTTTAAAGTACCGCAAGTGGTGCTCTATAAAGGAAGTTCTATCTCCATCGGTATTGCCAGAATGTTGGTAAAAATCAAATTTATTTCTTTGGTAAATTTGATAATGGATTGTAAAACAGTTACCGAACTGATTCAGGAAGATTGTAATATCACCATGATTTCTAAAGAATTAAACGATATTTTGAATACTCCTAAAAGAAAAGAAATGTTAGAAAAGTATGAAGTTTTAGCGGATAAAATGGGATCGGCCGGAGCATCAGAAAAGACAGCTAAATTAATTTACAAGTATTTAAGTAAGTCCACATAAGCGGTTTTGGGTATATTCGATAAAAAAGATGTTTTAGTTAATTCAGGTAAAAATTAAAAGTTAAAGTCAGTGGAACATTATCAAATTCAACTCATTGAAACAGTTTTGGTTGTAGTTGGCTACATAGCAGTTTACTACATCAACAAAACATTCGTTAATAATTCTTTAAAGCACACGCATGTACAGCGTGGTCGGAGAAAAATGATTATTAAAGCGGTGCATTTGTTGTCTTTTATTACTGCATTGGTTCTATTAAGTGCAATTTGGGGATTAAAGCAAGAAGACATGGCTGTTTTTGTAGGTACAATTCTTACTGCCTTAGGTATCGCCTTTTTTGCTCAATGGTCCTTGCTGTCTAACATTACTTCTAGCGTCTTATTATTTTTTAACCATCCAATGAGGATAGGCGATAATATAAAAGTGTTAGATAAAGATTTTCCTTACGAAGGTGAAGTAACCGACTTAACGTTTTTCTTTGTGCATTTAAGAACACCAGAAGGTGAAATAATTACCATCCCAAACTCACTTTTTTTACAGAAATCAGTTTTAGTTGTTCCTGAGTAGAAGATGCGTGGTACTAAAGGTAAAAACCAAACGAAAAAATTTTTGCATACAAACTTTAACAAAAACACCAATGAAACAGTTTTTTAAAGAACTATTTGATTACAGCAACAACGCTAATCAAAAGATTTTTGAAGTGTTAAACAAGGCTAAGGCTTTAGATTGCCAGAAATCAATCAGTTTATTTAGCCATTTGCTTAATGCACAGCATATTTGGAACAATAGAATTGGCGGTAGGCCCGTAGCTTACGCAGTTTGGGATTTGCATAGTATTAATCAGTGCGAACTTATCAATAAAGATAATTATAAACAATCATTACACATTCTCGATAATGTTGACCTTGATGAGATCATTGGCTACAAAATTACCAGCGGTGCAGCATTTCAAAACAGCGTTAGCGATATACTTTTTCACGTTATTAACCATTCTACCTACCATCGGGCGCAAATAGTTTCTGACCTTAAGCAAAATGGAATAGAGCCCATCAACACGGATTATATTCTTTTTAAGCGATAGCAAACATTTAACTTGTTCAATTTTTATAAGTAATAAAAAAGGCTAAACGTTTCCGCTTAGCCTTTTTATAAAAATCAACTTAATTTTATTTTCCTTTATAACCAACTCTTGATTTTGGTTGCTTAAACTGTGGGGTACTTTTCTTGTTTAGTTGCGGGTCGCCAACGCTGCTCATAGCGCATCTAAAACCAATTTCAGCACTTGACTGCCCTTGGTCTAAAAACCTTCTGGTAGCTGGGTTCAGCCAATACGCTCTATCATTCCATGAACCACCTTTGTAGACTTTAGAACGGTCGTTAACCAAAGTGATTTTCCCGTACAAGTCTAAATTTTGCTCATCTAAATAACCGCGTCTGTCCGCTTGGAAAGTAGGCTTTAAAGCTGCCATTTTGGTGGTATCAATTGGCTCTGGAGTACTAGGACTTAAACCATCTACTTTCTTGGGGTTATTTGCATAAATTTTTTCGTAAGATTCTTTCTTGCTCGAAGTAGCATCTACCTTAATCGGAACGTTGGTTTTGCCTAAAGTTTCAATATCTCCGTTAGCGCTGTACTTATTGTTTTCAAAATAGTTACCTCTAAACGGGTTAAAATCTTCAACCTCGTTAAAAGAACCTTTGCGGTAAGTATCACCGGTCCACTCATTTACGTTTCCGGCCATATTGTAAAGTCCAAAGTCATTCGGAACGTAGGCCCTAACGGGCGCTGTAATATCGGCACCATCGTTTAAATAACCCGCAACGCCCATGTTATCACCGGCACCCTTTTTAAAGTTGGCATAAATTAATCCGCGGGTGTTCTTTTTGGCCGAACGTATGCCTAAACCATACCAAGGGTAAATTTTACTGTTTTTAATTACATTATCGTTTCCGGTGCCAATTAATGCTAGGGCAGCATATTCCCACTCTGCTTCGGTAGGTAAGCGGTACTCGCCTGGGGTAAGTACGCCGTCTTCTATTTTAGCATAACGTAGTTGCGTAGCACTTTTGCCCTTAGCATCGGCAAGTTCTGCTGGGTTTAAAACCCTTGGCGCATTTTTACCTTTTTCTTTAAATCCACCGTTAAGGTATAAATCTAGATCAAAGGGCTGTGTATTTACTGCTGTTGTTCCACCTTTTGTTGCGTCTTTTTTGTCGCCTTTCCCTTTTGCAGAGGAGTAGGTTTTCCAATCGTTTAGTATTCCGTCTTTACGTAAAATATTTTCGTTAACTACATTAGTACGCCAAACGCAATAAGCATTAGCCTGTTCCCAAGTGATGCCTACCACCGGATAATCCTGATAAGCCGGATGCCTTAAATAGTTATTTACGTATGGCTCATTGTAAGCTAAAGGGTTTCGCCATACCAAAGTATCAGGTAAGGCCTCGTAGTACCATCTGCTATAATCAGGAACTACCTCGCGTATCCAATTCAGGTATTCTAACCAGTCCACGTTAGCCACCTCGGTTTCATCCATGTAAAATGTAGGTACAGTTATACGGCGCTTTGGAGATGCGTAATCAAACCCAATATCATCAATACTTGAACCGCCGAGTACAAATGTACCGCCTTCTATATGAACCAAGCCAGGCCCGGGTGTAGGTTTTACTTTCTTTGATACCTGGAGAGAGCCTGGTCTTCGGGCATTATATGCAGCACCGGTTTTTTTAGAATAGCCGGCCTTACCAGAGTTTTTGCAGGATGCCATTACCATAGTTATGGCAATAAATAGCGCAAGTACGGGTAAAATATTTTTTCTCATGTGCTTTATTGTGTTTCCAAAGCTAAAAATAAAAATTATGTTTAATCAACCCTGATTAATATAAATTAAGCAGCTTATCAATATTTTTATATATTGAAACGGCTAAAATCAATAATAGTTACAATAAAGGTAAATAAAATTTTGTTTTGAAAAACACTGTATATAAGCAATTTACGGCTATTTTTATTTTCTTTATTTGTAGTTTTTGCTTTTGGCAGCAAGCAGCAGCGCAGGTTTTTACGGTTAACTGGCCTTCTGATACCGTAAATTTTAATCCATCCGGACTAAAAGCTCAACAGCCTCATTTTCCAAGGTATCAACCAGCGGTTTTTGGAAATTTGCCCATGGTTTATTTAAAAATTCCGGTAAGCGCTAAAACGAACACGGTAAAAGTTGCGATAGAAGAAACCTCTAATGCAATATCTGGAAAAAACCAAACAGCAATTAATAAGGTCGGGGCAGATATTCAGCTACACTACGTTACGGCAATGCAGGATAAGCAGCCTTTTTTGTTAATTAGTTTTTTACCGATTTATAAAATGGCCAACGGCAAAGTAGTAAAAGTAAATAGGTTTAACTTACAGATTTCGCCGTTAAAAACACAATCGAACGTGGTAAGCAGTACACGGGTTTATCAAAATGCATCGGTGCTGGCAAGCGGATTATGGTACAAAATTGCGGTTAAAGAAGAAGGTGTTTA
The DNA here is from genome assembly GCA_036379295.1 of Pelobium sp. GTDB lineage: Bacteria > Bacteroidota > Bacteroidia > Sphingobacteriales > Sphingobacteriaceae > Pseudopedobacter. The sequence continues at coordinate 13,266 of DASVGY010000178.1, forward strand.
TAAAATAGATTATGCTTTTTTAAAAAAAATGGGGCTTGATGTAGATAAGGTAAACCCTAAAAATATTCGTATTTATGGTAATGGAGGGGCCATGCTTCCTCAGCAAAACAGCGCAACAAGAATTGATGACTTAAAGGAAAATGCAATACAGGTAATTGGCGAAACCGACGGTAAATTTGATAACGATGATTATTGCTTGTTTTATAATCCGGGCAATACCCTTTGGAAATTAGGTCCCGAAAAAAAGTTTGAGCACCAACAAAACGTTTATACAGATAGCTCCTATTACTATTTAAATTTTGATATAGGAGCCGGAAAGCGCATTGCTGAGCAAGCTGTTTCCTTGCAACAAGCCAATTTTAACAGTAACAGTTATGATGATCACCAATTGTATGAAAAAGACTTATACAGTTTAATTACAGCGAGCTTAAAATCAGGTCGGAATTGGTTTGGTGAAGATTTTGAATTTAACAGCAGTAGAAATTTTGACTTTAATGTTGGTGGATTAGTACCCAATACGCCAGTATTTGTAAAAACGAGGATGGCAATCCGGTCAAATGCAGCCTCAAGCGCCAAGGTAAGTATAAACAATCAAGCTTTTTATAATTTAAATGCTAGCGCTTTACCGCTTAATTTTGAGACCGATTATGCAGTTGCTACAGAAGCCGCTGGAAGCTTAAATAATTTGGGCGGGAACACCGTTTCCGTAAACATTGGCTATAACAAAAATTCATCAGTAGCTAATGCCTGGCTTGATTATATTGAGCTGAACTGCAGCAGGTCTTATTCATTAACTAATGGCTATTTGAGTTTTAGGGATTTAAATAGCGTGAGCAACGGAAGTGTATCGAAGTTTAATTTAGGAGGGCTCTCGGCTGATGCAAAAGTTTGGGATGTAAGTGATGTTACATCGCCGGTGGCGCAAAAGTTAACCACCGAAGCTGGCAACTACAGCTTTGTAAGCAACACACCTGTTTTAAAAGAATTCATAGCCTTTGAGCCGTCTGCTGTGAAAATTCCGGTTGCATTAGGAAAGCTCGCCAATCAAAATTTACACGGCTTAAGTCAGGCAGATTTTTTGATAGTTACCGCACCCGAGTTTTTTAGCGAAGCGCAACGCCTGGCCGAATTTAGGAAAAACACCCAGGGTTTAAGTTATCAGGTGGTAACAACAAATCAGGTTTATAACGAGTTTTCATCCGGTAAAAAGGATGCAACGGCTATCCGCGATTTTGTAAAAATGTTTTACGATAGGGCAGGGGGAAACACGGCTGCTTTGCCAAAGTTTTTGTTACTGTTTGGAAAAGGTTCTTTTGATAACAAAGGCATAAAATTTAAAGAAAATAGCTTTGTGGTAACTTACCAATCTCAAAATTCATTATCGCCTACGGCAAGTTACACTTCCGATGATTATTTTGCGCTTTTAGACGATGACGAAGGCGAATTTCCGGAAGATTACACAAGCAGCCCTGGCTTGTTGGATATTGCTGTCGGTCGCATTCCGGCTAAAAACCCCGACGATGCAAAAAACGTGGTTGATAAGTTAATTAATTACAGTAGTGTAGCCAGTTTTGGCGATTGGCGCAATCAGGTTGCTATAGTTGCGGATGATGAGGATAACAATTTGCACCTTAACCAGGCAGAGGCGAATGCAGACCTAATTACCCAGCGCAATAAAAACTTTAATATTGATAAAATTTACCTCGATGCTTTTAGGCAAGAAAGTGCAGCAGGCGGCACATCGTATCCACAAGTTAATGAAGCCATTAATCAAAAAATAAATGGCGGAACCTTACTCATCAACTACACCGGGCATGGTGGCGAAGGAGGTTGGGCACAAGAACGCGTTTTAACGTTAAAGGATATCAGCTCGTGGCAAAATAAAAACAGGTTGGCCGTTATCTTTACGGCGACCTGCTCTTTTAGCCGGTGGGATGATCCCGAGGTGGTATCCGGCGGAGAGCTTTCGCTCATTCAAAAAGACAATGGTGTACCATCTATTTTTAGCACCACCAGAATTGTTTTTTCCTCATTTAATTTTGATTTAAATCAAAGCTTTTTGAAAGCACTTTTTAATCCCGCAAATCAAAACAAGTCGGTAAGTTTTGGCGAAATATTTAAGGAAGCGAAAAACAACAATGTAGGCGGTTTAAACATCAATTCTCGCAATTTTACGCTCCTTGGCGATCCAACGGCGCTGTTCCCAATCCCCATAAACGGTATAACCACAACGGCTTTTCCTGATACGTTAAAAGCGGGTCAAAAAGTAAAAATAGAAGGGTATGTAAACAACACTTCCGGACGAGTTATCAATCAGTTTAATGGGGTAATATATCCTACTATTTACGATAAGCCCTCTTTCCTTAGCACCTTAGGGCAGGATAACGGACTTAACGGCAGTTTTCCTCAAAGTTTTAGCACTCAAGCAAATGTGCTTTATAAGGGCAAAGCAAGTGTAACGAACGGGCTTTTTAGCTTTGATTTTATTGTACCTCGCGATATCAGTTTAAACGTTGGATTTGGAAAAATAAGCTACTATGCAAATGACCAAAACCAAGACGCAAAAGGTTATAATAGTTTGATAAAGGTTGGAGGGGTTGTAGCCGGTGTCGTAAATGATAAAACCGGCCCAACTATTAATGTGTATTTAAATGATGAAAATTTTGTTTCTGGCGGCATTACTAATAAAAGCCCTGTTTTGTTAATTAATTTGAATGATGAAAGCGGGATAAACACCACTGGAATTGGGATTGGGCATGATATTGTGGCAACGTTGAGTTCTGCCAATATGAACGATAAAAGCATTATCCTCAATCAATATTATCAAGCTGACTTAGATTCATATCAGGCGGGCAAAGTAAAATACCTCTTAGCGGAATTGGCGCCAGGTTTATACAATTTAAAGGTTAAGGCATGGGACGTCTTTAATAACTCAACCGAGCAAAGCATTAGTTTTGAAGTTAAAGAATCAGAAAAACTTACTTTATCGCATGTTTTAAATTACCCCAACCCATTTACTAACAGAACAAGTTTTCAGTTTGAACATAATTACCCAAATGAAGAGTTGGAAATACAAATTAATATTAAAACTATTACTGGGCGGTTGATAAAAACCATTAATCAGTTAGTTTTGCCCGTTGGCAACCGTGTTAATAATATATTTTGGGATGCCAGAGACGATTATGGTGAAAAAGTTGCTAGGGGCATATACATTTACGAGCTAAAAGTACGTTCTATAAAAAATAATTTTGTGGTTAAAAAAACAGAAAAATTACTGATACTTTGATTAAACACTTATATTACGCCATTAATCACCTTTAAACAATGAGAAAAAAAGTTTACACCTACCTGGCCGCATTTGCGTGTACCGTTGTTACTTACCATACGGCTAATGCGCAAAATTCTACAACGGACGGCAGGCAGGGAACTACCATTACCACCGCAGTGCCTTTCTTACTGATTACGCCAGATGCCCGTTCGGGTGCAATGGGAGATGTGGGCGTGGCAATTTCGCCAGATGTGAACGCAACCCACTCAAATCCGGCTAAGCTTGCTTTCCTTAAAGACCCTTACGGATTTGGGGTTTCCTACAGTCCGTGGTTACAAAAATTAGTTCCGGATATTAATTTGGCGTATTTAAACGGCTACTATAAATTAGATGAGAGAAACACGTTGGGCTCTTCATTAAGATATTTCTCTTTGGGTAATATACAGTTTGTTGATGAAAATAATGTGGTGCAAGGCGAAGCAAGCCCTAACGAGTTGGCTTTTGATGTTTCATTTGCCCGTAGTTTTGGAGAAAATTTCTCATTAGGAACTGCCTTAAGATATATATCTTCTAATTTAGGTTCGGGGCAGGTTTTAAATAATCAGGAATCGCAGCCGGGCACTTCCGTTGCAGCGGATGTTTCTGCTTTTTACACCACAGAATCTTCTTTGTTTAGCAAAAACGCTACCATTTCTGCCGGTTTAGATATCTCAAATATTGGTACTAAAATGAGCTACAGCGATGGCGGCCCCAAATATTTTTTACCTACCAATATGCGCCTTGGCGGTTCTGCAACGGTACATGCAGATGATTTTAATGATTTTTCGTTCTCTTTAGATCTAAACAAACTTTTAGTGCCATCGAACGCTACGGCCGATGCATCAAAGTCAGTCCCGGCGGGTATTTTTGGTTCATTTACCGATGCCCCGGGCGGCGCAAAAGAAGAATTACAGGAAGTGAGTATTGCCACCGGAGCCGAGTATTGGTACAACAAGCAGTTTGCAATTAGGGCTGGGTATTTTTATGAGAATCCTAACAAAGGAAATCGGCAATATTTAACTCTAGGTTTAGGCTTGCGGTACAATATTGTTGACCTGGATTTTTCTTACCTGTTGGCAAATCAACAAACGTCTCCTTTAGCAAATACCTTGAGGTTTTCTTTGCTATTTAACTTTGCAGCGCCGAGCCAGGCTGGAGGGAGATAATGAAGATAAAAGTAGGTTTTGGCTTTGATGTTCACCAATTAAAAGACGGGCATCCGTTTGTTTTAGGCGGAGTTAAGCTGCACCACCATAAGGGGGCTTTTGGGCATTCAGATGCCGATGTGTTAGCCCATGCTATTTGCGATGCGCTTTTAGGGGCGGCAAATTTAGGAGATATTGGCTTTCATTTTAAAAATACAGATGATAGGTGGAAAGGTATTGATAGCTTAATTTTGTTAAAAGAGTGCGTTAAAATGGTTGCAGAAAAGGGTTACAGTATCAACAACATTGATGCGATGCTTTGTATAGAAGCTCCAAAAATAAACCCCTACATCGCCGAAATGAAAAAGCGAATTGCTGCAGCTGCCTCAATTGATGAAGATGATATTTCTATAAAAGCCACCACAAACGAAACCATGGGATTTATTGGCAGAGAGGAAGGCGTGGTTGCTTATGCAGTTTGCTTAATTCAGCAGGGGTAGCTTAAATTATTTCAACAATTGTTCCGGTTAGCCAAAAACTCTTGATCTTGGCTTTCTCCAACTTTGCTTCAATAGCCAGTTTCTTTTCTAAAACCTCAATCAGTTTACTTTCTCTCGAGTTGATTAGAAATAGCGAGCTTTCACCTAAGGCAAACTTTTTTTCTTCGCCTTTGAGCAACTGTAACGATGATTGATAGCTTTGTTTTACGATGGTTAGTTGGTTTTGTAAGGCAGCTAACTCAAAATTGTTTTGTTTAACTTTATTAAGTATCTCATTCTCTAACCAGTTTTGCGCTAACTCTGTTTGTTTTATTTTTATTTTAGTTTCCGCCAAATCTCCTCGGGCTTTTGATAAGGTTAAAGGAAAAGAAAAGTTGATATTTAGTTTGTTGTTATCTGCCCAATAAGCAGAATTTATATTTCTTAAAAAAGACTGGCCCTGATTTAAAATGCCTAACTGTAAACCCAGTTCGGGTTTCAAATTTTCTGCTTTCATTCTCCGCTCAATATTCAAATCTTTAATTTTAAAAGCGTAGCTTATAATTTTTGGATTATTGCTTATTTCTAACGTTGGCGTTACGGGTAAAGCCAAACTATCTTGCGGTAGCAGAAAGAGTTTATCAGCATCAATGGCCTGGTTGTTTTGCAGCCATAGGTAATTTGCCAAAAGGTTTTTTGCGTTTTGCATTTCCATTTTAGCTTGTTGTAGCTGGGTTTCTCGTTGTTGCACTGTTAGTAAGGCTTCCAAGGTATCTATGGCAGGCTTATCTCCATTTATAAACCCAAGTTTTACCGCTTTAAACCTTACGTTGGCTAAAGCCAAGGCGTCCTCGTAAATTTTTTGCGTTTTAAATTTGTTGTGCCAGTCAATGTATTGGAGCCCTGCTTCCAAAAAAAGATCATTTAACATCATCTTTTTTTCATTTTCGGAGGCTTGGCTAAAAAGCTGTGCCTGCCTAATCTGCATGCGCCTTTCATCAATAAACAAACCTTTACCCAATTCAAAATTAATTCCTGCGTATGCTAAACCGTCTTTTGGGGTTTTACTTTCCGGGTTAACATAGTTGCCTTCTGCAAGCGAGTAGGAGCTTTTCAGCTCCATGCCATACCACAACGGTAACTTTATCTGAGGGGTTAAAAATGTGTAATATTCTGTACCGCCATAATATTTTTGATCGAAACTAGCCTCAATTTTGGGGTCAAAACCGCCTAAGGCTTTGAGGCGCTTAGCTCTTGCCAAGTTGCTTAACAACTGGCTTTGCTGTGCAACAGGATGGTATTGTTTAATTAAATCAAAAAATACGTTCCATTTAAGCGTATCGGCTAAATTTTGAGCGTTTAAATTAAGGCTCAACAAACAAAACAGGGTTAAATAAATCAGCTTATTTATCATCTTTACTTTTTTCTGATGCGGATTTAGGTTTATAAAATTCTGGCGGAAATCCGTTTATTTGTCGCCATAATTCGTACACTAATGGCACATCATTTAATAAGGTAACGTTTTTTGTACCGGTGCCAAATCTCAGACTTTGTGGCCATTGTTTCCCCTTTCCTGGTTTAACCCAAGCCTTAAACTTACCGGTTAAGCCCAAGGATTTATCTATAGCAATAATTTCTCCTTCAAAAATGCCGTACGAAGCTTGCGGCCAACCAGAGAAGATGATTGCAGGATAACCATCGAATTGAATTTGCACCTTTTGGCCGATAGCAATTAACGGAATGTTTAAAGGATCGATAAACATTTCAACCGCCGGCGCAAAGTTATCGGGTACAATTTGCATTAAGCTTTCTCCTTCTTTAACCGTTTCCCCTATTCCCGCTTTTGTTGAACGTACCACTTGCCCAGATTGTGGCGCCGTGATGATGTAAAAGCTTTGCCGTTTTTTATAGTTGCTATACTGGTTTCTTAGTTTTGCTACCTCTGCTTCTGATGCCGAAACTTGAGAGTAAGCAGTAAATTTTTCGCCAGAGATTTTTGCTATTTTTTCGTTGTAATCTTGCTGTACGGCAAGCAATTCCAGTTTAATGTTTAGCAGCTCGTTTTTTCCGTTTAAGAATTTATTTTCTGATGCTATTTTTTTAGATAAAGCTTCCTGAAAGTACTGTTGTTTTTGTTCAAAATCCGTTAAAGATTTTAAACCAGCATCAAACAATTGCTTTTGCCTATCTAGCTGTTCGGTAGCAATTTTTAGCTGAGTTTTAGCAGCCACAAAGCTCATACTATCCGATTGTACTTGTAATGTATATTGCTGCAGCTTATTTTTTGTTTGCTCAAGCTTAAACGCTAAAGATTGATTTAGTGCCGTTTGCTGCTGCGATGCCATATTAGCTTTCTGATTATAAAAGGTAATTGCTTCTTCTTTTGCAACTACTTGGTCTTGGGTACGGTCAAGCAAAGCGCTATCTAAATAAGCTTCTTTCACCTCACTAATTTGCAAAAGCGTATCGCCTTTGTTCACTTTTTGCCCATCTTGTATGTACCATTTTTCAATTCTGCCAGATATTACGCTGTTTACTTCCTGCGGCCGCTGATTAGGGCTAATGCTTGAAACGCTACCAATAGTTTTGATGTTTTGTGTCCAAGGCAGCAAAAGTATGATGATGGCCAAGGCAAAAACGAATATAAAAATCTTTGTAATTTGATTCGAGGGTTTATCCGCCATCATTTTACTAAAAGATTTAAAGTCCATTAGTTTGTTATAATGTGTGTTATTTTGTAAAAACATAACTAATTTTTTTGAGTAAGCTGACCGTTTTCCATAAAGTAAATGCAATTACATTTCGATGCAAAATTTTCATCGTTACTAATCGCGATTAATGTGTGAGGGTTATCATTAGCGGTTAAGTACTCAATGATTTTGTTTTTAGATTCAAAATCAATTGTTAACCACGTTTCATCTAATAAAAGCAAAGCAGGTTTTTTAAAAATTGCCCTTGCCAGCAGTATTTTTTGCGCAATATTTGAAGAAAGCTTTTTCCCCTGCGGGTCTATCATGGTATCAAAGCCATTTTTTCTGCTACTAATAAAATCGCTAAGCCCTACCAAATCAACAACATCTTGCAACTCTTTAAAGCTAAAATGCGATTGCCCAATGGTAATGTTTTCAAGTATAGATGCGCCAAAAAGTTCATCATCTTTTAAATAAAACGCTATTTCTTTGTGTAAAATAGATGCATCAATATTTCTGACAGGGTTTTCATTTAACTGAAACTGCCCCTCAAAATTTGGCCACATACAGGTTAACACATTTAGTAATGTTGATTTTCCAGAACCTTCGAGTCCTTTAATGCATACTTTTTCGCCAGCAGAAACGCTAAGGTTTAAATTTTTTAATATGCGGTCGTTATCTGTATAGCCGAAAGAAAGATTTTTTAAAGAGACAGATAGTCCGGCTTGTTGCGTCCAGTTTTCTGGATTTACTAAAAAAGTCTCCTTGTCTTGCGGTTTCTCTAGCACCTTATTTGCTTTTTCTAGCGAGGTTAAAACATCATAAACCAGTTCTAAACTCACAATTAGTTTTTCTAAAGCGTTGATAATAGTAATGATGATAATTTCTGTAGCAATGAACTGACCCAGATTGATGATTTGGTTTACAAAAAGAAAGGCACCTAAAATTAACATGGTGGCCGTTATGATAACCTTAAATGCAATAATTGTACGGTATTGCAACAAAAGCACTTTAAAATGGGTGTTCCGTGAATCCAGGTAACCCGTAACCAGCTCGTCTGTTCGTTTTAAGTGCAGATCGGTTTGTTGGTTTACTTTAAACGTTTTGATGCTTCTGCTCAGCTCTTCAAGCCAGCTAGCCACTTTGTATTTATAATCAGACTCGTTAATGCTGCTTTCAAACGCTTTTGTACTGCTACCATAAAAAATTAGCACAGCCATAATAAAAACCAACACACCAAAAATTATGAAAACCGGATGGTAAAAACCTAACAAAATTAAACCAAAAAACACCTGTATTGTGGCCGTTGGAAGTTCTAATAAAAGCTTTGAAAGTCCTTTTTGCAGGCTTGCGGTATCAAAAAACCGATTGACCAGCTCTGGCAGATAATATTTATCAATACTGGTTAGCGTAATTTTTGGGATGCGGTAAGCATAACCAAAGGTTAACCGCGTAAAAATGCGTTGTTGTAACCTTTCAATCATTCTCATTTGCTTTATCTGGAAAATTCCGTTTACAAGCACACCTATAATCACCAAACTTATTAACACAATTAAAGAGGTGCTGATGGTAACGCCAAACATTAAATTGATAATTGCTTGGATGCCCAATGGCAAGGATAGTAGGATAACTCCGTTTAGGAAAGCGTAAATATAAATTCCCTTGATTTCGTTTTTTTCGAGATTGATAAGGTGAAATAACTTTTTGACCGCATTTTTAAGTGAATATGTGCCTTCCATATAAGATTCTCTTTTTTTGATAGATTTTTAAAATGAGCATTAAGTATAAAATATTTTATCTTTCATCATGATTTTTTACGCATAAAACTCCTACTATAGCACAAAAGCATGATTTATCAATGATTTTTGCAGTCAAAAAGCATATCATATAAAATTTTCGAGATAAAAATAGGATTTTTTATGACTTTACGTACTTAATTAAGTTTGTGTTGTGCTTTTTTTACAATTTTAAAAGAAAGTGGCTTGCGAATTATTTAGAAGCAAAGCCGTTTGTCTTTTTTATTCGATACGTTTTTATTTGCAGCAAATTTTTGGTTCAGCACATTTATATCAGATAAAAGCGTTTAACTTTTCTTTTTTTAAAAAGAAATGCAGAACTTGAAGAAAGATCTATCAATTATATCTTTTTACTAAATGGAGGAAGGCAATACTTTAAAGCCGCGTTTACTATCGCTTGATTTTTTTAGAGGTTTAACCGTTGCAGCCATGATTTTGGTGAACAACCCAGGAGATTGGGCACATATTTATGCACCCTTTGAACATGCGGCATGGAATGGCTGTACACCTACCGATTTAATTTTTCCTTTTTTCCTTTTTATCGTTGGTGTATCTATTGTTTTTGCAATGGATAGCGCTAAAAACGATCCATCCAATCACCCAAGGCTATTAAAATCAATAGCAAGAAGAACCGCTATTTTGTTCGGACTTGGCTTGTTTTTATCCTTATTTCCTTTTTTTGATTTTAGTATTGTGAGGATACCGGGCGTTTTGCAAAGAATTGCCGTGGTTTATTTTGTGTGTGCTATTTTGTTTATAAAAGTAAATCAACGGATATTATTTAGGTGTTTTATAAGTTTTACACTACTTTATTGGTTACTGATGATTTTGGTTCCGGTACCCGATTTTGGGCCGGCAAATCTTGATTTAGGAACTAATTTGGGTGCCTACATTGACAGAACGGTTTTTGGTTTAAACCACGTCTGGAAAAATGCTAAAACTTGGGATCCGGAAGGTTTATTAAGTACCCTACCTGCTATTAGCACAGGTTTATTTGGGGTGTTGATGGGGATTATTTTAAAATCTAAATTGAGAACTCCAGAAAACAAGGTAATTTGGTTATTTACTTATGGTTTTCTGGCAGTATTGTTAGGTTTATTTTGGGACTTATTTTTCCCTATTAACAAATCTTTGTGGAGCAGTTCTTTTGTACTTTACACGGGCGGCATTGCCAGCATGTTTTTGGCCTTGTGCTATTGGTTAATTGATGTGCAAGGTTTTACAAAATTTACCAGGCCATTTGTGGTTTACGGCGTAAACGCCATCACTGTATTTTTTGTTTCTGGTATTATTGGCCGCGTTTTAACTCTGGTTAAAGTAGGTGGCGGCCAACAGGCGCTTACTTTGAAAGCTTATATTTATAATTCTGTGTTTACACCATTGTTAGCTCCGTACAATGCATCATTGGCTTACGCCATAATGTTTGTGTTGTTTTGGTATGCAATCCTTTGGGTAATGTACAAAAAGAACATCATCATTAAAGTGTAAATTCACTTGCAAGATAGGCGAATAAGCTTTAAGCTAAAAAAAGAGCTTCACGGTTAAAAATGAAGCTCTTTTTTTTTCGTAGCAATTTTATTTCTGTTTTAGCAGATGGACCGCAGCTTCGTCAACAAACCAGTCTATTTTACCATTTGTTGGTTTAATTAATTGTGCCGGATACTTTGATACATCATGCTCTCCCTCTAAAACAGCTTTTATCGCTTCAGCTTTATTAGCACCAAAAGTTAAAAAAGCAATATGTTTGGCATCATTAATTAAAGAAGCGGTAAAACTAATCCTATAAACGCCTTTATCTGCTAAATAAACCTCTTTTACCTGTTCCTCATCTATCCATACCAAATCAGTTCCCGGAAAAATTGAAGCGGTGTGTGCATCGTCTCCTAAACCCAAAAGTATCAAGTCAAAAATTGGTGCATCATCAAAAAAGCCGCAAATCCAGCGCTGATACGCTAATGCCGCACTTGCCGGGTCCAAGGTGGTATCAACCTTAAATATTTGTTTATCGGCAATTTCTAGGCTATCAAACATTGCAGTTTTCGCCATTAAATAATTACTATCCGGATGGTCCTGCGCTACATAACGTTCATCACCAAAAAAGAAATAAACTTTTTTCCAGTCAATATCATTAGCGTATTTTGAAGCCAACAATTCATAAAGCTTTTTTGGCGAACTTCCGCCGGATAAAGCCACAGAAAACTTGTCATTTTTAGCAATAGCTAATTTTGCATCGCTTATAAAAACGCTTGCTAAAGCTTCAATAGCTTCTGTACTTTCTTTGAAAACATTTAAACTCATTTTTTATCTTCTTTTTTTTCTCCTTTTTTCATGGGGAGTGTAAACCAATGAAATCCATCTTTGGCAATTAAAGCCTCTGCGGTTTCTGGTCCCCAACTATCGGCCGAGTAGTTAGGAAAACTGATGCTTTTTTTGCTTTCCCAGCTTTCTAATACAGGCATAATCAAATCCCACGCCGTTTCTACCTGGTCGCCCCGCATAAATAAAGTTTGGTCGCCTTTCATAGCGTCTAACAATAAAGTTTCGTAAGCCTCTGGCGAGTCGTTCTCGTAGGTGCCATCGTAGTTGAAAATCATATCAACCGGGTTCAAGGTCATATCCAAACCAGGCCGTTTGGCCTGCACTTGTAAACGAATGCTCATTTCTGGCTGAATGCTGATGATTAGCCTATTTTGCTGCCAACTTTCTGATGATTGATTTGGGAAAATCAAGTGCGGAACATCTTTAAATTGTATGCTGATGATGGATGACTTTTGATGAATCCTTTTTCCGGTTCGTACATAAAAAGGTACGTTTTGCCATCTCCAATTATCAATAAAGAATTTTAGTGCTGCAAAAGTTTCTGTATTCGATTCTTTATCTACGCCTTCTTCTTGGCGGTAGCCCTCTACTTTTTCGCCTTTTACCCAACCTTCGCCATATTGGCCACGTACGGTGTTGAACCTTATTTCATCAGGTCCAAATTTGCGCATAGCTCTTAAAACATCTACTTTTCTGTTACGGATTTCTTCTGCATCAAAATTAACCGGAGGCTCCATAGCCACTAAACAAAGCACTTGCAAAATATGGTTCTGGACCATATCGCGTAAAGCGCCAGAGCCGTCATAATAACCTCCACGGTCTTCAACGCCTATATCTTCTGTAACAGAAATTTGTACGTGTTCAATAAAGTTACGGTTCCAAATCGGTTCAAACAGGGCATTGGCAAACCTAAAGGCCAACATGTTTTGAACGGTTTCTTTACCTAAATAATGGTCAATTCTATAGATTTGATCTTCGGCAAAAATATTTTTTAATAAAACATTTAGCTCTTTAGCTGTTGTTAAATCTCTGCCGAAAGGTTTTTCGATAACAATACGGGTTCTTTCTTGGTTTGCAGATGATTTAAGCTTTGCCAAATTACTGGCGATAATTGGAAAAAAGTTAGGTGCAACGGCTAAATAATGGATAATCACGGGTAATTCTGACCACTCACCTTCGTGTTTTTGGATAACCTCATCCATTTTTTGATAGTCGGCCTCTTTATTTACATCAGTTCGTAAATAGCTGATTTTACTTGAAAAATCGGCCCACTTGTCTTTCTCTGCTTTCCCGCTTCTCGAGTATTTGTTTACGCCGCCCAACAAGTTTTTAATGAAGCTTTCATTATCGTAATCTGTACGTCCTAAACCAATAATTGCAAATTCGTTTGGCATATAACCTTCTAAAAACAGGTTGTATAAAGCGGGAATGAGTTTTCTTTCTGCAAGATCTCCCGTTCCACCAAAAATCATAAATATTGTTGGTTTGGTTTTAATGTTAGATTTCATTTAAATGGTCTTTTGTTTTAACGATTTATGTAATGCTGTTAAAATGATTGGATTTTTTGTAGCAGTTAATATTTATACAATATTTGGTGCTTTGGGTTTTTACCGATAAGCTTTTGATAATAAAACATTTGATGATTCACGCTCATTTTTTATGTTATCCTGCTGATGCTTTTCAAAAGTATCGATTGTTTTAAATGATTTGGTGTTTTAATTTAAAAAATCTACGCAATCGTTTCTAGGGGTTTACCGTTTTAACGCTGTAGCTTTCTTTTATTTGCCACAAAACAAGCCCCCCTTTAATTCCGTCGCGGTTATTTTCTACGCTAACGTTATCATCAAGTTTAAAATCAATATGCTTTGTATTGCCGCCACTTAGGTATAGTTGGTCGTAATTAATTACTGTTTTAAAAGTTTTTAAAACCTCTTTCAATTTCTTGTTCCAACGTTTTTCGCCATCTTTTTTTAGAGCGGCGTCGCCTATAAAGTCATCATAATCCTGGTCTTTTCTAACGTTTAAATGTGCTAATTCTAGGTGGGGCAGCAGTTCGCCATCCATAAATAATGCAGTTCCAAACCCTGTTCCTAAAGTAATTACCATTTCCAAACCTTTTCCTTGTATTAAAGCCAAGCCTTGCAGGTCAGCATCATTTACCAGCCGTACGGGTTTTTTAAAGGTGATAGCCAGCTCTTTGGCCAAATCAAACTTTCTAAAAGCTTTACTATCTAAGTTTGGAGCGGTAAACACCACGCCCTGTTTTACAAAACCAGGGAAGCCAACAGCAACTTTATCAAACGGGGGAAACTTTTTAGTTAATGCCTTAATGGCAGAAATCAAGCTTTTTGGATTCGCTTTTTCTGGCGTGGGTGTTTTTTCATATTCCTGTACCACTTTTCCGTCGGTACCTAATATGGTTGCTTTTACATTTGAACCGCCAATGTCGATCACTAATATTTTCTCGTCTTTTTTGTTCATCATCTTAAGCATTTAAAAAAAATAGCCCAACCTAAATTGAGCTATTAATAAAATTATAAGTTACATTATCTGGCTAAATTATCAAATTAATTAGCTTAAGCATTCCGTTTTAAAAGCCATCGTAAAAAACGATGCTTAAATGACAATCTTTGTTTTGATTGCCGCTATTTAATATTTAACGGAATGTATAAGCCAAATGTGATGTTTCTGCCCGGGTTATAAATGCCGAATGTTGGATTGGTTTCATCTAACCTGCCAGGCTTGTAACGACTTAAGTGATTGTAATAACGTTTATCTAAAAGGTTGTTTCCGGATATATTTAGCCTTACATTTTGTTTACCGATACTAATTTGTGTGCCGATACCCGCTTGTAAAAGTGTATAACCGACGGTGCTGGTTTCAAAACTGGCAATTCTGTTTTGGTTAAAATTGCTTTCTAAACCGATGGAGAAATAGCTTCTTTTTAAACCTTTGATGTTTGGTTCAACCTGAATTTCGTTTTTTAAACTGGCTGCCGGAATAAAAGGAACAGCTTCATTTAAAGCTAAATTTTGGGCATGCACATAGCTAAAAGTGTTTTCAAAATGCAAAAAATCAAAAGGATGAAAAATTAAGCTGGCATCTGTACCGTAAAAATTAGCGTCATCTTGTTGATACCTAAAAAGCGGATAAATGCTGTTTGTCCCGTTATTGTCTGCAGAAATTGTTTCATTATTTTTTTGAGCCAGATAAATATAATCTTTCATGTAATTATTATAAATGCTGACGCTAAAATCAAAGCTTGCTACGCTGTATTGCAAACTTAAGTCTGCCTGGTAACTTTTTTCTGATTTTAACTTGTTATCACCCAGTTCGTACCTAAAAGTACCTTCGTGTACACCATTAGAAGATTGCTCTGCCGGGTTGGGGGCTCTAAAACCAGAGCTTAAGTTGGCTTTAAAATTTAGCTTTTCGCTGAGCTGATGCGTATAACCCACCGCACCACTCATGTTTGAAAAATTAGTAGCAAAAGCCGAAAATTTTTCCACTCCGCCCTCAAATAATTGCTTTCCGGTATTCCTTCGATAATCATACCTTAAACCAAAATTAAAACTTGATTTATCAAAATCTTTTTTCACAAAATAAAATACGCCTAATCCCCAATTGTTGTAATCTGGGATTAAAAACTCTTCGCCTTTATTCTGGCTGTTTTGATAATCGGCACTTAAACCAATTATGGGCTGCCAATCATTTTTTGTTGTATTTCGGATGTATTTAGCATCTAAACTGTAGTTGTTCAAATCAAAAAACAGGGAAGGGTCTGCGGTTTCAAATTCTTTGCGTATGTTATTTTGATATCCTAAGTCGAGCTTTAAACTTCCTGTACCTAATAACACGTTGCTGTTAGATGCAATTTTAAAATGAGTAATTTGTTGGTTAGGGAAAGCTAAATCCCTAGATTTTAGTTGGCTTGGGCTAAATGTATTTCCGTTGTCATCAACAAAATTGCCGCTGATATCTAATGCAGGGTCGTAAAAGCCTATATTATTTTTAAAGGATGAAATATTGATATGACTGTATCCCCAGGATTTGTTAAGTCCTAGCATTCCGCTTAAAGAGGTTTCGTTAAAACCCGAGTTTGGAAAGTAATAATCTGGTGTTTTAAAGGAATAAGCGTTTTTGTAAGTTGCTCGTCCTCGCCAAACAAATCCGTTTGTGTTTCCGGTAAACATCGCAGAAGTGCTGCTTAAGCCGCCGTTTGTTGCATAATCAGTTAATAATTCGCCTTTAATTAGGCCATCAGAAACTGCCAATGGTTCCAAAATGTTAATCACGCCACCCAAAGCATCAGCACCGTAAAGCAAACTGGCTGCCCCACGTAAAACTTCTACCCTGTCTGCAGAAAATTGGTCAATTTCTACGCCATGCTCATCGCCCCATTGCTGTCCTTGCTGCTTTACGCCATCATTTACGGTTACAACTCGGTTAAAAGATAATCCTCTAATTACCGGTTTTGAAATGGCCTGACCTGTAGAAATTTGAGTGACACCGGCAACTTTGGAAACTGCATCAATCAAATTGATAGAAGGGCGATTTAGCATTTCGTCATGAGATAATACACCAACGGAAGTGCTGTTTTTTTTACTGTCAGCACCGGTTACGGTGCCCGTAACTACCACCTCGTTGGCTTCAATGCGGCTCTCCTCTAGCTCAAAAACTATTGAGTGTGTAGCAGAAAAATTAATGGTTTTATTTAAATATTTGTAACCCAAATAAGAAACCTGGACTAAAAATTTTCCATTTTCTGGGATTCGGGTGAACTTAAAATTGCCATT
>DASVGY010000179.1:0-10674 GCA_036379295.1 Pelobium sp.
ACACTCACCTTAATCATGTTGGTTTTTCCTTTTTTCTCGATAGGAATAGCCGCTGTGTTAATAATTACATCACCGGCTTCGATAATTTTTTCAGCTTTTAATACCTTGTTTACCTCGCTAATCGTTTGGTCGGTACTTTCAAATTTATCGTAAAAGAACCCTCTAACACCCCACAATAAACTTAAGGTGTTTAAAAGGTTATGGTTTGATGTAAAAATGTAAGTTCCGGCTTTTGGCCTGTGAGAACAAATTTGAAAAGCAGTGTAGCCTGATGAGGTCATGGCAACAATCCCTGCTGCATTTGTTTTATCGGCTAAAAATACCGCAGAACTACAAACAGCATCTGCCATGTACGTGGTAGAAGTTTCGTCCAGTTCCTTTTCTCTGTAATAAGGGTAAGAAGTGTCTTCCACGTGACGAACAATTTTGCTCATTGTTTCGATAACGATTAACGGAAACTCACCAACAGAAGTTTCTCCACTTAGCATCACTGCGTCTGCACCATCTAAAACCGAGTTAGCCACATCATTAACTTCTGCTCTTGTTGGGCGAGGCGTAGTAATCATACTCTCTAACATTTGCGTAGCAACAATACATGGCTTAGAAGCCTTGTTGCACTTTTTTGCAATCATTTTTTGCAAAACAGGTACTTCCTCTAAAGGCATTTCAACACCTAAATCGCCACGGGCAACCATTACGCCATCCGTAACTTCAATGATAGCGTCGATATTTTCTATAGCTTCTGGCTTTTCAATTTTAGCAATTACTCTCGAGGTTTTTCCGCTTCGGCTGATGATTCTTTTTAAATCAATGATGTCTTCTGCAGTACGCACAAAGGATAAGCCTATCCATTCTATATCGTTTGCCAAAGCAAAATCTAAATTAACTAAATCTTCTTCTGTTAAAGACGGGATAGAGACTTTGGTATTTGGTAAATTAACACCTTTGCGGCTGGTTAAAACGCCACCGTGTACAACCTCGCAAATTACCGTATCTTTTCTATTGGTTTCAACAACTTTTAACTGCAGTTTCCCATCGTCCAACAAAATCACCTCTCCGGCTTTAACATCCTGCGGAAAGGTTTCATACGTAATATATATCTGGTTATCGTCCCCAACGCATTCCTGCGTGGTAATTTTTACCTGCGTACCATTAATCAAATTGATGCCACCGTCTTTTACCATCCCAATCCTAATTTTAGGGCCTTGTAAATCAGCTAAAATGCCAACGTTGGTTTTATACTTTCTGTTGATTTCTCTAATGGTATGGATAACTTCCTGATGGTCTTCTGCTTTCCCATGCGAAAAGTTTAAACGACATACATCAACACCTGCTTTTATCATTGCTAATAAAACATCTTTGTTTGATGAGGCAGGACCAAGTGTGGCAACAATCTTGGTTTTCTTTTGTGCAATTTTCATATATTTTTTTTGAAATTCTTTTGTTCAATTTTCTTTAACGTCGTTAGACTGGTATAGCCAAAAGTAGTGTATTTTTCACACTAACTCAAATTGTCACTAAAATATCAGGTTCTCTTTTGATTTTATTTTCTCGGGGTTAATGGCAACAGTTGCCTGGATATCGTTTATTTGTTTCAGTTGCGATAACAAGAGTTCAAAATCCTCCTCGTCAATAAACTCCTTTATAATGATAAAATAATCCACTGCTTTCATTTCCGGAACCAATAGCCCGCCTGTTCCTTTGTTGGCCAACAAAATAAACTCACATTCAATATTAGGCGGGTAGTATATATATCTAGAGAAAAACTTTTTTGGGGTGTTTTTAAAGGATATTTCCAAATCGTCGGCTTTTCTAAAATCAAATTCGGTAAATTTATTTATGGCAAAACATAGCCGGTAGTCCTTTAGGGGCGAGGTTATTGCAAGTAGTTTAAAATCAAAATCGAGTCCCGCATTTAATAATTTTTTTTTCAAAATAATAAAGATTAATTTCGGTGAATATTTAACCTGATTATCACAGAATATTATTCAAAAATAGGTCAAAAATAAAAAGGTTTGATATTTGACAGAATTTATTTTTCTTTGCACAGAATTTTTAACCCTTAATTATAAGTATTATGTCTGATATCGCTTCAAGAGTAAAAGCAATTATCGTTGAAAAACTAGGTGTTGACGAAGGTGAAGTAACACCAGAAGCGTCTTTCACAAACGATTTAGGTGCTGACTCATTAGACACCGTTGAATTGATCATGGAATTTGAAAAAGAGTTTAACGTAGCAATTCCAGATGATCAAGCTGAAACTATCAGTACTGTTGGTCAGGCTATCAGCTACTTGGAAAAAAACGTAAAATAATTATTGCTTAATTGAATAAATGGAGCTTAAAAGAGTTGTTGTTACAGGATTAGGGGCGCTTACTCCAATTGGTAAAACCGTCCCTGAGTATTGGGAAGGATTAGTGAATGGGGTAAGCGGTGCCGCTCCGATGACGCGTTTTGATACAGAAAAGTTTAAAACAAAATTTGCCTGCGAAGTCAAAGATTTTGTTGCCGAAGACTATCTGGACAAAAAAGAAGCTCGCAAATTAGACCCATTTGTTCAATATGCTTTAGTTGCTACCGAAGAAGCCGTAAAAGATGCCGGTTTAGATTTCACAAAGTTAAACACCAACCGTATCGGTGTTATTTGGGGAGCCGGAATTGGTGGGCTTAAAACATTTTTGGATGAGATTATGACTTTTGCCAAAGGCGATGGAACGCCAAGGTTAAATCCATTTTTTATCCCTAAAATGATTATTGACATTGCCCCGGGCCATATTTCAATGAAATACGGTTTACGTGGACCAAACTTTTCTTGCGTTTCTGCTTGCGCATCATCAACCAATGCTTTAATAGATGCTTTTACTTACATAAAAATGGGTAGGGCAGATATGATTGTTTCTGGCGGTTCAGAGGCAATTTTAAATGAAGCCGGTATTGGAGGCTTTAACGCCATGCATGCACTTTCTACCAGAAATGATGACCCTAAAACAGCTTCCCGCCCTTTTGATAAAGACCGTGATGGTTTTGTTGCCGGCGAAGGTGCAGGAACCATTATTTTAGAAGAGTTAGAACACGCAAAAGCCCGTGGCGCTAAAATTTACGCAGAAATTGTAGGCGGCGGCATGAGTGCCGATGCCAACCATATTACCGCCCCTCACCCAGAAGGGTTAGGTGCTAAATTGGTAATGCAATCTGCTTTAGATGATGCAGGTTTAAAAACCTCAGACATCGATTACATTAACGTTCATGGAACCTCAACCCCATTGGGAGACATTAGCGAAACAACCGCAATTGTTAATTTATTTGGTGAAGATGCTTACAAATTAAACATCAGCTCAACAAAATCCATGACCGGCCATTTGTTAGGTGCAGCAGGAGCCATCGAATCTATTGCTTGTATATTGGCTATCCAAAACGGAACCGTTCCGCCAACAATTAACCACTTCACAGACGATCCAGCTATCGACCCGAAACTAAATTTAACGTTTAATACCCCTCAAAAACGAGATATTAAATATGCGTTATCCAATACTTTTGGTTTTGGCGGACATAATGCTTCCGTTATTTTTAAGAAATACGAAGGTAAGTAAGTTTAAAAACTGCTTTCTGATTTGGTTTTAAACTGGTTTTCACCTGATTTTTTAAATGCCTTTATCAAAACTTTATAAGCTTCATCTTTCTCCTGATCGTAAATACGTAAAGCGGATGAAAAATTTACTGGGTTTTACGCCTGGCAATTTAGCGCTTTACAAAATGGCATTTCGCCATCGTTCTATGGCTTTAGTTTTAAAAAATGGCGCAAAAAGCAGTAACGAACGACTTGAGTTTTTAGGCGATGCAGTTTTAGGGTCGGTAATTGCAGAAATGCTCTTTAAATTATATCCATATAAAGACGAAGGCTTTTTAACCGAATTGCGATCAAAAATTGTACGCAGAGCCAATTTGAACCAATTAGGCAGAAAATTGGGTTTTCAGGAGCTGATTGACTTTGATGGCAAAAGCATTAACGTAAGCACCAAACAAAGTTCTTTGTTAGGCGATGCTTTTGAAGCACTAATTGGCGCCGTTTATTTGGATAAAGGCTATGATTTTACCAAACGCTTTATTGCCGATAGAATTATTAAACCTCACGTGGATATCCATCAATTAGAACTCACCGAAACAAATTTTAAAAGCAAGCTGATAGAGTGGTGCCAAAGTCAATCCAAAGAAATTTCGTTTGAACCAACTGCAAATGCTGAAGGCGACAGCGCAAAACTGTTTTCTGTGCAAGTTTTTATTGATGGCGTAGCGATGGCTGTAGCAACAGACTACAACAAAAAAAACGCAGAAAAGCTAGCGGCCGAAAAAACCTGCGAAATGCTAGGCATATAAGCACTCAAAACCATACAGCTCCCTAATTCTTTTCCTTTTTGTAACATCTGCGCCTTTGTCTAGTTTAATAAAAAACGTTTTGGTTTATTAGGTAATTAAGTTTAAGCGCCGACTATAATAAAGCTTCTTTTAGCCCTTGTCGGTTGCGGAAGTGGCGAAAGAAGTTTATCCACTTCTATTGTAGCAACCGGCGCAGACGAGCGTTTTTTGTTTACTTTTTTCGAAAAAACCTGCCAAGCTTGCGGAAATGCTAAACAGAAAAATACACAAGAAATGAAAAAATTAAATGCTGTTGCCCGGCATAAGGGTAGTAAAAGCCTGTGTTGGAAAGACTAAAAGTTTTGTTAAATTGTTTGGACAATACGCTATTAAAAAAAAACGCTCAAATTTATCTTAATTAACCTCGTGTATGAAAAGCGCAATTCAAACGTTTTTGTGGAATAGCTTTTGACAATCACTTTCAATGAAAAAAATAAATGATTTTTTTTGGTTCTGCTCTGGCGCTCATGTGGAAACGCTTAAAAAGTACCCAACAGAACATAATAAGTACGTAGGCATTGGCGCAACCATTTTTTTTACCGCTTTGTTTGCAAGTTTATCTGGCGGTTATGCCATGTATTTTGTGTTTTCGGGGAGTAGTGCTGCAATATTTTTCTCTTTATTTTTCGGATTGATTTGGGGCTTGGCCATATTTAATATGGACCGATATATTGTGGCCAGTATTAAAAAAACCGGCGAAGCCAATCAGCAAATATTCCAGGCGTTACCCAGAATTTTGCTCGCCATAATGATTGGTATAATAATCTCCAGACCCTTAGAACTTAAAATTTTCGACAAAGAAATTCGACAGAAATTAAAAACCAGCTATTTAAACGGGCAACGCTCTAAAATTGACACTTTAAATAAAGCTTTTACTAATAAGTATAATCTGGAGCTAACCAAGCTACAAGATTTAAAAGCTGAAAAGGATTCTTTAGAAAAAGACATCAACAGATCGAGGTATGTACTTAACCAAGAAGTATTTGGTGATAAAACCAACCAAACTAGCGGAATTAACGGTTACGGTACTTATGCCAAGCAAAAGGAAGCTGTGGTCAATCAAAAAGTTGAACGGTTGGGGCAGGTGCGTAATGAGCTATCTCAAATGGACAAAATAATTGATACCCGTAAAAACATTGAGGGCTTAAATAGCACAAAATTATTTAATGAAACCCAACTCGATAGCTTAGCTAATGTTGCGGGTTTTGCCGATAGAAATTACGCTTTAGGCCAGCTTTCTTTTAACCCCGACGGAAGCAGAGACGTAGATACCTATTTGGCCATTTCTTTCATTTCCTTTTTGTTTATTCTTTTAGAATGTTTGCCAGTTTTTGTAAAGTTAATTAGCGACAAAGGCCCTTATGATGTGGCTATACAAAACGTAGAAGAAGTGGCGCTGCACCAAAGTCAACGAGATAAAGAGCACCTAATTAATGTTACCGATAATGTGCAGGATACCAAAACAGGCGAAGAAAGTGAGAAAGAAAAAATATTCATCCGCCGAAAGGTAAAGCGTGATTTGGATGAGAACCAGTAAAACCGTAGGCTTAGTAGTACCCATCCATTGTAAAGTTTACTTGCCTAACTGCCAGTAACAGCAATGAAAATCTAATAATAATTTATTTACGATTGTGGGAGCATCAGCACACTTTAAAATACACTGATTTTGTGGTTTAAAACGCTTAACTATTCTTTACGTTTTCTTTATCAAAACCGACTATTTTAGCTGAAAATATCACAAATATGAAAACATTAGTTTGCGTAAAACCGTTGCATTTTGAGTATCAGGAAGGCTTAAAACCGAAACTTGATATCGGGTTACAAAAAGCCGAATTTTCGTTTAGTCATCCAGAGTTTCACAAAAGAGAAAGCACCCTGATGAGCAGCAGAAACGCAACCGTAGAGGATTTTAAACATGTAATCTCGGCAATGAAGAAAGGTTTAGTAAACCTGTTTAATTATATTACACACACCGTAGCTTTTGACCAAGTAAAGG
The DNA here is from genome assembly GCA_036379295.1 of Pelobium sp. Lineage (GTDB taxonomy): Bacteria > Bacteroidota > Bacteroidia > Sphingobacteriales > Sphingobacteriaceae > Pseudopedobacter. The sequence goes on from DASVGY010000179.1 coordinate 6,410, forward strand.
ATAATTTTGAAAGCTGGCTCGACCCCAAAAATGGAGTAATTAAAGCTATGGTTTCTTTAGAATAATTTGTTACAACACAGTTAAAAAAAGCAAGAGAGACCAAAACATTAATTTTTTTTGAGCACAACCATAAAGCTTTTACCTGACAACTTATTTGAAAAAACATGCTAAAATTTCATCAGCAACTGAAAGTATGGATTTGAAAAAATGGTGTTTAAAACGATTAATCGAAAACTTTGGCGATGAAATAACAAGCTATAACCTGGCAGTAAAACAATAATAATTTAGCAATTCATATTTGCCCTTAGCCTTACGTTACCTATATGCCTTGTTTTCTTATTCGGCGCTTTTTTACCTACTACAAATAATCAAGGGCTTACTTCCGTAACTTATTGCTTAGTAACACAAAACATTTTTTGTAAAAACCCGAAAGCAACTCTGCCTAATTTTTCAAAACAATTTATAAAATAGGCCTAATCATTATTAAGTTTATAAAATACCACGCTTAAAAACTTTATTTCTTATCAACTTTGAATTTCATAAAAAGAAATACTAATTTAAAGCACACAAAATCAATCATGAACGTTTTACATTTAAGTGCGGAGTGTTACCCTGTTGCAAAAGCCGGCGGCTTAGGCGATGTTGTAGGTGCTTTGCCAAAATACCAAGTGGGTTTGGGCATGCAGGCTATGGTTGCCATGCCGTTTTACGATAAAAAATTTACGCAAACCCACAGTTTCGATTGTGTATATAAAGCTTCATCAAAGCTTGGTTACAGAAGTTTTGATTTTGAAATTTTAAAAGAAAAGGAAAACATTTTAGGGTTTGAGCTTTACTTGGTTAAAATACCCGACTTATTAGATCGTGAAGAAATTTATTCGTACCCGGATGAAACCGAACAGTTTGTTGCTTTTCAAATTGCAGTATTAGACTGGATTATCGCAACAACAAAAAAAATTGATGTTTTCCACTGTCATGATCACCATACAGGTTTGGTTCCGTTTTTAATCAAATTCTCTAACAAATATAAAAAATTAGCTAAAACGCCCTCTGTTTTTACTATCCATAATGGAGAATATCAAGGTTGGATGGGATGGGAAAAATTCCATTACCTGCCCGAAGTTAGCGCCGAAAGCGGAGGCGCTTTAGAGTGGAGCAATTGCATTAATCCCTTAGCATCTGCAATTAAATGCTGTTGGAAATATACCACTGTTTCGCCAAGTTATTTGCAAGAATTACAGTTTAAGGCTCATGGTTTAGAATTTTTGTTTGAGCTGGAACACCAAAAAGGGGTGGGCATCTTAAATGGAATTGATGTGGAGGTTTGGAACCCAAAAACCGACCCAATGCTTAGCCATAATTATCAAACTGCCACAGTTAAAAATGGAAAAGAACTTAACAAGAAAGAAATTTGCCAGCAATTTAACCTTGACCCAAATAAACCTTTATTCACTTTTATCGGTCGTTTAGTGATTGAGAAAGGTGCCGATAAACTGGTAGAACTGATACGCGAAGTATTTTTACGCCATCAGGGCGAAATTAATTTTTTGATCTTAGGATCAGGAGATAAATCGGTTGAAGCAGCTTTAAAAGAGGTACAAACCTACCTACGTAATTTCAATTGCTACATAGGTTATGACGAGGTATTATCGCACAAGATATACGCCAGCGCCGATTTTATTTTGATGCCTTCAAGGGTAGAGCCATGCGGCTTAAACCAGTTATATTCACTGCGTTATGGCACTGTTCCCATTGTGCGCTCAACGGGGGGCTTAAAAGATACTGTTGTAGATATTGATGCAAAAGACGGTTATGGTATCAGATTTGATAATTTAGAGATTATGGAAATGGTACACGCCATTAACCGGGCTGTCCAGTTGTACCAGGATAAAAAAATGCTGCAACAAATCCGAAAAAAAATGATGGAATTGGATTTCTCCTGGACAAAATCGGCAAAAGAATATTACCAACTATATAAAAGCTTAAATTAAAAAATATGTTAGAATCTAAAGTTATCTCAGTAATTCTTGGTGGCGGCCAGGGGTCAAGATTGTCCCCTTTAACTGCAACCCGTTCAAAACCAGCGGTTCCTATTGCCGGTAAGTATCGTTTAGTGGATATCCCTATTTCAAACTGTATAAATTCGGGTTTAAGGCGCATGTTTGTGCTAACGCAATTTAACTCTGCATCTTTAAACAAACACATCAAAAACACCTATAACTTTAGTTTCTTTAGTAATGCCTTTGTAGATATTTTGGCTGCAGAGCAAACGCCGGGTAATGAGGGCTGGTACCAGGGAACTGCCGATGCGGTAAAACAGAGCTTACACCATCTTAAACAGCATGATTTTGAGTACGTACTGATTCTTTCTGGAGACCAACTGTACCAGATGGACTTTAGTGATATGATAAGAAACCATATTGAAAAGGGCGCCGAAATAACCATTGCTACTATACCCGTTAATGCAAAAGACGGTACCAGCTTTGGTATTTTAAAAGCAGATGCGGATTTATCCATTACCTCGTTTATTGAGAAACCAAACGCCGAAAAAATTAAAGGTTGGGAATCTGAAGTAGGCCCAGAAATGGAGGCTTTAGGTCGTAATTACCTGGCTTCTATGGGTATTTATTTGTTTAATAAAGACCTTTTAATTAGTATGCTCGAGGGCGATTCGAGAACTGATTTTGGCAAACAAATAATTCCGGATGCTGTTGGCGTAAACAAAATTATTAGCTATCAGTACGAAGGCTATTGGACAGATATTGGTAATATCGATTCTTTTTTTGAAGCAAACCTAGGCTTAACAGATGATGTGCCCGAGTTTAATCTTTTCTCTAAAGAACCAATTTACTCCAGAGCCCGCATGTTGCCGCCAAGCAAAATTGGTGGTACCCGTTTGCAAAATGTAATTATCGCTGATGGCTGTATCATTAATGCGGATGAGGTTTCGCGGTCAGTAATTGGTATCAGAAGCAGGATTGGAAAAGGTACAAAAGTGAGCAATTGCTATATCATGGGTTGCGATTATTACCAAACCATTGCCGAAATTAAAGGTTTAGAAGCCGCCCACAAACCGCTAACCGGCGTGGGCGAAAACTGCGTAATAGATACCGCTATTTTAGATAAAAATTGCTACATCGGCAATAATGTTACCATTAAAGGCGGACCGCACCTACCCGATTCTGATTGCCCAACCCATACCATCAAAGAAGGAATTATTGTGATTAAAAAAAGTGCAGTAATTCCAGACGGAACGGTGATTGGGTAAATTACCCAATCTAAATAACAAATTTTAAAAGAGCTATTCTTAAGTTAGGATAGCTCTTTTTTTGTTGAAATTGTCAGTTTTTCAATAGGAAGTGACTTGAATTTACCGTTTCATTTAATTGCAATCTCATTGGAATTAATAACTTTGTTTAAAATTAACCAATATTACTGTCCCCCCTAACAGAAAACAACGATTGCATTTTAGATTACCATTTGGTAATAATTAAAAACAATGAGAGAAAAACGAATACTTCAATCACAACCTTTCAAAAAAGATTTTGAAAGCCTTTATAGCGAATATTATCGCGGTATTTTTGGTTTTGTGATGGGTTATGTTAAATCTACGGATATCGCAGAAGATATTACTCAAGACTTATTTTTGACTTTGTTAGAAAAACAAGATCAAGAAACGCTTATAGCAAATTTTAAGGCATACATTTTCACTGCCGCAAAGAATCGAGCCTTAGATTATTTAAGAACGGCTAATAAAGATTTGAAACTAAAGGAAACACTGTACAAAAATTACGAAAGTTTACATGTTTCTTTAGAAGACGATATCGCTGATTTGGAGTATCAAAAACTTCTTGATTATTATCTTGATAAACTTTCGATTCAAAACAGTACTGTTTTTAAACTTTGTAGAAAAAACGGGAAATCTTACAAAGAAGCGGCAGAGGAATTAGGCATTTCCCAAAGTGCAGTAAAAAAGCACATGGTAAAATCCATGAAAATATTAAAACTACTCCTCAAAAAAGATTTCGGACTCCTGTTGTTCCTGATTCTAAAATTATAAATCAATTCGTTTTTTTTTAAATAAGGGGTACCCTAAACTCCTCCTTTTTCGTCTTATATCCAGTAACCAATTATTACATGAACCAAGAAACCTTTTATCAAGAGTTAATTGAAAGGTACGTAGCGGGAAGCGCCTCTGCTAAAGAAGTAGATCTCTTACTCCACTTGATGGATGATGAAGACTTTTGCAGGATTTTGGATAAGAC
>DASVGY010000180.1:0-34451 GCA_036379295.1 Pelobium sp.
TGTATTGGTTTGTGCTCCCGTTAATGAAGTATAATCTGGGGTGCTTTGCGAGCCCAGTTCAATGCGGTAATCGTTGTTTCCTTGCGGAAGATAAAAGCCAGTACCCTGCGAATTGGTAACCCATTTATAATTTGTGGCTAAACTGTAACTACTTGCAAACGGGTTCCGGGTTTCGGTGTTTAAAGAGTTGTTATTTAAAGTAGGCGTTTCTGCGGTGCTTACGCTTTGGAAAAGATTGGTAACTACACTTCCCTGGTTATTGCTTACGCTGATATCGCTGCCCAAACAAATCAGCAAATTATCAAAAGCAAAAACCGATTTTTTAAATTTTAGATTGCTGGTGGTATAATAAGTTGTATTCCTCTGCTGAAAATCAATCCCAAATATTCCGTTTTTACCTAAAGAAAGTGCTCCAGCAAAATCCTGAACTTGGTACTCATCTGCCCTGGATTGTTGCGCTTGAAGTTTATTAAACGGTAAAACTATGGTTGTGGTTCCCGGCATATAATTCCAGTCCCAACCTGCGCCGTTCAGTATATATCCGCTGTCTTCTAAAGTGCCGTTATATAAAATCTCTAAAGCGCCATACGCTTGGTATCTGCCGTAGCGGTTTTGTGTTGGGTAAATTTCTGTGCCAAACAAATAAGACGTTAAACCTTTCATTACGGCTGTCCAGTTAGCGCTCTTTTTTACCCCTAAGTTTGCATAATTTGAAGCGTAAAAGCCGTTGTAATCTTTTGTTGGCGCAGCGTAGGTGTTTCCGCCGTAAGTGTAATTGTAAAATGCTGCCATTTCTGGTTCAAAGGGCTGCCCAATAATATCTCCGCCTATCTCAACCAATTCCCTAAACTGCGTACTGTTAACCGGCACTTTTGCAGGGAAGGGCGTTCTTCCTGACTCGGAGTTGGCATAAACCCCGCCGTTTGACGATTCTGTGAAAATGCTTTTATAAGCAAATGCCATGTTATCATAAGCCGATTGACTAATTTTAAAGGATGTTCCTTTAAGCGCATAAGCCCTATCTACCCAAGTGCCTAAGGCATACATATAGCTAAGATGGTGCGATTGGTGGTGAAAGCCTGTGCCATCGGGTTTTATACCGTCTCTAAAACCTTGGCTAATATCTGCGTTACCATCCAAAAAATTTTTGAGGTATTTTAAATCATTAACAGACTCATCTACCGATGTTAACGAACACGCGGTTTCGAATAAAAATGTAAGTTTAATATGTACAAAATCCGTATTCTGCCCAGGGGTCGGATTTATTTCGTAAATTTTATTGTACTCGTGAGACCATTTTAGCAAATCAACCACTGCCGTTTTTATTGGCTCCGGATACAAAGGCAGGGCTTCCAAAAAGCCAACCGGAAAAGTACGGGCATTGGTATAAGCATTTGTAGCTAAATCATTTCTTCCCCCTTCTGCTATGCCTTGGTCGATGATATATTCTGTAAATAGCAGCAATTTATCTTTCGCATCCACATCGTTATTTTTTAGAAAGGCCCTTGCCAAAGATTGTATATGGGTTGAAATCAACACCAGCGTATCCGGGTTATAGGTTGCCAAAATCCCTCGACCTTTTATAGAGCCATCGGTATTACGACTGATGCCACAATTATTGACATAAGTTTTAGCTGCCGTAACAGCGGATGTAGAAACTGAACCAGCAATGCGTTGGTAACGGCTTTTTACGGTCATTAAATCAGCAATTTCCTTTGAGCTTGCAGTGTTTGCGATAACGTTATTTTTCTTTAAAAAAGCGCCTAGGGGATCTTGTGGTGATTGTATGGCAAAATGTTGGTAATCCAAAGCCATGTGCGGCCCCGGCTGCCTAATTTCTGTATCGCCTACAAATTTAAAAGTGTCAAAATATAATGTAAGGGAAGCGCTGGTTAATACAGGCTTGTAAGTGATACGGCATTGGCTTAGCGAGAAAGCGGGTAATTGCTGTCCGTTATTATAATCATAGCTATAACTGCGATGATAATCTCGCCAGCCCTTAAAATTTAACAGCATTCTTCCGCTACGTTTAACTAAACCGCTATTATCCAAAAATTCAAAAAGTAACGTATCGTTGCTGATTGCCGGACTGTAAACATAAAGTTGAGCAGCTCCTGAGGTACTATTGCCAACTTCTGAAGAAGAGATGCCCAAAGCCGAGGCATTTAATTGCTTGCCTTTGGTAGCTGTCCATTTTAACGCTTGCAATCCGCTTTTAACATGGTCATTGCTTATGCCAAGGGCTACCGAACCATTAGTAGAAAAAAAGGATGGAACCCCGTTTTCAAAGTCTGCGAATCTTTGTTGTGCGTTTACGAGCACATAGAAACAGACAAAGAAACTGATCAGTAAAAGTTTTTTCATTGAAAACATAATTTGAAAACGGTAAAATAATTGGTAAAGCAATGCGTTTACGAACACACTTTTGTAAAAGTAAATATTAATTTCTGTAAAATGAAATTTTATTTTAATAGCGGCAAAAAGGGGAGAGAGGGTTTAATCAGCTAATGACAGCTGCTTATATTATAAAAGGAAAAAAAGCTTTCTAACGTTAAAGTTAAAAAGCTTTTTTGATACTAATACTTAATTTCAAGGGGGCTTTGTAAGCCTTTACTGTAGTTTTCTAAATAGCTAAGCCAGTCAAGCTCATGCGGAAAGCTTGGATTTCTGCTCCAGGCATTGCCTTGGTAATAAGTAAAGGACTCATCTTTGTTAATGGTTTTTAAACCCAAAAGGTGGTTTGCCTGATCCATTAATTTAAAGTTTTCATCCGCCGGAAATATAACACCAACACCAATCATCCCATTATCAATTTTACCATCGGTTTTGTCCCAATAACTTACATAGTGATGTAGGTTATCTATTTTAAGACTGCCATCGTTTGCGTGTTTGGTAACCCCCACTGCGATGGGTAAAGTACCATTTTTAAAATGATAAAAAGTGGTAATTTTGTTAACGTTTGCACCTGCATCCAAAGAAATATGTTTGGTTTGCGTAACCTGCTGTCCGTTTACATCCCACGCGGTAAAATAAAGCTCAAACGATAACCTAATTGGGCCATTATCAATTATCTTATAGGAAGTGTAATTTTTTGGAAAAATAAACTTGCCATCTATAAAAGGTGCAGAATCTCCTGAACCCAAAGAAAAGCCAACCTTATAGCCATCCATCCCAAAGCCGTGGTTAGTGTGGTAATCACCATCTTTGTACCACTTGTTTAGCACCATTTCTGAGGTGTTTTTAGACCAAACATCCAGTCCTTTTGCATTATCGGGTTGGCTTTCTAATGCAAAGCCATACATTCTAAATGCAACTTTATCATTTTCCCAGGCAAAATCATCAAACCGTTCTGGCACCTGCCTACCGTAAACTTTAGATGGGTACTCTTCTCTGTTTCCTGGCTTAATGCTAAAAAACAGTTCGGTACCGGCAGAAATATCCGTCTGGAAAATTAATGAAGTTGGTTTACCTTTTTCATCTTTTAAAATTTGCGACGCAAGCTGCTTACCGTCCATCGCATTAAAAACCACAACATTGTTTTCATTAACATTTTTATTGTTATTCTTAATCGTTTTCCAGTCCACCTCTACCGTTTGCGATTTACGCGTAATGCCCAATTTATTGCTCACACTTACTAAAAGGCCATCTGCCTGTTTTAGCTCCATTCTGTAAATCTCGCTTCCTGCCAATAAAAAAGCACCAACGCCATATACGTCCGTATCATCGTAGCTTACGCCTTGCGGATCCCTGCCTTGCGCTTGTACATAACCCAGTTTCCCGTTTGGATGAACAGAAGTTACCAAAGCCGTCCACGCGTTTTGGATAACCTCATTATAATCGTTGTACTTTAGCAAACCGTGGTTTACGCCCCAAGCTAAAGCGTAAGCAAAAAAGCCGGTTCCGCTGGTTTCTTTTGCAGGAAAGCTTTCAGGGTCCAATAAACTCGCATGCCACGAACCATCTTTTTGTTGTAGTGCGGCAATGCGCTTGGCCATATCTTTAAACTGTTTCTCAAATTTTTTCCTGTCGGGATGATTTTGAGGCATTACCTCTAAAATACGCACCAAACCGCCCATTACCCAGCCATTTCCTCTGCTCCAGAAAACCTTAGCTCCGTTAGCTTCTTTGGCATCAAAATATCTGCTATCGCGATAAAAAAGATGCTCTTTATTGTCATACAGATAATCGCTGCTTTTCCACCATAATTTTGATGCAGCATCCAGGTATTTCATATCTCCGGTGGCTTGTGTCAAATAGCCTAATGCAGGCGGCCCCATAAACAAGGCATCGCACCAGGCCCATTCTCTGTTGTAAATTTCGTTTACCCAAAGCAAAGATTCTGTGTGGGGTAAACTCACAATAGTATCGGCTCTATCCTTAAATTTTGCGATGTACTTTGGGTTTTGATAAATGTTATATAATTGCGAGTAAGTTTGGCCTACGCAATAATCATCGGCAAAATAACGCTCGGGACCTAAACCCCATTTATTATCCTGGCCAACAGCTATTAATTTTTTGTAATAAATATCATCATTGGCAATATTACCCCAAGCCATCATTCCGGCATACATTGCGCCGTTGGTCCAGTCGGTCTTTGGAGTTTTCCACCCGTTCTCGGCTAAATTTTCCCACTGCCAGTCGGCAGTTTTTTTCATAATATGGATAATACTATCCGGTTGTAAGTTGCTTTGAGCAAAGCTGCTGATGTATGCACTTAGCAAAAAGAATAAAACAACAAGCTTATGCCAGTTAATTAATGTTTTTTTCACGATGATCGAATTTAATTTATTATTTAATCCAGGATGGCAATTTACCAATTCTATTTTTTAATTGTCCCTCATACAAAGATTCTGGCAATACTTTTTTTCCGTTTGATTCCTCGTACTTTAATTTTCCGCCAACAAACTCTGTTGGTGTACCATGAAAACCAACCATAATAGGGTAGGGGATTTTCCAGTAGCGCTGTGTTAGTGGCCAAAAATCAAACTGCGGAAATTCTTTATTGGTTTTGTTGTAATTCCAAAATACCAGATTTCTCATGTGGTTTGGCATGTTAACAATATCGCCGCCACCTCTGTTCATCATTAAGCCGCCGGTAACGTTATCTAAAAGTGTGTTTCGTGGTTGCGATGCATGGCTTTCAAAACAGGTAGTAGATGGATAGCTCACTTTGTATAAAACGGTGTTCATTGCGGCTTTTGCACTCCCTACCGAATGCCATTGCGAAGCTTTATCAACAATATTTGCTAGCAAAATATTTGTTCCACCTCCGTTGGTAATAGCCTCATGCCCACCATTGCCGGTTATTTCGCAGTTTGAGATGGTAATATTTGCCCCATTGTTAATCACTGCACCTACTGAAACATCGGTAAAACGGCAGTTGCTCATCCATGAGTTGGTTATTCTCCGCATATTAATCATGGTGTAACCGCTATCATCTAACCATGAGCGGTGATGCACAAAAGGTTTCTTCCAGTTGCCCACAAATGCGATATCTTCAATGGCCACTTCCTCAATCTGACTGTATTTAGCTACTTTCCAACCTAATGTTGCCACAATTGGATAAGCCAAAGGCTGGGCCAACGTAATGGTGTTTCCTTTTATTTTCGAGATTTGGTGTACAACAGATAAATCTAAACCTCCGTTTACCAGTGCTTTCCAATCGGGATTTATTTCGTAGTCGCCCAAATCTAATTTGATTGCTTCTGGGTCTTTACTTTGCATAGTTAGGTTAACCCAATCGCCTTTTTTCAGGTCTCCGGTTTGGTCAAGCTGAATGTCAAAATCTCCGGTTTGGGCGTCGGCGGTAATTCGCCCAATATTTTTTTCTCCGGATTTACTCCCGAAAACAAACATTGGCGGTGTTGTCCACATTTTGGTGGTGTCTTTTGGTTGTAACGGTACTTTCATAAAAAGTTCGGTGCCGTTTTTGCCACTTCCGCTCCCTTTAAAAGAAAGATTGCTGGTATTTATCCAAATGGTATTTAAATCATCATAAATATCTTGAACAATAAACCTCCCTTTGGGGAAATAGATAATTCCACCGCCGGTTTTGTTGGCAGCACCTATTGCATTTACAATTGCTTCTTTGTCAGATTTATCATCATCGGCAACGGCACCAAAATCTGTAATATTGTAAGTTGGTAAACCCGATGCTTTATAATTCATTGTTTTTTCTCCGTTTTTGTAACCTACGTAAGAAAAATCGGGCAAAATAGATGCTTTCGGATTTGCTTTGTATTCCGTGAAAATTTTAGCTTCTTGTTGGGCATATAAGTTGCTACCCAGCGCCATTGATAAGCCTAAAATAATTAAGGGGTTTTTCATCATTTTTCTATATCAAAATTGTCATCAGTTTGCTTTAACCAAAATTTGAGTTCTTTTTTTAATCCATTTACAACATTTTGCTCACTGTTATAAAGGTTGTTGAGCTCAAACGGGTCTTTTTGAATATCAAATAAATATTTGTCTAAGCGTTTTCCCTTTAAATTATAAACCAGTTTGTATTGTGCAGTTCTAACTCCTCTAAAACCTGTATTGGTTTTTGATGCAGTTACAGAGCCCATAAGGTATTGCAGTTTAGGATAATCTCCCTGGCCGGTAACGATATATTTAGAAAAATCTCTCCCGTCTAAATCCGAAGGAAGCTTAGTTTTTACACCCATGATATTTAAAACCGTAGGAAAAATATCTGGTTCGCTCATCAACATTTTATCGTCAAAACGGGCTAAGATTTTACCGTCCCAATGCATAATAAAGGGAATGCGAACAGATTCTTCGTAGAAATGATTTTTGGAAACTTCATCATGTTTCCCTAAGCTATTTCCATGGTCGGCCATAAAAATTATCAGCGTGTTTTTTTGCAAACCGCTATGCTTTAAGTAATTTAAAATTCTTCCGATTTGTTCATCGGCGCCGGTAATGTTAGCGTAGTAATATTTGATATTATCACGATAAAGTTTGCCCATTTTAGTATCAGCGGCGGGGATGTCTGGGTCTTTCACTAAGGCCGCTAAGTCCACATCCTTATACAAATCGTAATATTTTTTAGGTACAGTTTTATAGCCTGAGTGTGGCGGATTCATAGAAACTACCAAAGAAAACGGTTTGTCTGTTGGCCGTACATTTCCCTCGTTTTTAAAAAAAGCGATGGCTTTATCTGCTTCATGCTTTGGTCCCCATTCATTTACATAATGGAAACTATCACGCGGGTCATTGGTGTTCCAATACATGGGTTTATCATGCTCGTCATAAGTGCCGTAAGCGTACCAATAATCATATCCGTGGCGGCGGGCTGGCGGGGTCCACTCGTTCCAGGCGGTTTCTTTGTTGTTCGATGTGTTTACGTAAGGCTCATGCGGGGCGTCTAAATGCCATTTTCCAATATATCCGTTAAAATATCCGGAAGCTTTTAAAACATCGGAAATACAGGTCATATCTGCGGGAAGCTCAATCCCGTAAGGTGTGCCTTTTGAATTTACGTTGCTATAAACGTGGTTTTTTAAAGGGTAACGACCGCTAAAAAGCATGGCTCTGCTGGGCGAACATAAGGGGTAATTGGTAACCATTTGTTTGGAAACAAAACTCTGCTTAGCAAAAGCATCTAAATTAGGAGTTTTAACGGGTTCTTTACCTTCATAACCCATTGCTTCGCCACGCCATTGATCATTAATGATGATGAGCAAGTTGGGCTTTTCGCTTAATTTTTGTTGTGCAAAACCCTTGCAAATCAATAAAAATAAGCCCAAAAAAGCTAAGCTTGTGCGGTTTAGCAATAATTTTTTACAGCTCATAGCTTTATTATTTAAGGTTTTTAATAGCTTCTAAATCAGCGGAAAGCGCAATAACTTTATTCGGATGTTTACCTGCTAGGTTGTTTTTTTCTGATGGGTCTTTCTTTAAGTTGTAAAGCTGCGGTTTTACCGAATTTCCCAAGGCAATATCCACATAAGTATCATAAGACGGGCCGCCGCTGGGTACAATATATTTCCAATCGCCTTTAACAATTGCTAAGGTTCCGGCATCTTCCACTAAAATTTTACGGCCTTTTTTGTTTTTACCGAAGTAGGTTTTAATTTGGTTTTGGCTGTCGATAATTTGATCTTTCGCAGTAGAAATATTTAAATAGTTAGCAAAAGAGGCCGACATATCAATCTGCGATAGCAAGGCTTTGGAGGTTTTGCCTTCTGCTACTTTCCCTGGCCAACTTACGATAAACGGAACGCGAGTACCGGCTTCGTAAATACTGTATTTGCCGCCGCTATAAATCCCAGCAGGGTTGTGTCCTGCGGCTTTTGCCAGGGCTAAGGCGCCGTCTGCGTAACCGTCATCTAAAACAGGGCCGTTATCACTTGTGAAAATAATAATGGTGTTGTTGGTTAAATCTTGTTCTTCAATAGTTTTAACAATTTCTCCAACGCTCCAGTCTAGCTGTAAAATAGCATCCCCACGAGGTCCCATTCCACTTTTACCTACGAATCTGGCATTCGGGTCACGCGGAACGTGAGGATCGCCAGAGGCAAAGTATAAGAAAAACGGGTTGTTTTTGTTTTGTTTAATGTAGCTTATCGCTCGGTTGGTAATGGTGTCTGCAATATTTTGATCGGTCCATCGAGCGGAGTGCCCGCCTTTCATCCAACCAATTCTGCTGATACCGTTAACAATGGTGTTGCTGTGTCCGTTTGATAAACCCATTCTTAATAATTCTGGGTTTTCTTTGCCAGTTGGGTCGTTGCCAACTTTATGTTGATAATTTACCTCGATTGGGTCGTTTTGATTTAAATCACGGATTTTGTATTGCTCAATAAAAACAGTAGGCACACGGTCTAGTGTAGCTGCCATTATATACGAATAATCGAAACCTACTTCAATTGGCCCGGGTTTAATATCGCCGTTCCAGTCTTGTTTTTTGTTGTTCCCTAAACCCAAATGCCATTTACCTATTACCGCGGTTTTGTAGCCAGCGCTCTTAAAAATTTTAGGTAAGGTAGTGTTTGAAGTGTCAATTAGCAGGGGAGAATCTCCGGGAGCAATCCCAGTATCATCTCTTCGCCACGCGTACCGACCAGTTAGCAACGAGTACCTGGAAGGGGTACAGGTTGCTGAAGTAGTATGTGCATTGGTAAATAAAATTCCTTTTTTTGCAAGCGCATCTATATTAGGAGTGGATATTTTAGTTGCGCCGTAGCAACTTACATCGCCGTAACCTAAGTCATCCGCATAAATAAATACAACGTTTGGTTTATCTTGCGCTTTGATGCTGAGGGATAATCCTAAAAATAGAATACTTGCGAAAAAGAATTTCATGGTTTTAAAATTTACATTATTTACCAACCCGGATTGTTAGGTAGTAGTTTACTATTGATATTAATCTCTGAAAGTGGCACCGGAAATAGAGTATGCTTAGGCAATATGTTTGTTGCAGCTAAAGCCGAGTATTGGTAATTGGCTGGTGCATTACTCAAAATTTCTGTTTTGAGATTAGCCATAGCGGTTAAGTAAATTCCCCATCGTTTTAAATCATTCACCCTTAATGCTTCGCCTGATAGTTCTCTTGCTCTTTCATCCTGTATAAGTTTTAAAAAGGCGTCTTTTCCTACAGGCCTGTTATTTGCTGCAATGGTGTATAAGGTGGCACCTGCTCTTTTTCGCACTTCATTTAATGCGGTCCATTTAAGTTCAGGGTCTTGGGCATCCGTTCTTCCGTTTTCAGCCTCGGCCAACATCAACAAAACATCTGCATAGCGCAACAACGGAAAGTTAGTTGGCGTATAGTTTTTCTGTTTTTCCAGCGTTTCGTACTCTCTCCTAAATTTACCATCCATACGTTGGTAAATTTCTGTTGGTTTCCACGGAACTTTTGTAATATCCTTACCCTTATATTGAAACGGCGCTATAGCCCAATCTCTTCTTGCATCTGTGCTTTCAAACATTTTGTAAAATAAAGATGTTGCGCCAATAAAGCCCGAAGAAAAACCTATGATACCTTCTTCGCCACTAAATTGTATTCCGTTTGTATTTCCAACACGACCTGCTTCTTGGTAAGCATTACCAATTCTATTTCCCCACAATTCTACCTCCCATATAGATTCTCCAATATCGTATTTATCCTGAGCGTATTTAATAAAGATATCACTAAAACTTGGGTTCAATTTGTGAGCTGCCTCAGCATCGTTTTTAACCGCTAAAGCCCATTTTGCAGCTTCTGCATACCTGCTTGCATCGTTAACGGGTTGGCCAGCCATATATAGATTTACCCTGGCTAAAACGCCTCTTACTGCAGATTTATTTACGCGACCGCCGTAACCTAATTCCCTAATTCCTTTAACTAAAGGTTCGGCTTCTTCCATATCTTTAATGATTTGGAGGTAAACTTCTTTAGCTGGCGTACGCGGAACGTTTAGTTTAGACAGATCAACTTTTGAATCTAAAATCAAAGGCACATCTCCCCAATTGCTCACCAATAAAAAATGATAATAAGCCCTTAAAAATAAAGCTTCCCCTTTAACCTGATTTCTTTTTTCGGCAGTTAACTGAGGCTTGTTTATGTTTGCCAAAACTAAATTTGCCCGGTTTATTCCTGTATAACACAGTTTCCATAAACCAGCGATATTATCATCTTGTGCATCGTAATTTAAAACCTGTATGCCGGCGAATGCGTTTCCGCCGCTTGCCCGTCTCCAATAAGAAATATCAGAAGCTGCCGAAAAAAAAGTAAATGCGTAGTTGCCATAGTAGGTTTCTTTGCCTAATAAATCGTAAACGCCTGCTAAAGCAGCATCCATTTCTTTTTCATTATTGTAATAAAATTCTGGAGATAAAGTGTCTTTTGGAACGGTATCTAAAAATTTTTGACATGAAGTGCTTAATCCTGCTACAAGAAATAAGGCAACTATATATTTTAAACTTTTCATATTTATTTTTATTTTATAATGAAGTACTTAAACCAAAAACAATAGTGCGGGCTCTAGGATACGCAGAGTAATCAAAGCCTGGGGTTAATGCCGAGTTGCTTCTAACAGAAACCTCGGGATCCATGCCGGTGTATTTAGTAAATGTTAGCAGGTTTTGCCCCGAAGCAAATATTTTTAAAGAACTGATTTTTAGTTTTTTCAATACCTTACTATCGAAATTATAACCTAAAGAAACCGTTTTTAGGCGTAAGAAAGAACCATCCTCTAAAAACCTGGTCGAGTAAATACTTGGTCCTTCGCCGCCAACCCGGTTAATGGTATTGCTTGGATTAGTTGGCGTCCATCGATTAGCAAACGAAGCATATTGGTTTAAGTTGGTTTTTCTTAAAATATTGCCTTCAAAAACCATCCGATTTGCGTTGTATATCTGGTTTCCGTAAGACCATTGGAAGAAAATATTTAAATCAAAGTTTTTATACGTGAAGTTGTTGGTAAAGCCTCCAATGTGCAAAGGCTCTGTTCTACCCACAAATTTCATATCGGCGGATGTTATTGTGCCATCTGGAGTGCTGCTGTTAGGGCCAGCAAAGTCTTTGAATTTGGGGTCGCCGGGTTGTACAGAAGCGCCATTGTCTGGTATGCCGGCTTTTAAAGTATAAGCGCCTGCGCCATCCACATCAAAATCAGAGATTTGGTAAATTCCGTCAAACGTGTAAGTGTAAAACTGAGAGATGGGTTGGCCAACCTGCGTTCTGTATAAAGGTGCGCCATTAAAGGTTTTTTCCCAACTTACACCACTGGTTAAATATTGCTGCTCTCCGTTTAATTCAAGCACTTTAGATCTGTTGAAACTGATGTTGAAGTTGGTTGACCAACTAAAGTTTTTGTTTTTGACGTTAATGGTGTTAAGGCTAAGTTCTAAACCCTGATTTCTTACCTTGCCAATGTTTTTGAAAACCGAAACGTAACCAGTTGTTGCTGGCAAATCTGCGTTCAGCAATAAATCATAAGTTGTTTTTCTGTAAACGTCTGCAGTAATGCTAACGCGGTCTTTAAACAAGCCTAAATCATAACCAATATTTGTTTGCGCAGTACTTTCCCATTTTAGGTTCGGATTGCCGATATCCAGTGGTACAGCGCCAATATTGATGCTATTGTTAAAGGCGTAAGGCGAACCAGTTGGCTGCCCCATCACCGGTAGGTAATCAAAATCGCCAACCCGGTTGTTGCCCGTAACTCCGTAACCAATACGTAGTTTAGCATCGTTAATAAAAATTAAATCTTTCATAAAATTCTCACTACTCATCCTCCATGCAAAAGAAGCCGATGGAAAGTAGCTCCATCTGTTGCCTTTTGCAAACTTGGAAGAACCATCTGCCCTGATACTGGCTGTTAACAAATATTTGGATTTGTATCCATAATTTACGCGAGCCAGGTAAGAATTTAACGTACTGTACGAGCTGCTAGCTTGGATGGCTTCTGGTACGCCTTCATCCAATCCGTTTAAACCTAAAGATTCATTAGGAACTTGGATGGCAGAGCTGCCGTATGTGGCTACATCATAACGTTGGAAGGTAACACCAGCTACAGCGCCAAACTCATGAACTTTGTTAAATGTTTTTTTGTAATTGATGGTATTCTCATTTAACCAACGGTCAACCTCGTTGTAAATAACAGAACCATTTACACCTTTAACACCACCTTGTGTTACTGGGTTTCCGTAACGGGTTAAGCTATTGTTAAACCTGTCATTTCGTCTTTGACTGCTGGTGATACCGCCGGTAATTTTTAAAAATAAATTTTTATTGAAATTATACTGTGCATAACTATTTACATTTAAACTATTTGTTGTGGATCTCCTCAACTCGTTTCTGGCCGAAATAACGGGGTTAATTCTGTAATCGTTGGCGCCGTCAACATCCGGGTCAAATAAATCTTCGGTTAAGTCATAGCCCGAACCCGAAATAGGCCTGTAACCCCAGGTGCTGTATAGTAAATTATCTGTAGCCGAACCTCCGCCGGCAGACGGAACGATACCATCTGAGGTGTATTTGCTATAATTCGAATTTACATATAGCTTAAGTTTATCAGTAACATTTTGGGTAAGTGTAAGCTTTCCTTGGTAGCGGTTAAATCCAGAATTGATGATTACGCCGGGTTGGTTATCTAAAGATCCGCTGAGGTAATAAATTGTTTTATCTGAACCGCCACTTAACGAAATGTTATGTTGTTGCATGCCGGCAGAACGGAAAAGCTGATCCTGCCAATCAACGCCGGCAAGGGTTTTATAATCATCTAAAGTTTTCCCTTTGCCGCCCAAATACAAACTTTCTGCGGTTGTTGGATTAAATTCGGTCTGGTATTTTACAAATTCAAAAGGTGATAATAAATCCATTGTATTGGTAACGTTTTGAAAGCCATAGCTACCGTTATAGGTAACTTTCGGACTCCCTTTTTTACCAGACTTAGTGGTGATGATGATAACGCCATTTGCGCCTCGTGAACCATAAATGGCAGTTGCAGAAGCGTCTTTTAACACTTCAATTGATTCTATATCGTTTGGGTTGATGTTGTTGTTGTCTGATGATTCGATTGGAAAACCATCAATAACATACAATGGCGAATTATCTTGGGTGAGCGAATTTTGCCCGCGGATAACAATGTTAAAAGAACTTCCGGGCTGCCCGTCTGATGAACTAACTTGTACACCTGCCAAACGACCAGCCAGAGCTTCGTCAAAAGATTTTACTGGTGCTTTTTGTAAATCTTCCATTTTAACCTGCCCTACAGAACCTGTTAAGTCTCCTCTTTTTACGGTGCCGTAGCCAACAACTACTACTTCATCTAGTCGGCTGGGTATGGCTTTTAGCGAGATGTTGATTAACGTACGATCGCCTACGATTACATCTTGCGACTCAAATCCTAAAAAAGAAAATACCAGCACCGCGGATTTGCTTTCTACAGAAATGGAATAGTTACCATTGATATCTGTTGCGGTTGCCGATTTTCCGTTTTTTACTTTAACATTAACTCCCGGAAGCGGCATGCCTTCATCATCTAAAACTTTCCCCTTTACAGTTATTGCCATTGCAGAACCTGCCGCGGTAGCGGCCGAACCAACAAATAAAAGCAACAGTAAAAGTAAACTTAGGCAGGAAATACCCTTTGCGTTGTAATTTCTTTTCATGTGAATTTAACTTAGAATTGTTAATTGGTGTTCAAAAGTATCTATAATAATTTGCTATCACAAATATTTTTTAAAAAATGTGTTCGATAACATGTCTAAAATATCTGTTTGTTTTCGAACACGCAAGCACAATTTAGTTTACGGTAACATTTTAAAATTTACTACCGTTATAGTTGCTAATAATTTTATCAGCTCAGTATTTTGAGGGGTTAGAAACTTGATTTTTTGTTTCTAGCTAGGTTTTTATTTGTGTACGCGGGTTATTTCCAATGTTGTTTTGGACCTTAGGGTTTAAACGGTTTAAAACCTAACAATGCGGGCGGGCATTTTTCAGATAAATGTTAATTTTGGATGTCTGAAAACTTCGTTTTTGGGTTTATCTCTAATAAACTAAAAATTTTTGTATCGTTTTGCGGCGAGCGCAATTTGATGGAAGCGCTGGTTTTTATTTTGAAACGAAATTCAAGATTAAGCAGAGAAAGCAGAAATTATTTAAAAAATTATTGATTCGTATCTCCGAGCCAATGCTTAATAATTTTGTCTATTTTCTCGTCTTCTGCCAGTTCTAACAAGGTGATGTTTACGGCGTGAGATATTTTAGTGTCCATTGGGAAGGCAAAGCCATAGCCTTGCTTATAATACTCTGCTTTAGAAACAAAAAGTTTACTGTCTTTATTGTTTTTTAAAAAATAAAGCAGCTGCGGCCTGTCATAAACTACCGCATCCACCTCTTTGTTCTTTAACTTCTGAAACGCTTCATTAAGTGTTGCAGCAGCCGTTTCTTTAATGTTATGCTCCTGCAAAAACTCTTCGGTTGGCGATCCGCTTATTGTAGTGGCCGCTCTGCCTTCAAGCTGTTCTATCGTGTTGATGGTATCGTCCCCAAATCCCGATAAGGTTAATGTGCTGGCAATTCCGGCAACCATGGATGTTGCAAAAATAATGGAAATTACCATCCAGGCACCAGCTATAATACGGCCCCAAAGTGTAATTGGCGCCTTATCGCCATATCCGGTGGTAGACATGGTCACAATGGCCAGCCACATGCCGTTGGCAATGCCACTTGCTGGCTGACTGGGGAACTGATCCGGAGATTCTTTCCTTTCTGCCAACCATAATAAAGTGCCAACCAAACTCAAAATAAACAGAAAAACCAGAACGGCTATCAACAGTTTAAAGCTAAAAAACGGCCTCACCCTGTCCCATAAAGTTGGTTTGTCCACTCGGGATGCCAAACCCAAACTCGACTGGTAATAAGGTTGCGAAAACCGAATGTGGCTTACCCTATCTGCGGTAATGCTTAAAGGACCAACCACCACATCAATTTGATGGTTATCTAGAGCGGTAATTGCATCGCTAACAGATTGAAACTGCGTGTACTTATATTTCCACTTGTTTTTGCTGGCAATATCCTCCCATATCTCCACGGCAATGCCTCCTGTTTTTTTTCCTTTTTCAACCAGCACAAAAGGCGCTCCGCCGGCTAATCCAACGTTAATTTCTTTAGCCACAGGGGCTTGGGTATTTTGGGCTTTTACTGTAATTGTAGTTAACGTTAAGGTAATAGCGGTTAATACGGTAAGCAGTAAAAAGTTTATCTTAGTGTGTATCATATCTTTTGACAGGAAACGCCTTCTTTGTGGCGGCATTGGTTAAATAGCGCTTTGTTGCAAGCTAATTCGAGAGAATATAGCAATAAAATTCCGTTTACGTTAAAAGCAAGTAAAATGCCAGTTTATTAAATGCTGCGGAAAATGAATTTTTGCGCCTAGTACCAAAAAATATTTATACGTTAAGCTTAACCTTTAAGCTAAAGCTTTTTCGGCAGCTTGCTTTATCGTCTGGTTTATCAAATCTTTTTGTGCGTACAGCTCTTTAAAAAGCTTAAACTGCGCTTTTGTACGGACCAGGTTGTGTTCTGGGTAAGCAGTTTTATAATAAGCGTCTCCTTGTAAATAGTCAGTTAAAAAGCGAACAGCTTGCATGTAAGGAAAAAGAAAAACAGCATAATAAAGAGATTTAAGCTCTTCTTTAGTTAAAAAATTAACCGCCTCTTTTAAATAGCCATCGGTATAAGCTTTAAATAAAGTCATATTTACTTTAATCTTATTTAAGTCTGGTTCATCTTCTTCGGCAGTGTTTACCAAGGTCCTAATGGCGTCTCCAAAATCATAGGCTGTGTAGCCTGGCATAACCGTATCTAAATCTATAATGCAAATAACGTTGTCGTCCTTGTCAAATAAGATATTGTTAAACTTAGTATCGTTATGGGTAATCCGTTTCGGAAGCAAACCATCCTCGCCCATTTGGTAAAGGCTGCACATCAATTCTTCATGCTCTTTTATCAGTGCAATTTCTTCTGCAACGTACTTTACACGGTCGGCAATGTCCTCTGCCAAAGCCTTTTTATAGTTTTCTAATCTAAATTTAATATTGTGAAAATTGGGCAGCGTTTCGGTTAGCAAACTGGCGTCCATATCGGCCAGCATCAGTTGAAATCGGCCAAAAGCTTCGCCACCTTCAAAGGCTTGCTTGGTTGACTCTACCAAATCATAGCTGATGGAGTCTTTGATAAACTGGTACATCCGCCAATAATTTCCGTCCTCATCTTTTAAGTACAAAACACCGCCAGTTGTGGGAATTAATGTCAACACCTGCTCTACCGATTTATCGGACTTAAATTCCCCTTTTAACTTTGTATCCAAATGTGCCGAAACCCTCGAAATGTTAACCACAACGCCTTCCACATCTTTAAAAATATGATGATTTATCCTTTGTAGCAGATAATCAGGACAGTTGCTGTCGGTATTACGGATTAAAAAGGTATCATTAATATGCCCCGAACCAAATGGTTTGGTAGCTTGGATATCGCCTTCAATCGCAAATTTTTTGGCAATTTTTTCAATGGTTTCGGTAGTGAAGTTTGATTTGCTCATGTTAAGGCTTTTTATAAAAATGATTTAATATCAGCGATAATCTGTTTCGCCAATTTATCGGCTTTCTTCTCATTCTCCGACTCGGAATAAATCCTGATGACAGGTTCGGTGTTTGATTTCCTCAGGTGCACCCACTCATTGCCAAATTCTATTTTTAAGCCGTCGATGGTGCTAAGCGGCTGTAATCGGTATTTTCCCTCCACCTTTTTCAAAATTCCGTCAACATCCATCCCTTGCTGTAAAGTGATTTTGTTTTTGGAGATATGATAAACCGGGTAACTTGCTTTAAGCTGAGAAATTGATTTTCCGCTTTTCGCCAAATGCGTTAAAAATAAAGCAATGCCCACCAAAGCATCACGGCCGTAATGCAGTTCGGGATAAATAATGCCACCGTTTCCTTCGCCACCAATAACGGCATTACATGATTTCATTAAATTAACCACGTTTACTTCGCCCACGGCAGCAGCTTGGTAATTTTGCCCTGCATTTTCCGTCACATCTCTTAAAGCCCGTGTTGATGATAAGTTAGAAACGGTATTTCCAGGTGTGTGCTGCAGAACGTAATCGGCAACGGCTACCAAAGTATATTCCTCGCCAAACATGCTTCCGTCTTCATTTACAAAACAAAGTCTGTCCACATCGGGGTCAACAACAATCCCTAAATCTGCCTTGTTTTTTATAACCGAGTTAGAAATTTCTGTTAAATGTTCGGGCAAAGGCTCGGGGTTGTGCGGAAAATGCCCGTTTGGTTCGCAAAATATTTCATAAATAGTTTCAACACCCAAAGCTTTTAACAAAGCCGGGATAAAAATCCCGCCCGATGAGTTTACGCAATCAATCGCTATCTTAAAATTCGCTTTTTTAATGGCTTCAACATCTACCAAAGGCAAAGCTAAAATCATATCTATGTGCTTTTGCAGGTAACTATCATCGTAAGTCACGCTTCCCAAATCATCGACCGAGGAAAAATCTATTTCCTTTTTTTCAGCAATCGCTAACAATTCTTTTCCGTCGGCATCGCTAATAAATTCGCCTTTATCATTCAATAATTTTAACGCATTCCATTCTTTCGGGTTGTGGCTGGCGGTTAAAATAATTCCACCGCCTGCGTTTTCAAGCGGAACAGCAATTTCAACCGTGGGCGTGGTTGATAAGCCTAAGTCAACCACGTTTAAACCAATACTTTGTAATGTGCCCACTACTAAATTTCGCACCATTTCGCCCGAAATTCTGGCATCTCTGCCCAAAACAATTTTATTATTTTGGGTTTTAGCCAAAATCCATTTCCCATAAGCGGCAGTAAATTTCACAATATCGGCAGGCGTAAATCCATCGCCAGCTTTTCCGCCAATAGTTCCTCTAATTCCAGAGATTGATTTAATAAGTGTCATTAATTGCGTTGTTATTTCAGTTTTTATTGGTTAAAAACTTGTGTGGTTTTTATAGGAGAGAAATGTTTGGGCATTTTAACACGCTTTACACTATATCTTTTTTGCTTTCTCTTTTTTTGGGTTAGGGAAGCAAAAAAGTATGCCGTTTCAATCGTTAATGCACCTTATTTAATGGAAAGCCTAGGTGTTTAAACCTAAGCTTTCCAAATTGTAATTAAAATTTCCAACGAACAAAGGCTTCAATTGCTTCGTATTCTGCCAATCCTAGGTCATTATAAGCTTGTGCAGTTTCGGTAGTTCGGTCTTCTGCCCGTACCCAAAACTCGCGGGCATCATCTCCGGGGAAAACAGGGATATCTTTTTGTGATTGATGTTTAAAAATGGCGTGTCTTTTGCGCAAAACTTCTTGTGGAGATAGGGGCACAGCCATTTCAATCTCGTCAATTTCAAATTCATGCCAGGCACCACGATAAAGCCATAGCCAGCAGTCTTTTGTCCATGCTTCGGTTTTTCTTAAGCGGGTTAAAGCTTCCAAAATAATATTGAAACAAACTTTATGTGTGCCATGCGGGTCGGCAAAATCTCCGGCAGCAAAAACCTGATGAGGTTTTACCGCCTGCAAAAGCGCCATGGTTTGTTGAATGTCGTCCTCAAAATCAACAGTTTTTGATACCTTTCCACGGTCGTAAAAAGGTAAATCCATGAAGTGGATATTGGCGTCTGGCAGTCCGGCAAATCTTGCCCCAGCAATGGCTTCTCCTTTTCTAATCAGACCTTTAACGGTTTTTAACTCTGAAGGATCTGGCTGGTTAGGTTGTTTTTTCTCTAAAAACGTTCGGGTATCTTTATATACTTTTTCTAACTTTTCTGTTGGTTGGTTTTGTGATTTTGCAAAATCTATGTTGAATTCCATAAAACGCAAAGCATCTTCGTCCCAAACCGCTGTATTACCAGATGTTTGGTATGCCACATGCACATCATGTCCTTGGTCTGCCAGTCGAATGAAAGTACCGCCCATAGAAATCACATCATCATCTGGGTGGGGCGAAAACACAATCGAACTTTTCCTTGCCGGCTCGGCTCTTTCGGGGCGTTGCGAATCGTCGGCGTTTGGCTTTCCGCCTGGCCAGCCCGTAATGGTATGTTGTATTTTATTAAAAATATCAATGTTGATGTTATAAACCGGACCTTTTTCTGTGGCCAACTGCGCCATCCCGTTGTTGTTATAATCTTCTTCGGTTAGTTTTAGCACTGGTTTTTTAAGTGTTTTTGCCAACCAAATCACCGCTTTTTTTATCTGTTGCGGGGTCCATTCACAATCTTGTACTAACCACGGAGTTGCAAAACGAGTAAGGTCCGTTGCTGCATCCTGGTCCAAAACAAATTCCACGTTATCAGAAAGTTGCAGGTAGGTAGCAGGCACTTCGGCAGAAATTTCTCCTTCAACCGCTCTTTTAATAATTGATGCCTTTTTTTGGTTCCAGGCCATCAAAATTATTTGCTTGGCTTTAAAAATGGTACCCACACCCATAGTAATGGCTTTTGTAGGTACGTTTTCTTTACCACCAAAATCGCGGGAAGCATCACGACGGGTTAAATCATCCAGCGTTACCAGGCGTGTGCCCGAGTTTGGCGCAGAACCGGGTTCGTTGAAACCAATATGGCCTGTACGGCCGATACCTAAAAGTTGGATATCCAAGCCGCCGTAAGCGGTAATTTTCTTTTCGTACTCTTTACAAAAAGGTACAATATCTTCTTCAGCTAAAGTTCCATCCGGAATGTGAACGTTTTCCATGTCAATATCCACATGGTCAAAAAGTTTTGCTTTCATAAAAGCAACGTAACTTTGTTCTGCCGTGGGTTGCATCGGATAATATTCGTCCAGATTAAAGGTTACCACATTTTTAAAACTTAAACCTTCTTCTTTATGCAGTCTGATTAATTCTGCATACACCTTTACCGGAGTTGCGCCAGTAGCCAAACCTAAAACTGTTTTTTCTCCGGCGGCATCTTTTTCTTTTATTAAGTCGGCTATTCTTTGTGCCACGGTTACAGATGCCTCGCTATCATTGCGGTAAATAGTTACAGGTAATTTCTCAAATCTGGTTTCTTCTAAAAGGTTTAGTCGGGTGGTGGTCATATATCTATTAAAAATTGGTTTAAAATGTTTTTATACGAACGTTGATGCAAATATAATAAAAATTATTGTGTGCGAACACATTTCATAGAATCTGTTTTAATAAACTGATTATTAAATAATTAAATTAAATTAATTAGTTAAGGTAAATTTATATAAATTTTTATAAATATAATAATTCTTTAAATTTTTAATCAGAATTTTCAAAACTATATTTACGCTTTAGCGTTTAAAAAGCTATGGCAGCAGAGAATGATATCTATTTTAAGGGCGAGGCTAAATTTTCTCCGGTTCCTTTAACCGTAAGCTCTCCGGTAATTAAGCCCATTGATAAAAATAAATTACAGGCAAATGCTGTGGAAAGTATGCACTTGCAGGCGCATCAGCAAATAGCTTTGTTGCGTAAGCAGGCCGAACTTATTATGCAGCAGGTAAAAGAAATTGAAGATCGATTAAAAATTTCTGAGTTAATTTATAAAGCAGATATGCGGTTTAAGCCTGTTTTAGGACAAACTTATTATCTGTACCAGAAAAATGAAGAGTTTTTGGTTAGCATGATTGCACCGCAGGAGTGGGGTCGATCTAAAACGGCCGCCCGTTATATTTCCACCGTAAAACTACTTTCTGATGCCACCTGGGATGTTTTAGATAAAGCGACTTTTAATTCAGAGCGTTTGTTTGAAGACAGTCCATCAAATCAGGATGTTTAAACTGGTAGCCCTTTGATATAATCTTTTCGGCGTTAACAATTTTAAATTCAATTTTTTCCTCAATAAATTCGGCGCTTTTTCCGTAAAGCTTTTCGCTGGCCAAATTGTAAAATTCTTTTTTATTTGGATGCGTGGGTGCAGCAGCATTAAAAATAGCATTCCACAAACCATCGGTTATCACTTTTTTGATGATGCCCAAACAATCGTTTAAATGAATTAGATTAACGGGCGCCAAACCGTTGGGGATATCAGTTTTGCCAGCGAAGAACCTTCCTGGGTGCCTTTTTGGGCCAATTAAGCCCGCCATTCTAATTATTGTAGTTTGGATATGGGGTAAATTTTTAAATACGTTTTCTGCATTAAGCATTCGCAAACCGCTGCCACTTTGTGCTAGCTGTACGCTATCCTCTTTTTGTTCTGCGTTATTTTCGGCATATACCGATGTGGATGATATAAAAATTACCTTTTGAACCGTTGATTGCAAAATCTCTGTTTTTAGGTACAGCAATTTTTTGAGGTATAAATCACCATCGGTAACACTTCTCCCGGGCGGAATATTAATAATAAGCAAATCCACAGATAAAAATTGCTGCATGTTTGCAACGGGATTTTCGCCATCTAAATCAATTAAAAAAGGATAAATACCCTTTTCCGCTAAAGCGCTTAATTTATCCTTGCTGGTGGTGGAACCATTTATGCGATAGTTTAAGGCTAACAGACTTTTGGCTAAAGGAAAGCCCAACCAGCCACATCCAATTATTGCAACCTTAGTTACTACATTGTTTTTCATCATTAGCAAACTTAAGAATTTTATTTTTTGGCATTTTGTTTGTATCGTTGTTAAAACAATCACAAAAAATAATTATGAAAGCTAATCAATTAAAAGTTACCGCACTAGGTTTAGTTGCAGTTTTAGGCGTATCAACCATGATGCCTGCTTGTAAATCATTAACAAACACACAAAAAGGTGCAGGTATTGGCGCCGCTGCCGGAGGTACTATTGGAGCATTAATTGGAAAAAAAGCGGGCAATACTGCCGTTGGAGCAATAATTGGTGGGGCAATTGGTGGAACAGCCGGCGCATTTATAGGTCGTAAAATGGATAAGCAGGCAAAGGAGATTCAACAAAGTATCCCCGGCGCAGAGGTTATCCCTTACGAGGAAGGAATTATTGTAAAATTTGACTCGGGTATCCTATTTGGTGTTGATAAATCAGAATTGCAAGCTAATGCAAAACAAAATATTGATAACCTGGCCGCCTCTTTAAACAAATATCCTGATACTGACATTATGGTTATTGGGCATACAGATGCTTCAGGCTCTGATGCTTACAACATGCGGTTATCAGAAAGAAGGGCTGCTGCTGTTAAGGATTATGCAGTTTCGCAGGGTGTAAGTAGCAGTAGGTTAAAAACCGTAGGAAAAGGCGAAAGCGAACCGATAGCCTCTAACGATACGGCAGAAGGTATGGCACAAAACCGAAGAGTGGAAATTGTGATAGTTGCCAATGATAAAATGAAACAAGAAGCTAAAGCATCTACTAATTAAATACAAATAACATCGAAGAAAAAGAGGAAATCAGATTTACCTTTGGTTTCCTTTTTTTGGCTCTTTATTTATCTAAATAGTAATAAAATAGTCATTTATTTAATAAATCTAAAGTAAAAATATCATCTAATTAATAATTTAATATTTAACAGCTAATTTTGCACTACATTTTAACCCGCTAATAATTATTGATATGTTTGAAAAACTGAACCAAATTGTAAGAGAAAGCGAACAAGTTTTCTTAGCATCTGAGCTTAGCCAGGCTAACTTAAATGATGCCATGTACGAAGCCACCGGAGTTATTGTTGACGTTTTAAAGTCGAAACTTGACCACGGCAAAGCAGATGTTTTAATGTCGTACTTTACTGGAAAACAGTCGAACTTTCAAGATTTGACCAGCGCTATGGTTAATAAATACGCATATCGTTTAAATAGCTATTTCAGTTTAAAAATGAGCGATGCCAGAAACCTGAGCGAGCAGATTATCCCGGCGGTGATGCAAAAGTTTGTGCAACAAACCCAGGAAAGTAAAAAACAGGAAAGCGGTGTTTTTGGACTTTTAAATTGGCTGAGCGGCAATACTGTTAATTTTGAAAACTTTTTTGTAAAGCTGAACCTGGTAAAGGTTGCTTAAATTTTCTTTGAGATAAAAAGATAAGGAGCCAATAATTTTTGGCTCCTTTTTTTTGCCTTAATTTTCTGCGTTATCCATTTTATCCACCACCGGTTTATGGGCATTGTTAGCTAATTCCCAAGCAGTATAAAAAACCAGTTTTGCTCTTTTAACCAACAGCGGAAAATTTATTTTTTCGATATCATCGGTTTTTTTATGATAATCTTCATGCAAGCCATTGAAGTAAAAAATAATTGGGATTCCATGTTTTGCAAAGTTATAATGGTCTGAGCGATAATAAATTCGCATAGGGTCTTTTGGGTCGTCGTATTTATAATCCAACGTTAGGTTGCTGTAGGTTTTATTGGTGCTTTCGCTGATTTTACGTAGCGTAGTGCTTAATTTATCAGAACCAATTACATACACATAATTGGCAGAATCTGCCTTATTTTTGTAAAGTTCGCCAACACGACCAATCATATCAATGTTTAAGTTAACGATGGTATTTTCTAAAGGAAACACCGGATGTTCTGAATACCATTCGGAACCCAACAAGCCTTTTTCTTCGCCAACCACCGTCATAAACAAAATGCTTCTTTTTGAGCCGTAACCTTCTTTTTTTGCTTTTGCAAAAGCTTCTGCTAGTTCTAAAACGGCGGTTGTTCCAGAACCGTCATCGTCTGCGCCGTTAAAAATTTCTCCTTTATCATTTATTCCTAAATGATCATAATGAGCCGTAACTACTACAAGCTCGTTTTTAAGAACAGGATCAGTACCTTCTAAAAAGCCCAAAACGTTTTTAGCATTTAATGGTGTACTATTTACAGTAAAATCAATATCAAGGTTTGCTTTAAATTCAAAAGTATTTGGTTTTTGTGTTTCGCTATTTCTTTTGCTCAATTCTTTAATGCTTTTGCCAGTTGGCGTTAGTAAGTCGTTCACAAAATCTTCTGAACCATAAATAATCAACGGCGTCGCAATTTCTTTCGGGTTTCCTAAAACTAAAGAATTTCTTTGGCTAATTTGTGGTTGTTTGGTAAGCCGAACTTGTGAATCTAAAAAAATTATCGCCGAAGGATTTTTCTTTGAAAGCGCTGCAAGCTTTTTGTTTTTTTGGATACTCCAGTTTGATAGCGTAGTTGTGCCCGTTATTAAAGAATTGCCATTTATTACGGGCTCACCTTCTAAAACTACAGCCACTTTCCCGTTTAAATCTAAATCCGCTAAGTCGTTATAATTTTTATCTTCAATTCCGTAGCCTACAAAAACAAAGTCACTATAACTGGTATGGATAGCTTTTGCAAAATATGGCAAAGCGAAAAAATCCTTTAAAAATAGTTGAGATTTACCGTTGACCGTGATGTTGCGTTCTTTAGGCATAATTTCCTTTAAATCAAGCTGCTGAAAATAACCCTTGTTTACAGGTGCTGTTAAGCCAAATAATTCAAATTGCGATTTAATGTATTGTGCTGCCTTTTCTGCGCCGGGCTGTCCGGTTCCGCGACCTGTAAAGTCATCAGAAGTTAACTTGCTTAACCGTTTAAAGGCATCTTCTTTGGTTATGGTAGCTGCATATTTTTGTGCAATTTTATCTTGTGCGGTGCTGTTTAAAGCTATAATCAGCCAAGAAGCAGTTAAAAAGGAAAGAAATTTCATGTAGCGCTTAATTTGGTAATGGCCAAATATAAATCTTTGTGAGCTACCTTATTGTAAAGTTTTTATAGTAAAGTGTTTTATAGCTTCACCAGTTTATCGCCAACTAAAACCGGTATGCTGCTGCAGGTATTTACATTTAAGCAAAATTTAATATCTTCTTGAATCCCTAATTTTTTAAGCCTTTCACTGTGAGATGTTTTTGCAGTGTACGCTTCTAAATCGCCTTGAGCTAAATTATATAGGTCTTGCGCCGCGGTGCTGCTATCATCCAAAAAATAATTGCTAGCTTTTAACTGGTGCACTACTGCCCCGGCAAACAGGGTGTCTTCTAAATTGAATTTCCCTTTCCAGCCGGCACACAGTAAAAGTACATCTTGCTGTTTGATTTTAAGGTAATTACAAACCGCATCCAAATTTAAAAACGAACCAATTATCACTTGGTGGGCCGTTTTTTTAGATTCATCAATAGCGTGAGTTCCGTTGGTAGTGGTTAACACAACAGTTTTGCCGCTAACTTTGTCTTTGGTATAAGAAAATGGCGAGTTACCGAAATCAAAACCTTCTACCACTTTTCCATCGCGTTCTGCAGCTAAAAGACAGTTGTTTCCATAATTTCTGCACTCTTCAACCGTTGCAACAGGAATAATTGCCGAAGCCCCATTTTCGATTCCGTAACAAATAGAGCTGGTGGCTCTAAAAATATCAATAACCACAACTATAGAGTTTTTTAGATTGTAAAGAGGCAGTAACGCTGGAGTAAAGCAGACTTCTATGTTTTTTTGCATAAATAATTTATAATGGTGATTGTTTGGGGGTGATTTTAGGTAAAATACAAGGCCGTCGATTTAGGCCCGTTCATATTTTCTACTTTTGATAAAAAGGAGTTTTCACCACTTTTGCTTTTATTTTATTATCTCTTATTTTAATAAAAATTTCTTGATTTTCTTTGCTGAAGCTTTTTTGAACGTAAGCCATTCCAATTGCTTTCTGTAAGGATGGAGATTGGGTGCCAGAAGTTACTTTGCCAATCACATTATCGTCAACATCAACAACCTCATAATCATGGCGAGGAATTCCTCTTTCCACCATTTCAAATCCGACTAGTTTTTTTGTAACCCCGTTTTCTTTTTCTGACTTTAATGATTTGGCATTGGTAAAATCTTTGGTGAATTTGGTTACCCAACCTAAGCCCGCTTCAAAGGGAGACGTGGAATCGTCGATGTCGTTGCCATATAAACAAAAACCCATTTCTAAACGTAAAGTATCTCGGGCGGCCAAACCTATCGGTTTAATATCAAAAGGTTCTCCTGCTTTAAATATCGCATCCCAAATTGCATCAGCGTAAGCGTTATCAAAATAAATTTCGAAACCGCCAGCGCCGGTATAACCTGTTGCAGAAATCATTACGTTATCAAAACCTGCAAATTTGCCTTTTTTGAAAGTATAATAATCCATTTCGGCAAGGTTGATGTCTGTTAAACTTTGTAATGCTTCGCTAGCTTTTGGTCCCTGAACAGCCAATAAAGAAGTGCGGTCTGAGATGTTTTTCATATCCACACCGTAAGTATTAAAACTGCTAATCCAATCCCAATCTTTTTCAATATTTGAAGCGTTAACCACCAACATAAAGGTTTTTTCGTTGATGCGATAAACCAGCAAATCATCCACAATGCCGCCAGTTTTATTTGGTAAGTAGGCATATTGGATTTTACCATCAACCAGTTTTGAGGCGTCGTTTGAGCTTACCATTTGAATTAAATCTAACGCTTTATCGCCTTTTAAGATAAATTCGCCCATGTGGCTTACATCAAAAACACCAACAGAATTTCTCACCGCCTGGTGCTCAGTATTTATTCCGGCGTATTGAACGGGCATATTAAACCCCGCAAAAGGAACCATTTTGGCGCCTAAAGAAATGTGTTTTGCTGTTAAGGCAGTCGTTTTCATTTTTACAAAATAAAACCCAAATCAGTTGGAGCGGATTTGGGGTGTGAAGTTCTTTGGCGAAATTAAGAAAATTTAAACTTTCTCATTTAAAAGTTTCTGGTACACGCTAATCAGTTTTTGCCCCATTGTTTCTTGATTGTGGCCTTTTTCTACTAGTTTTCTTGCGCCGTCGCCAATTCTGGTGATCAGGTTTTTATCAGTAAAGCAACGGAGAATTTGCTTGTAAAAATGGTCGCTTGAATCGGCAATTAAAATATCTCTATCGTGGTGGTAATTTATGCCTTCTGCTGCAATAGAAGTGGCTATAATACATTTGCCTAAAGCCATAGCTTCAATAATTTTAACCCGCATTCCGCTTCCAGAAAGCAATGGGACAATCATTACGTGTTGGCGGGCGATAAATTCTTTGGCGTTTTCAACTTCACCCTCTATCAAAAAATGCTCATTAGCCAAATCCTGATAATGTTCTGGAATATTTTTACCCGCCAAATGGAAAGTGATGCCCGAACCTAGCTGCATAATGTTTGGCCACACGTTATCTAAAAACCAATCTAAACCTTCAATATTAGGGCGCCAATCCATTGAACCAATGTAACCTACACTTTTATTTGGAGACAACTTATAATCGTGATGGTAATTGTTAAGGTTTAATGCTACAGGGAAAGTATGTACATTTTGCTGATAACCTAGCGAATTAAAAAAATGCTCATCTACAAAGCTGATGGCTAAAATGGCATCAAAATTATTAAGGATACTCGACTCAAAACTTTGCAAACGCTTACTTAACAGGTGTAAGTAAAACTTTCTGAGTAAAAAGCTCTCTTTTATGGTTAACCGTTTCCAAATTTGATGTTCGATATTGTGTGCCCTGTACACCAGTTTAGCTTTGGCATTAAGCTGCACTACCGGCATGTAAGGTGTAACCTGCAAACCCTCGAACTGGATGATATCAAAATTTTCTTTTTTAAGGAGATGTGCCAATCTGCTTGCGCAACCAGCCGAATAAAAACGACTAACATTATAAGATTTACGAGAAAAAAGGTTAAAAAAAGCGCCCTTTGCTTTAACCCTATTATCTATTTTATATTGTAAAAATTTTATTTTTTTAAATATTGGGTCGTCAATTTCTTGAACGTTTACGTAGTGTTTTGTTGTGTTAAGGCTAAACAAGGTTACCTGGCAACCTAAATCTAACAGTGATTGGATGGTGTTGTGCACCACAATTGCGTAGCCTCCGTTGGCCGGAAAAGGAACTCTGTTAGTTAATATAAGCACACGCATAGTTGCAAAATACTAAAAAATGGAGAGTTGTGGATTGCTTACATTAAATGTTTTTCTGTGGTAGGGGCTAAAACCTAAATCTAAAACGGCTTTTCTGTGAAACACCGTTGGATAACCCTTGTTTGTTCTCCATTGATAGTGAGGGAATTCAGCATCAATTTTGTTCATATAATCATCTCGATAGGTTTTTGCTAAGATAGAAGCTGCGGCTATTGAAAAATATTTGCTATCGCCTTTTACAATACATTGATGTTTGATATTTGGATAAGCGTTAAACCTGTTTCCATCAATAATTAAAAATTCGGGAACCGTTTTAAGCTGTAAAATGGCCCGGTGCATAGCCAAAAAAGAAGCGTTTAAAATGTTGATTTTATCTATTTCTTGATGGTCAACCACGCCGATGGCAAAGGCTAGCGCAACAGCCTCTATTTCTTGGCGAAGCGCATACCTGTCTGGCTCCTTAATTTGCTTAGAATCATTTAGTAAAGGATGATGAAAATCTTTCGGTAAAATCACCGCGGCTGCAAAAACAGGCCCTGCAAGGCAACCACGACCAGCTTCATCGCAGCCTGCTTCTAAAAAAACATCCTGGTAAAAAGGTAAAAGCATTTATTTAATTGTTTTTAAAATGGCTTTCCAAACTTCTAAAGCGGTTTGCTCCCACGTGTATTGTTTGGCTAAAGTTAATCCTAAATTTATTTTTTCACTGTTTTGTGCTTCGCCCGATGCCTGCTGATACAATTTTTCTGTAAGTTCATCAACGCTTTCTGGGTTAAAAAGGTGTGCTGCACCTCTAGAAATTTCTTCCATTGCGGTGCCTTTACTGGTAATTACAGGCGTTCCGCAGCTAAAAGCTTCTACCACAGGCAAGCCAAATCCCTCAAAAAATGAAGGATAAACCAAAGCCACCGCATTGTTGATGAGCAAGTTCAACTCTTCATCGTTAACGTTTTTATTAAACAGCACATCTTGCCTAAATTTCATGTTTCGCAAATATTTAACAATGGCGGAAAGCTGCCAAGATTTTCGCCCGACTAATAAAAGTTGGTGCTTAAATTCGGGATACTCGGTTTTAAACGCTTCAAAGGCTTTTAATAAATTCAGTACATTTTTACGCGGATGAATGGCGCCTACGTAAATAAAATATGGTGTTTTGTCTATTAATTTTTGTTCGATAGGCCTAAAGGCCGATGAAACACCGTTATAAACCACATCTATTTTGTCTTCGGAAATTTGATAGCTTTTTATTAAATCTGCTTTTGTAAATTCAGAAACCGTAATAATTCTGTTGGCTTGTTTAACAAATTTTGGGAAAAAGTATTTATAGTAAAGCTGATGCAACCAATCGACTCCATTGTTAAAATGCTCAAAAGCGATATCGTGAACAACCGAAAGTGTTTTAACCTTTGCATTTAGCGGAATAAATCCATCGGGCGAAAGCAATAAATCTACTTTTTCTTTTTCTAACACCTTTACTAATTGGTAATTGAACCACAAATAGTAAAGAAAAGGATGCCTGGCTTGCGGGTAAATAACCACTCCCTTTACGTTGCTTGCAAAAATAAAATCTTCAGAAAACTTTCTATCGAAACAGAAAATAAAATTAACTTCCGGATGGTTTAGCGCCAGACGCTTTAAGGTTTCAAAAGTAAACCTGCCGATTCCTGCTAAGTTATCTTTAATTAATAATCTGGTATTTACGGCTATTCGCAATGTTTTTAAGCTGATGAATTGCTAAGATAACCAATGCCAACGCATATTAAAATTGCTGGTTTATTATTATTGCTTTATTTTGGCATTTGCAATGGATAATCAAAAATTTGCCGGCCGGGTTACATTATTAGTTTTGGTTAACCTGTTGGTGAAACTCGTGTGGATTTTGTTTATCGAACGCAAAGTGCAAACCAGCGTAGGCTTCCAAAGTTTCGGACTGTATTACAGTGTTTTTAACTTCACCCTAATTTTGGGCGTAATTAACGACCCAGGCTTAAATAATTACCTTATCCAATACCTAAGTAAAGAAAAAAAGCGGCCTCAATATATTTCAGACTTATTTTCTGTTAAAATTATACTTGCAGTTCTCTACACAATTATTACTTTAATTTCCGCTTGGTTACTTGGTTTAACAGACGAGAATTTGTTAGGCTTGTTGGTTATTTATCAAATACTGTTTTCGTTTTTAAACTATTTGCGAGGCTTTTTAAAAGGAAATCAATTGCTTAAGGCAGAGATATTTCTTTCTGTTTTAGATAAATGTCTAATCATTGTGGCGCTTTTGCCAATTTTGTATTTAAACACGGGTTTTAAATGGACTATTCAGTTTTACATTTTGGCTCAAATGCTTGCATTGTTAATAGCAATTGCTTGGTGTTTCTATTACCTATATCTCAAAAAAATAAGCATCCTTCCTTCAAAAAAAATCAGGCTTAACTTTTCAATTATCCAAAGAATTGCTCCCTTTGCCTTGTTTGCGTTCTTGGTTTTGGCCTATAATAAAATTGATACCGTAATGTTGGTTAAAATGTTGCCTAACGGCGATATGGAAAGCGGAATTTACGTGGCGGCTTATCGTTTTTTGGATGCAGCTAGCATGTTACCTATTTTGTTTGCAACTTTATTTTATCCGGTGCTTTGTAAGTTAATTGGCGAAGATTCTAAGGTTGAAAGGCTTATGAACGATAGTGTATTTACATTAATTCCAACAACTTTAATCATCGCGATGGTAAGTTGGTTTTACCGTAATGAACTAATGGAACTGTTATATCCAGAAAACAGCAGCCAAAAGCTCTCAATAATTTTTGGAGTGCTGATGTTTTGCTTGCCCTTGGTGGTAATTTATTATGTGTACAGCACTTATTTTACAGCAAATAATAATCTTAAACTGTTAAATTTAGTTTCGGCTGGCGGCTTAATTACCAATATTGCATTAAACACTGTTTTAATTCCTACTTACCAGGCTTTGGGTGCAGCATTTAGTTCTTTCATAAGTTTTTTGCTGGTCGGCTTAACATATCTGCTTTTATACCATCAGCAGTTTAAAAAGCCCTTTCGCCATTTGCTATGGTTCAAACTTTTGCTTTTTATAGGCTTACTAATTGTTTTAGGCTATTTAACGCCTTACGCTTTCGACAATTGGATGCTTAGTATCGCTATTTATACATTAATGTCAACGGCTATTGCAATGTGTTTAGGTTTCTTCAAACTCAGTGGCCTCCGTACAGCCATCGTACAAAAGCTTTAAATCGTTAATAAATCTGCAATAGCTAAATATTTCTTTAAATTCACAGTTTCAATTTTTAAATGGAACATCAGGACAGTAGGTTTGATATGGTTGATATCTTAAAAATCGGCTATAAGCACAAAAAGCATATTTTTTTAATTACCCTTATCGGGATGATTGTAGGGTTGGCGCTTGCTTTCATCATCAAACCAAAGTACGAGGCGTTTACCATTTTTTACATCCCGGGAAACAATTCTATTTCTAAGTCTTTACTTTCTGAAAGTAATTTAGAAAATTTTATGAGCTATGGCGATGAAGACCAGATTGACCAAGCTTTGGAAATACTAAATTCTGATGCCTTAAAGGACAAAGTGATTGCAAAGTATAACCTCATAAATTATTACCATTTTGGTGGGCAAACCCAATACCCAAAAACAAAAACCCGTAAAAAACTGGAAGCAAATACCGAGTTTAAACGCACTGATAATTTGGCCATTAGGGTAGCCGCAAAAGACGAAGACCCCGTTTTGGCTGCAAATTTAGCAAACTATATTGCGCTTTGCTTGGATAGTATGCGCACACAAATTAGGCAACAAAGGGGGCAACAGGCCTTTGAGCTCATCAAATCGCAATACGCAAAAAAGAAAGCTCAGGTTGATTCTATTTTAAAACAATTATCGGAAATAAGGGCGCAAGGGGTATTTGATTACGAGGCACAATCTGAGGTTTTGAGTAAAGCAATGGTTGCTGCACAAACTAATGTAAAGGCGCAGGAAGCCCAGTTGCAGGTTTACCAAAAGTACCGCAGCAGGCTTCCGGATAGTACTTTAATTAAGGCAGAAGGCAGGGTAGAGGCGGCGAAAGCTACCTACCAATCCATTAAACCTACCGTAGCCAATTTTGGCAAACTTAGCGGAAAGTATTTGGAGTTAGCATCTTTATATAAAAAGGAGCAGGAGTCTTTAGCAAACTTGCAGTTGCGCTTTGAAGCTGCCGAATTGGATTATAAAGGGGTAATTTCTCAACAGTTTTTAGTAGAAAAAGCAAGCGTTCCAGAGAAAAGCCAATATCCTAATAAAAAGCTGTTGGTATTTCTATTTGCACTTTCAGCGTTTATCATTAGTTTTTTGGGCGTTTTTTACCTTGAATTTGTTGCACCAAGGTTTAAAGCGTAATGTTAAGTTTAAGTCCGGATATAAAAAAACTGTATATCGGCAGCGTTGCGCTCATTTTAGCTGCGGCGTTTATTGCAATTGGCGCACCCGCGTATAGCGTATTAGCCATCCCATTAGCCATTTTCCTAATCGCTATTTTCTTGGTTTCTTTAGAAAGCGCTTACTATTTAGTGGCATTTTGCACACCATTTTCAATTAAATACATGTTAGGCAGTTCGGGCGTTAATTTACCCGATGAACCTTTGATGATAGTCTTTTTAGGGTTGTTTTTACTTAAGTTGTTTAAGGATTTTGACAATTTTCGGGCGGTACTTAAACATCCAATTACGGTGCTTATTCTACTTAATTTAAGCTGGGTTTTTATTACATCAATTACCAGCACACTTCCCGTTATTTCCTTTAAATTTTTGCTGGCCAGGTTGTGGACTGTTGTATTTGGTTTTTTTTGGGGAACACTCATTTTTCGGAAGCAAAAAAATATCCAATCGTTTTTTATAGCCTTTGGCTTGGGGCTATGTCTGGTGATTATTTATACCACCATTAACCACCATGCAACGGGTTTTACGCAACAGCGGAGTATGCTGGTGATGAAACCGCTTATGGATGACCATACCGTTTATAGTGCAGTTTGCAGTATTGTTTTTTTGTATGCTTTGGCGATGTTGACCTTTAAAAACAATAAACTTAGCGCAGCACACAAAGTTTTGTTGTGTGTATTTGTGCTTTTTTGCGCCATCGGAATTGGTTTGTCATATTCACGAGCGGCTGTTTTAAGCTTGTTTTTTGTGTTAGGATTTACGCTATTGCTTAAATTGAGGATAAAGTTTAAAACGCTTTTAATCGGTTTTTTAACAATTATGGCACTTGCCTTAATTTTTGCGAGTCAAATATACCAAACCGTAAAATTCAATAATGCTGTTTCGGGGAAAAACATAGCAACAGATATTCGCTCTATTTCTAACGTTAGAACAGATGAGTCAAACGTAGAACGGATTAACAGGTGGGAATCTGGCTACAGAATGTTTTTGGAAAGACCAGTTTTAGGGTTTGGACCTGGGACGTATAGTTTTCAATATTCGCCTTACCAAAGGGCAGGGGAGATGACCAGTATCAGCAGCACCCATGGCACAATGGGCGAGATGCACAGCGAATATTTTGGTCCTTTGGTAGAAAGTGGTGTACTGGGTCTATTGATAATTTTAGCGCTGTTTTTCACCTATATCTCAACATTGATGCGACTTTATTATTTGACACTATCTCCGCAGATTAGGATGCTTTCTTTAGCTATTTTGTTGGCGATGTTGTCTTATTTTTTTCATGGGTTGCTTAATAATTTTTTAGACCAGGATAAAATTGCGGTGGTTTTTTGGGCGATGATGGGAATGGCGGTGGCTTTGGATTTAGAAAACCGGCTCTTACAGGGCTGATTCTTATAATCACAGAGTGAACAAAGTTATATCACCGAAAGCTACTGAGCTTTTTTTAAAAGCATAAGTACACAGCTGCTGGGATGATTTTAGTCAGGTTTTTTTAATTGGAAGGATGCAGAGTTTGCAGAGTTGGACGGATAAATTTAAGCCTTAACCTGTCATTTGTTTACTCTTCTTTTTTAGAGGTTTTAAAGCGAGGTTTAAATCCGGCGGGTTTTGCTACAGCAGGCTTTTCTTTTGGAGATGATTCTTCGGTGGGGTTTGCTGTTTCTTTTTCTTGAACGTCGGCAGTTTTTGTGGCACCAGC